>JAZDHF010000219.1:0-2805 GCA_043806315.1 Planctomycetota bacterium | reverse complement strand
CTTCTTGAACTTGTTGACCAGCGCGGTCACGTCGCCGGCGTCGGGCTGCTGCCCAGTCCCCGGCGGGTTGTATCCCGTCTCCACGTCGCCCGAGCGGCGCGTGTACATCGTGACCGGAGCGGACACGTTCGTGCACGTGTTCTCGTTGCCCCCGCACGACGCCCCGTAGGTCTGCACGCTGTACTCCGAGCTGGGCATGATCTCCGCACCCACCACCGTGATGGGTCCGCTCGCCGTCTCCGCGACCCAGTCCGCGTAGAACGGCGAGCACTGCAGCCGCGCCGCACGGTAGGGTCCGCTCAACGGCGGACCCTGGGCCTCGTAGAACGTCCCCGGCTCGCCCACCCAGCGGGCGCAGCCGCCTGGATCGGTACAACTCGCCCCGTACTCATACGCCGAGAAGTCCTTCGGCGGACAGCACACGGCGTTCGACGGAACGGGATTCTGCAAATCCACCATCGTCACCTTGACGGCGTTCTCCCCTTCCGCTGCCGCGGCCGTCGCGGTGGCCGCCGCCGCAACCCTGAACCGCAGCGACCGAGTGTTGCGATCGGGGCTGAGCGGATCGGCATTCCAGGTGATCGCCGGCGGGGGCGTTGTGGGCAAGAGTTCCCCGCAACCGATGAACGTCGGCGTCACCCCCTCGTCGGTCAGTGAGGCGTAATAGACTTTGCAGTTGTCCACCGTCACCGTGGAACCCGAACGCAAAATCAGATCGGACACGTACAACGCCTCCCCGCAACCCACGCCGACGGTGTTGGCAAAGCGGTTGACGAAGGTGACGTTGGCGCCCGAAGCCGCCTCCAGCGTGCCTATGGAGAAGTTGGTGTGATGTTGTGCGGGCGGGCAGTTGTCGAATAACGCGTCGGCGTTGGTGGAGAAGCCGTCCGTCGTCTGTCCCAGATTGATTCCCGCGACCTCGAAGGTCTGCGGGGTGGCGCCGGTCAGCGTGAATTTGCCCGCCTCGCACTGAAAGAGGCTGGGTACGACGCTTCGGTTGTCGAAGTCGCCGCCGAGTTCCACCGGCTCGGTGGAATCAATAATGACATCGACGGCCCCGGTCATGGAGCAGGTCCCGAGAAGGTTCGCGTACGCATTGTTGCGAACTCGAAGCTTGGGCGGCAGCGTGATGCCCAAAACACTGGCGACCGCGTCCGGGCTTGGTGAACAATCCAAGTAGGGGCAGGACGGGTCAAGCCCATGGACGGTGATGGCGCCGGTCGCCACGACGCTCATCGAATCCGTGAGTCCCAGAACTCCGCCGGCTGTCCCGGGTTGACAAGGCCCCGATTCGACCGTCACATCGGTGGCCGTCACGGAGGCCGAGGTCGCTCCAGCCGACGGTTGCTTGGCCAGCACTCCGCCGGGTTCGATCACCATCGCGTTGTTTGGAACGGCCACAGCCAAGGTGCTCGACAGCAGGATCGAGCCGGCGAGTCGCAGCTTGGGCGGGATGGTGATCCCCGCGGTCTGGCCCCCAGCCCCGGTGATCGTGAGGTTGCCGCCGGTTACGTCCAACGCGACTCCGCTGAGCACAATGAGGGAGTCAATCTCCACGGGCAGATTGAGGGTAAGGGAGTGGTCCAGGGTGACGTGCAGATCGGGAACGCCGCCGCTGATGTTATTAGGATAGGATCCCGCCAGGTTCCAGTTCGTGTCGTCGCTCCAGTTCGTCGTGCCGCCCGTGCCCGTCGGGGCGACGCATACATCGGGCACGCAGTTCTGGTCAATATCCGCCAGGCATCCGGAGACGCAGCCGCCGCCGGGACAACCCGCCGAGGAGGCAACCTGACACCCGTCGAGGATCCCGTCGAGGTTGCAATCGTCGCAGGCCGGACTGCCGCCGCAGTTGGCGATGTCGCAGGCGTCCAGAATGTCGTTCATATTGCAATCCGCACCCAGACCGCATCCGGGGACGTCGCACGGGCCGTTGGCGACGCCGCAGTCGAGTTCGCAACCGTCGGCCACTCCGTTGTGATTGCAGTCCGGAAAATACTCATAGGCTCCCATGTCCACGACGCTCGATCCGGGCACGCCGGTGTCCGCCGTCGTCGGATCGTCGAGGACGCGCGGATTTCCACCAAGATCGAGCGAGAGGCGCTCGATCGTGTTCCCGTCCCCGTCGAGGTCGTATGTATCCGTTGGTAGCGTCGTCGTATTCCCCGCGTCGATCGCCGGAGATCCCGCCTGTAGCCGCAGATCATCGTCGTCCGTTCCGACTACATCGTCCGCTCCATCAGGATCGACAAAAAGCGGATTTGCGCCGCTGTTGCCCGTTCCTCCGTACGACCCCGTCCACCCTTGGACAATCGTGCGATCAAAGGTCACCGAACCGCTGGCGGGAAGAACTTGCGCCGATTCGTCGGTTCCGCCGGAATCCTGATTACCCCAGAGGATGCTGTTGATGAAGTGTACCGTGCTGGGCCCGCCCGGGCCTCCGCTCTGTAGCAGTAAACCGCCGCCCGCGTCGGAGGCCGTGTTCCGACTGAAAGTGCAGTTGGTGAGCGTCATCAGGTTATCATCATGGTGGAGGGCGATGCCCCCGCCCGACACCGCCGCGTTCCCGCTGAAAAGGCAGTTCGTGCACGTCACCGTGGATAAGTCGCTCCAAAGGGCTCCAGCGCCGAATGAGGTGTTGCCCTCGAAGGTGGAGTTGATCACTGTGGCATGGGACGAAAGGACAAACAGCCCGCCGGCTGTGCCGAAGGAGCGGTTGCCGACAAATCGGCATCGCACCAAAGTCGCGTCGGCGCCGCCGGCGCCGATGTGCAGCCCGCCGGCGTACTTGGTGGCGAGGTTGTTGCG
>JAZDHF010000218.1:0-8840 GCA_043806315.1 Planctomycetota bacterium | reverse complement strand
CACGGCTTCACCAGCGCCATCGACGCGGACGGAATCGCCATCGACACCGGCGGCGGTTCGACGACGGCGCCCTTTCGTTTGGTGGTCGCCGCGCGATTGGCCCACCCCACGCCGACCGCTCCGCCGCACCCGAGCCTGATTCTCACCCTACGCGATGGCGGACGACTCACCGCGACGGCGTTGGACTGGGTGGACGCCGGCGTGGAGGCGAGGCTCCGGGCGGGCGTCGCCGTGCACATCGACGCCGACCGGATCATCGCCGTCGAGGTCGTCGGCGGTCGCTGGGAATGGTTGTCGCAGCAACGCCCCGTGAGCTACGAGCAGCGGCTGCGAACCCTCGATGAGGTCCAACAAATGTAGTCACGACTTTTCGCTCGAGTCCCCCTCGGTGCCCCCGCCAGGGCCGATTTGGCTCTCCAACTGTCTAACTTGGACTAGAGTGGCGGGTGCGGCGAGACCGCAGAAGCCTGACCTGCGATTTGTGGATTCCGCCCGAACTCAGCCGTGATGACGCTGCGGATTCCGCCCCGCACGCTCCACCGCGATTCTACGACCATCCACTTCGGACGGCAGGCCGCCGCGAGATCGTTGAGGATCACGTTGGTCGCGTCCTCGTAGAAGAGACCCTTCGATCGGAACGACTGGAGATAAAGCTTCAGGCTCTTGAGTTCGAGGCACGCCGGACCAGGAACATAGCGAATGGCAACGGTCGCGAAATCGGGCTGTCCGGTCTTGGGGCAAAGGCTGGTGAACTCATCGGCGTGATGCTCGATGAGATAGTCGCGCGTCGGATGCGGGTTGGGGAAGACTTCGATGGCCTCGGCCATACCCCTATTATCGCGTTCGGCGTTCCACGGACAAGTTGACCTTGGGCGAAACCAGCGGTTTCTAACGTGCGGACTTTAACCGTTTTTCAGCCCGCGAAAGGTCGGCGACCACGGCAACGGCAGGTTGGCTTGCATTTTCGGGCAACTTCGGGCACTGCGGACAAGTTGTGTTTAATTCGTAAGTGCTTGTAAACAAACGACTTCCCATCGTTGGGAATGGCTAAACCCCACGGTCTTCAGAGTGATCTTGTTCGCTGCCGATCTTCTTGGGGCAATTCGAGTCCTTGGCCGTATCGAGCGTGGTCCGCTTGTACTTATTCCGGGTCGCCCTTAAAGAGGACCTTGCCCTTGATGACCGCGTTGACTGAGGGCCGCGAAGTACTCCACTAGGGTCGTCGCCTGCTCTCCGCTGAGCTTGAAGCTGGGCATCCGCACCAGCAACCAAGGCCGCAATGGCTCGACCTGTTTCAGGAATTGGTGCAACCACTCGTGCTGCACGTTCGCCCCCTCGCCCCACAGCAGCGGCGGAGCGTTGATCTCATCGAACACCACTCGTCCGCTCATCGTCCGGCGGAAATACTGCTGCACGGTCGGGGCGTTGTCCTCGATCTGATGGCATCCGATGCAATTCAACTCGCGGGTCAGGCTCCTTCCCTTGGCGATCGCACCGAGCGTGTCCCCCTCGTAGTTCACTTTCAACCGGTCCGTCACCCGCGGCGGAATCCTTGACAGCAAGTACGTCGTCAGCGCCTCGGCCTCCTGCTCGGTGAAGTAGAAGTTCGGCATCTTCAGCTTGTCATAGGGCCGCTTGATCTTCTCCCGGTCCCAGATTCGCGCGTTGATCGCCTTGTGCTTGGCGAATGCGGCGTGCGTGTGCGTAATCTGCTCCCGCGTGTCGTCCGGGGTCGGCGACCAGTAGTTCAACTCCTTGGCATCCTTCGGATACACGGTCCCGAACACCCGGTCTTTCTCTTTGCGCATGTCGCGAAAGGCGTCGTCGTAGAACGCGAAGTCGAGTTGCGTGACCGGCTTTTCCGCCCAGTTGCTCAGGTCCGTGCCCGGCGGCGTCGTTTCCTCGAAGCCGGGGATTTTGTGGCAGGCGTAGCAGCCGTAGTGGGCGATCATCTTGTTGCCCAGATACGTCAGCTTCTTGTCGTCGAGGCTCATGGGCCGGATCAGGTCATACGCCGCCTGCTCTCCGAGCGACCCGCGCAGAAGCGAAACAAGCATGTTGGTCAGTTCGCTGCCCTCGTCGGTCATAATCGAACGACTTCGCCGCTCGGAGCGTTGCACCGCAAGCAGATTGAACATCAGATCGTCAGCCATCCGCAGTGCGGTTCCGTCCGTACGGAACTCCTTCTGAACGGACCCCTCCTTTTTGAGCGTCAGCAGATAGGCTGCGATGTCCGCCGCCTCCGCGGGAGACAATCGCAGGCCGGGCATCTTCGTGTCCGGGGCGTAGTGGGTCGGCTCTATCAACCAGGAATACAGCCAGTCGAAACTGACCTTCGACCCGATCCCCGAAAGCTCCGGCGCGAAGCGGCTGAAGGTCGGCATGTTGTAGGGCCGCTCGGGATCAAACCTCGCCTTCTCCGGATCGAAAATGGTGTGGGTCTGGTCCGCGAAATGCTCCTCCGCGTATCGGACACGCTGCTCCTCCGTCATCCCCTTGTACCGGTACAGCGCCGTCTCAGTGCTTAAGCTTTCGCGGTGCACGAGGTCCTTGGTGATCCACTCCTCGCCGAACTCCGCCAGGCTCGCATGACACGCCAAACAGCCCAGCGACTTGAAAAGCCCCTCCCCGCGTTTTGCGTCGCCCGCCGCGTCATCCGGCCTGGGAAGCGGTTTCCACGGCTTGGACACGCTGAACAGATACTTGCCGATCGACGCGGCTTCCGTCTGCGTTCGCAGCACCGGGTGGGGGTCGAAGTGGTTGGCGCTCTCCGCGCGGTTGTTTTCCTGCTGGAAGAAGTGCGGCATCCGCGTCGAGGGGCGGAACTTCTGCGGGAAAAACGTCCACGGTGGCACGAACGCCGGGGTCAGCTTCGAGGCGACGCTGGTGAGGTCCGGCCCCACCTTCCGCGAACCCGCCAACGCGTCCACGTTATGACAGTTGACGCAGCCCACCTCGCGGAAAAGATACTGACCCAGGTTGATCCGCGATCCCTTCCGCTCCCCGCGGAACCGGGCAATGTCCTCGACGTGCGTATGACATTTCGCGCACCCGGACTCCGTGTACTGCGGAAGCCGCATCGGACGATCCCAAAAATGGGCGACGGTCTCGAACGTAATGTTCGGAATCCCCCAAAGGGTGATGTAGTACCGGGCCTCCCACTCCTTCTCGATCTCGTGCGTCGGCGGCGAATGAGCGGCCTGGACGAAATCCGTCTCCTGCGGGTTCCCCTCGTGGCACACCGTGCAACCGATCTTCGCCATGGGATGGGCCGAATCGACCGATAGGTACAGATCAAGGTCCGAGTGGGCGAGGATCGGCTGCCCCAACTCGATCGTCTTCCGCCCGCTGAGCTTGAGGTACCCGTTCACCAGCTTAAGCAACTCGCCGAAATACGCATCCTGCTGTTTCTTGTTCAGCTCGGCCCAGTGTTCCGTGACCCGGCCCTCGGGCAGCGCCGTCCCCTTCTCCTCCACCATCGGCGGTGGAGGAGGCGACACCGCGGGCTGCCCCATCCGCTGCATGGCCTCGCTGATGCCCGGCAGCGATCGCTCCAACTTGCGGGCCAGGCGGTCCTTGGAAAACTCCGGATCGTCGATCGCCACGTGACAGGTCGTGCATCGATCCGTCGTGTAGCTTTCCAGGTAATTGAGCCGCTGCCGTACGTCGGGCAACACCAACTGATTGACCTGATGCCGGCCCGGCGTGTTCTTCGGGGCCGTAAAGTCCAGCATCGGCATGTTGATGATGGCCTTCACGATCGGCAGCCCGCCCAACAAGCCGTTGTCCGTCAGCACCCCGCGAAATCGTTGATCCTTCTGCAGCGCCGCGGCGGCCACCTGCTTGAGGTCGCCGAGTCGCTTCTCGGCCGTCCGCACCGGCTCGTCGAGGGCCTTCAGCTCCGTCTCCAACCGCCTCTTCGCGTCCTCCCAATGCTCCTTGTCCTTGCGGAGCCGGTCGACCTCTTCCTCCTCTTCGTGGAACCTCTTATAGGCCGCTTGGGTGACGGCGTTGGTGGGGCCGTTGGCCCCGAGCGCTCTCTCGTACGAATCCTTGGTAACCTCGAGCACCTGCGAAGCGCGGCTCCACGGCGCGTTGGCCTTGCGAAACGCCAGGTCGGCGTCGGCAATATCCGCGACGAGCTTCTTCCGCTTCGTCCCGGAGGTTTCCGCGGCGTACTGCTCGGCGTCGGCCAGTCGCCGCTCCGCGTCGGCGATTCTGTTCACCCGCTCTTGCCGCGTCGCATCCAGATAATCCAAATGCGCCAGCGCCGCCCGGCCCAGGTAGTATTTGTTCTGGAACGCCCGCCACGGCCGGTCGTAATCCACCCACACCATCCAGAAGATGGAGGCCGTCATTAGGATGCTGCTAACCGCGAACCAGCGGTTGAGCCGCGCGGGGTTGTACAGTCTTTCCTCTGGAATCGGCATTCCCTATTTCCGCCCTTCGTCCCTTCGTCCCTCTATCCCTTCGTCCCTCTGTCCCCTCGTCCCTGTCCCTACACATTCAAGAACCACTCCGTGATGCCCACGATGTAATGCAGGTTCAATGTCCACCGCAGCACCATCTTGATGGGCATCAGCAGCATCACCAACAGCAGCATGACCATCACGCTGTACCGCGCCAAGCCGATCTGCTGATACAGCTTTCGGAAAAAGAGCGATCGAAGAATCAACGGCCCGAGGATGAAATACGCCCCCAGAACGGCAATGCCCGGCGCCTCGCGCACCAGGTACGCCGGAATGAACCCGAGGTTCTCGCTCGGCAGCGCCTTCCCCAGCAGCGCGATCCAGAAGAGGTCGTGGAATTCGGTGTTGAGCGGGACCACGGGTCGGTGCAGGTCCCAGTATTCATAGGGCCCGAAGAAGTTCCAGTTCGGGCCCCGCAGGAACGTCCCGAACAGGATCAACACCACCCATAGAATCACGAACCCGAACAGGAACATGCTGATCGCGAAGGGTCTTTCCTTGAACGTGTAGTACCCGTTGCCCCGCGGGTTCTTGTCGATGTAGGGAATCGCGATCAGCCCCACGATGATCAACCCCGGCAGCAGCACCCCCGCCAGCCAGGGGTCGAAATAGACCAACATCTCCTGCAAGCCCAGGAAGTACCACGGGGCCTTGGCCGGATTCGGGGCGACGTTGGGGTCCGCCGGCTGCTCCAACGGCGCCCGCAGTACGACCGCCCACACCGTCAGAAACGCCGTGAACAGAATCAGGGCGATGAACTCGATATACACCAGGTCCGGCCAGACCAGCACCTTGTCGTCGGCCCCGGCCTCGATCAGCGGCTGACCCTTCTCCGTCCGCTCATCGTTGACCGCTGCCTGACGGAATGAAAGCCACAGGAAGAACCCGATCGCGAACATCATCATCACGATCGGAACGTTGTCCGCCTTCTGCACGATCTTCACGAAGTTCGGATCGAAACAGCTCACCAAAAAGAACAGCGTGAACAACCCCGCCAAAGTGCCTGCGACCGCCGGCTTGGTGAACCTGCGATATCCCGCGAGGAATACGATCAGCCCGGCGACCGCGATGATGAGAAACCAGTGTGGCCGACAGAGCGCATTGATGAGTTCCTTCACATCGCTAAAAAAAGTTGCTTCCGCAAGCAAACTCGACATGGTCAACTCAAACCGCGCCCCTCATTCGACAATCGACAATCCCAATCCGAACCCCAAGCGCGAGCGCGGGGCCGATCGGCAATCGGCAATCACAACGGCCCGCTAATCCCCCCGTCCTTCCGAACTCTCCAAAAGTGCACCGCGAGCAGGACCGTCACCACCACAGGAATGAACGCGCAGTGCAGCGCATAGAACCGCAACAGGGTGCCGGGCCCGACGAACGTCCCCGCGAGAAGCCCGAACCTCGCGTCGTCGCCGGCATGGACGAGCGGCACCCCGCCGATCTGCAGGAACGACGACATCGGACCCTCGGTCCCGAACCCCGGCGTCGCCCGGGCCATGTTCGACCCCACCGTGATCGCCCACATCGCCAATTGGTCCCACGGCAATAGATATCCCGTGAAGGACAGGAGGAGGGTCAGTACCAGAAGCACGACCCCTACGCTCCAGTTGAATTCCCGCGGCGGTTTATAGCTGCCCGTCAGGAACACCCGCAGCATGTGCAGCCAGATGGTGATGATCATCGCGTGCGCCCCCCAGCGATGAAGCTCGCGCAACAATCCCAACGGCACGTGCGCCCGCAGCCCTTGAATGTCGAAGTACGCATACTCCACCGTCGGGCGGTAGTAGAACATCAACAGCACGCCGGTGACGATCTCGACCAAGAACAGAAAGAACGTCAGCCCCCCCATGCACCAGGTGAACGACAGGCGAATGCCGCTCTTGCGGACCGCCACCGGATGAAGGTGCAGGAAGACGTTGCTGAGGATGGCCATCGCCCGCGTGCGCCGATCGCGCGGAATCCCATGGCGGAAAATGCTCCCCCAAACCTGGCTCTCCCGAATCCACGTCCCTACCGACATCGCACCCTAGTCCATTATCTCGTGTCTGTTTTCTGCGTTTCTGTTTTCTGCGTTTCTGCGTTTCTGCGTTTCTGCGTTTCTGCGTTTCTGCGTTTCTCAGACCGCCAGAAAGCTGCCCGGCTGCTCCCACTGCCCCAGCTCAAACTGATACTTCTTGCTCTTGTCCACCACCACGATCCCGTCCTCGACGACAATACGGAAGCGTTCCAGCGGTCGCGGCGCGGGACCCTCGAAGTTAATCCCGCTGGGCTTATACCCACTGCCATGACACGGGCACTTGAACTTCCGATCGTTAGGCAGCCAGTTCGGGATGCAGCCCAGGTGCGTACAAATGACATTCAAGGCTGCAATCCGTTCCTCTTCGCGGATCATCCAGATGCCTTGCGGCTTGTAGTCCTCGTTGACCTCGCCGGGGGCCATTTCGAGATAACGTTGTAGCTTCCCGACCCGCACCCGCGGGTCCGGTTCTTCCAGGACGTTGGGCATCATAAACCGCCCGAACGCCGGTCCGCACGAAACACCCAGCCCGGCCCCGAACGCAATCCACCCCGTCGCCAGCGCCGCGTTGCCCAAGAACTCCCGCCGCTTCGCGTCCACATCCTCGCTGATCTTCTTCGCCGCTTCCTGCACTTTGGCCTGACGAGCGTCCGGCGGCAGGTCGCGAGGGGCTTTCTTCTGCAAGGTCTCCACGGCGGGCGAAACCGACTCAGCGTTCTTTTGGATCAACGCGTTTCCACCGCGCGACGTGGCCGCTCGCAGCAGTGAGGCGATCGCCGGATCGGGCGCTCCCGCTACCGACGTCTTCACCGCCGCCGGGGCCGTCGTTTCGCACGCGTCACAGACGATGCACTCCGGCTCGATCCAGACCTTCGTCACCACCGGTGGGGTAGCCATGAACGCTACTCCTTAGGGTTTTCCGCCCGCGGACTGGCCCCTTCGCTTCGTGAGTTCCATCGCCTTACCGCGTACCGCCGGCGAGGGGTCGGACCTTAACCGATCGATCAGGCCCCACAAGTCACCGTCGTTCAGATTCGCCGCCGCGTCCATCGCCGCGATCAGCAAAGCCTCCACGCGATTCGGCGGCATGGGGTACCGCTTGATGTTCCCCGCTTCGTCGCGGACCTCGTACCGCTCACCCGAGGCCAAATGCGTGCGGTCCAACAGGTCCAACAACGTCGATTTCCCGGCCGCGCTCCCCAGGCGGGCGAGCGCCAGCGCCGCCGACCAGGCCACTTCCCCGTCGTGCGTCAGTCGCACGGTCGCCAAGGCATCCAGGACGCCGCGGTCGTCGCGGTTTGCCAACACGGACAGCGCCGTGCACGCGGTCAACAACGTCTCCGCCCGGCCGCTTCGGCCCAGGACGGCGACGATCGGCTCGACCGCCCGTTTCGACCCCGCGAGCCCGTGAAGATTCCCCAACTGCTGCATCGCCACGGCCACGTAAGGCTCGCGTCCACTCGATACTACGTTGGTCAGCGGTTCGATGGCTTCCTCGCGTTCCGTCCGTCCCAACGCCCGAAGCAGGAAGTCGAACCGCCCCGAACGCAGCTCCTGCTGCTTCGCAAGGTCGTCGCCGAACGCCGTAATCCGATCGACATGGGCAAGGTCGGTTTGCACCATCGTCGCCAACCGTTGCGTCACCGTCTGGAGCTCGTCGGGGGTCAGCTCGGTATCCTTCTTGGCCAGACGCTCGCTCAGTTCCAACGCCGTCTGCCAAAGCTCCTTCTCACGCGGGAGCAGCACGCCCGCGCTGCGTTCGCCGCTGCCGGCTTCGAGTGCTTGCAGGAGACTTTCGATGCTCCGTTGCTCCGGCGACGCCGGCCCGCCGAACAACAGCACGACCACCACCGCGCCGCCCACGATCGCCCCGATGATGAGCATCGGAAGACCGAACCAACGACCGAGCAGCGACAGGGTCATCGGTTCCAGATCAGGCGGCTCAGTCTCGCCGACGGCGGCCATCACCATTCCTTCTCCAGCCGAGTAACTCCACCCTTAGGCGCGCCGGGGCAGTGTAGCGTAGGGGCTCGTCCCCGGCGCAATTCAAACGACAGCGCGGGTCAAGCTAATACCACAACGCTAGATTCGCATCGGGCGGCTTGAAGGAAAGCCCGTTGAAACGGGCTGAGAGAGTTGGTTTGGCGTCGGCCGCGCAACCAGCCGTAAACGGCTGGCCTGAGGCGCCGCCTTCGGCGGCGGGAAGGCCGCTAACCCGCATTTCTCACCGAGGGGATAGAAACAGGCTGCTCTCTGTGCGATAACACCTGTAGCTACACGAGTTTACCGTTCACGGAGGAGCAGCCTGATGGAAACAGAGTGTACTCAACAATCGTTCCCCTTCCAAGGCCTGG
>JAZDHF010000217.1:0-51054 GCA_043806315.1 Planctomycetota bacterium | reverse complement strand
AGCTCCTGGGCGTTCCGATGAAGATCATGGCCCCAAGGAAGACCTGGTCCGAGGGCGAGGTGCCGCATAGTGACGGAAAAAACGCGTAGACCCTTGTATTACAGCATTTTCTGCACAAGGGTGCGGAAGTTGGGCTAACGGAAGCCAAACCCCAGACCCTAACGGAGTACGAACCTCTCGGCAACTTTCATGGCATTCGCTCCCCACATTCTCGCCGCTTCCGAAACCGCCGTGTCCACTCTTCCTGCCCGGCGATCGAAGCGAACGGCCACACCTCCGCAGGCGCTGCCCAGACCGGAGACGGCGGTGCGCTTCGCGGCGGGCGTGAGCGGCGGTGCAGGGGCGACGCAGGAGAAAGACGCCGCCCCCGCAGGCGGCACGCGACGGCAGTTCGTGGACGATTCGTTTCGCATCGAAGCTCAAACGCTCGGGCGCGTCGATCACCTACATGATACACGATCGACGAAACAACTCTGCTTCCAAGCCTGCCGGGTTCAGGATCAGATCGACATCCGTCATGATCTGCTGAATGTAGCTGTTAGCTAGGACTGTCTGGTTTTCGGCAACGGACATCTGGACGAAAAACTCCTTTGCCACCGCCCAAAACTCATCCCCTAGGCGAGTGACGAAGTTCGCCGCCCTATCCCTGAATCCTTCCTCAAGGGCCGCCCGGCTCTCACCGGCGACTCGCTGACACTCGGCGAACGCATCCGCCGTAAACCGGCGTGCGTTGTCGCGCTGCAGCATCGCCTCAGCAACCCTTGATTCGCAATCGTCCAGTCCCTTCCTGACCCGTGCCACATCGGCGGGACTCGCGTCGGGCCCCAGGCCGCTCTTCAACTCCTCGCTCTTCTCGCGTGCGGTGTTGATCGTCAGCTCTGCGTTCGCGATCCGGGAGCGGAGGTTTCGCAGGTGAGCGAACGGTGGAAGGGCCGCGATCTTGGCAATCTCCCGATTGATGTCGGCCTTAAACGCAGCCTCGGTAATCTCTACCGCGCCCGCTTCGATGTTTTCTTCGCAATCGAAGTGCAGCTCAACTTGGTTCCTGCGAACCGCCCACCATCCGTTCGTATAGCCGCTCTTCGCTATCTCAGGTTTAGCCCTTGCCACCGCCTCGTCACTTCTCGTTAGGGTTTTGGTCGCCATCTTGTCTCCTATCGTTTGCAGAACCTTTCGTCGTCGCGTGATCCGCTGCCTCGCCCGCGCCGCCCTCGTCATCCCATCCCCGGTCGTCGCCCACGTCCGAAGAGGATCGGGAACTCCTTCTCGCATCGCCGTCGCGCCGCCTCGTTGCTGAATCCCTGCGATAGGAACGGCGCCATGCACTTTCTCTGAGCCGCCTCCAACCCCGCGCGGTAATTCCCGCCGGCCGCAGTCACGGCTTCGTCGAGCAAACTTTTTTCGTCCATGCCAAACCCTTTCCGATGCGCGGTGCTTCATCCGCGCCGCATCTATCCTCTTGTCCTACTGTTCGCTTTCAAACGTAACCATCCCTTCGATCACCGCCGCGATCGGCGTGGAAGCCGGGCTAAAGTGGGGTATGCCCCAAATGGTGGGAGCCGCGTTCTCATTCCACAAGTGCATTTCCGGCCTTTCTTCCTTTCTCCAACGAAACCGAAGGGGCCGGCGATTCCTGCAAACCCCGATGACCGGGCGCTCCCATTGCACCTCGACCTGGTTCCCGCTCCAATCCCCGTAAAACGAATTGAACCCGGCCCCACCTCGACTGATTCCATACCAGGATTGGTGCAGAGGGAGACGAGGCTGAAACATCTCGCCGGACTCTGGGTTGGTAGTCTCATCCAGTCGGGGTATATCATCGGAACTGACGAAATGCTCCTCCAGGATGCTCGTGCCCCAACCTATTCCCACGATGATGTCTATCGCCAAATCCTGATGACTGGTCAGTTTCGCAATCCACAAATCAACCGAACACAGTCGGATCGGGGTCCAATTGGCAGTGTGTCTCGACGGCCGGTAACAGGCGATGGTAAAAACTTCGTTATCCCGCGCGAGTAGGGGAATGGAAGCTCGCGGAATCGGCCACACGCGGGTGGTTTTTGCGTTAATGGGCATCCTCAAACCCCATCGAACCGAAGGTGCAGCCCAGCGAAGACCTTGCGGTCGAATGCCGGCCCGGGCTCAATCCGCCACCATGCCGCCAGTCCCTTCGTTCATTCAAGCGCGCCTCGACGCTGATTTCGTCGCTATCTCAAACCGTGGGCGCGCCGCCAATATCTCTCCGCATCATGTTCCCGACGTGCGCGGTCGCTGGCCAGCTCCGCCTCTTCCCGTTTCGCCCACGCGGCCACAGCCTGCGCCGTCGTCATCGCATCCGCCATACATTGCGAAACGAACTCGGCGGGGATGCCGGCGGGAAGTGCGGATTGAAGCTCGGCAACGGATGCCGGGCGAGCCGCTTCGCGTCTGGCAAACTCCGCCGTCGCATTCTCAACTGTCCAGCCTCGGCGCCTCGCCTCGATCACAAAGCTCGAATCTGCGGTGGGAATTGCCGTCTGCAACTCCATGACGCTCGGGGCAATCCCCATCGACGCTCCCCATTGCCCTGCGGTCCCAGCCTTCAGCCGCGCGATGACCGTGTCGAGGCTCGCCACTTCGTCGATAAGCCCCAATCGCAGAGCGCCCGCGGCGATGTGGATTCGCCCGTCTGCAAGTTCCTTCACCCGAGCCATCGGCAGTCGGCGTCCCTGGGCGACACCTCGCAGAAACTCCTCATTAACTGAGTTAACGGTCCGCTGAAACTCCGCGAGTTGCGCCTCTTCGATCGGCGTCCCCGTGACCCCCGCGCCCTTGAATTGCCCCGCGCGTATGACGTGGACTTTCACCCCCGCGGTCTGAAAAAAGCGCGACCAGTCGGCGACGACGGCATAGGTTCCGATGGAACCCACCTGTGCCGCAGGGTTGGCATAAATCCTACGGGTTTGCGACGCGATCCAATAGGCCGCGCTGGCTAGTAGGTCATCGCCAAAGGCGACCGTTGGCTTGATGCGAGACGCATCGGCCACCGCTCGGGCGAGCGCGTCGATACCCCCGACCTCACCACCCGGGCTGTCAATCACCAGGATGATCGCACGGACGGCCGGGTCTGCGGCGGCGCTTTTCACGGCGTCGGCGATGTCGGTTGCGATCGCCATGCCCGCCCACCGGGTCCACCAGCTCTCGCGTTTGACCAGCGGTCCGGTGATGTCAATTCGGGCGACAGATTCACTCTGGGAGACGGTCTGTCGGCCCGGCGCCGCGGCTGCCGTACTGGCCAACCGGTGGGTTTCTTCGCATCGGCGAGTGATTTCTTCAACGACGCCGTTCAGACACGCCCAAATGCTGCCGGCGATCGGCCTTCCTGGCAGGGACGCCGGGGATCGCGGCGCGGCGGAATCCACCGCGGGCCGATGATCTTCTACTAGTGCCTGTGTCATACCGTGTCACCCCGGACGATGCGATCAATGACGACTTCGATGTTCGGCACGGTCCCGTCGATCAGTCTCGCACTCTCGGCGGCGTCTGCCGTCAAGATGCCGCCCGTGAGAATGTAGTCCACCGCCCGTCGATCGGCCTTTGGCCGCAGTTGTAGGAATCGGACCCCCATGTTGAGTGTCAGATCGTCGGCCAGCTCCCGCAGATGGGCCTCGCCTTGACTCTCAAAACCGGCGGGCCGGACTCGACAAGCCCCCATCCGAGCCAGCGGCGCCGCGTAGACCTTGTGACAGGCGGCCGCGATCGCAAAAGCACTTCCGCACGCCTCGCGGTCGATGAATCCCAGGATTTTCTTGGGGGAGACGCGCATAACGTTGGTGACCATGTCGAGGCATGCGCCCACGTAACCGCCGGGCGACGCAATGTCGATGACGATGGCCGGCACCTCTGCATCGTTCACCGCCTCAAGCAAGAGCTCCAGGAAGGTCCGCAGAGCGCTGGTTTCGTAGTCGTCGTCGAAGGGAGATTCGTACTTGGAAATTAGGCCGTGCAGTTCGATGACCACGACGTTGCCCTGCGCCACGGACCCCGACCCCGCAGTCGCCTTTTTCTTCGGCGCAACATTACCGAGCGAGCGACCGGACGCAACCGAATCTGGAAGCCAAGGTTTCATGGTGCGCATTGTCCTATACCCCCCGCACTCCCCGCAAGCGCCGGGCCGCGTTTTCTTCGTCGGCGTGCGACACCCATCCGCGCCGTGTGGGCCAATTCCGCAGCCGCTCTGCGAAGAGTCCCGCCGGGTTCCCATTCTCGATTCGCAGAACGCTCTCGGCGCAGGCAACGAAATCGAGCCGGTCGGCGTCGCAGTCCGCTACGATCCCACGCTCAGCGTACTGTCCGAAGAGCGCGAGCAGCTTCCCCGTGTCGGCCAGCACGTCCGGGTCAACGTGAAAATCCCCCCCTTCACCCCCCACGTCCATAAGGACACCACCTTGTCCTCCCCTTCTGTTCCCTTCTGTTCCCTCCCCTCCCCTCCCCGCCCCTCCCCTCCCCTTCAGCGCTATTTCGTCGGGATGCGCTGGTAGTATGCTACCAGTCTGTCCCGACGTACTATCAGCGTGCTCATAGTGAACCACTTCCAACCATCCGATTTTCTGGTCAGTGAGTACTTCAAAGGCTCGCACGAACGCGCTCTGCGGTGCGCCTGTTCTGGCCGCCAAATCCTCCGCGTCGAGCGGGCCGTTCTCGTTCGCCAGGACGCCGCGAACGGGCATTTTTGAAGCCACCTGGACGATCAACTCCCAGGCACCGTAGATGAGCAACCCATCGGGGAGGACCATGATTCTCCGATATCCGCCGGAGTCGTGACGGTTGGGGTTGGCGATCCAACTCAGCATTCGGACCTTGCGGCTCGCCGCGTTCTCGAAGGTCCTGTCCCACCCACGAATGCGATAGGTCCGTTTGTCGTGCGTCACGGGGCGCCCTCCGCCAGTCGCCAAACGCGCGCCGCGTCACCGGACTGCGTCGGGCGCTTCCCGACCGCGACGATCAGCCCGGCCCGAGCGAGCGCCACCCGGCGGGGGCGATAGGAGTTGCCGTCGATCCCCAGCGCCATCGCGGCCTCTTCATCGCTAGCCCCCCAACGCCCCACAGCCCTAAAGTGTTCGACCAGGCGCTCCCGTAGCGTCGGTGCGTGCCGAGCGATCCGCTTGCCCGCGGCGCGGCTGGTTTCCGATTCCACGATCGCCGGCGGATCGGGGGTGTACCTCTGAGTTTCCAACCACGGAAACAAGGGATTTTGCCCCCCTGCGTCAGCCCTTCGACCCTTCGCTCGCGGCGGCTCGAATAGCTCGAGGATCATTGCCCCACCGCCACGCGAAACGATCGCGTCGCATTCCCTTCGATGAAACTCCGCACGGTGCGAGTGTGCCAACGCTTGGCACTGCCGATCACAATATCCGGCTTTACCACAAGACCGCAGCTCAGCCAGCGCCTAAAAGTTCGGTCGGACACGCGCAGGAGGGCGCGAAACTCAGCCCCGGTGACCAGGGGCTCCAACTCGCCGGGTTGGGCTATGCCGTCGCGCATTGCATCCCCTCGGACTTCGCGCGATCCAGCAACAGGCGTTCGTAAGCGCCCATCAGGACCATAGGGTCATCGACCGTCGCGGCGTGCACCAGGAACTCGCTGCCACACTTGACGTGTGGAATTCGACCGCCCTCGCACTCGCCGCGGAGCCACTTCACGGGAATGCGCAGGCGCCGTGCCAGGATCGGCAGCGAAATCGGTTTGTCGTCCGCTTCGGGTCCCATGCCCCAAGCGTACATCATGAAAATCGGATGTGCGTCAACGCATGGTAAGCGTTTGGTAAGCGTTAAGGTAGCGGTCCCTCCGCTGCACCAAGGGCCTCAAGCCCCCTGGGCGTGATTCCCACGCCGCTGCGCACCCCCTTGGGGCAATGGGTAAAACCCAATTCCCTAAACCGTTTGAGGGCTTTGATGACGACCGGCTTACAGTACCCCGAGCGACTGACGATTTCCACCACTTTCAGGAGCTTCTTGGCTTCCTTCAGCACGGTCAGGACCTCGATGTCGTGGTCGTTTAGACGGTCCGTGATTTCGGTTGGGGCGGCACCGCCGGACGGTCCGGCTTGCTTCCCAGCGTTAGATTCCGTAACGGTCCGGTCGATTGCTCCTGGGTAGAGCCGGTCGTAGTAGTCGGCGAACGTGACAGGACTTGCGGGATCACGCGCCTTGTGCCATGAACCCCATGTGCAGATGAAGAGGATCGGGTCGGCGCCGTCCGTCAGCCGAATCCCATTCAAAGCCTCGATCTCTATGACCTTTCGTCCGGGGTCGCCGTCGAAATCTGCTCGCATTGCGCCCGGGCAGGACGGGCGTGCGACCAGCGTTCTCTCGCCGCGACTGTCAACAACCTTGCACTCGACCGTTTCGGACAGTCCCCCTCCGTGTAGAGCTAGGTTTCCGGTGCGTCGACGTGGCGGTCGGTCCGAAGCCAGACAAGGGTTTCCTAGTGGCGCTCGGTCGGAAGCCAACCAAGCACGGTCATCCGGTGACATGCTGTACCACCTACCTTCTCGCGGGCCGGTCCGCGCGGTGTCGGCGGTAGGTGAACTACCGACACCGGCGCGGTCCGCTTGGCGAGGATCAGTCGCCGTCCCGCTTAGAGTTCGATCCTACCCCTTGTCCGCCGCCTCGCAACCGCCGCGATCCGCCGACCTTGATCCGTCAGCCCTCGCCTGCGCTGACCGCCGCCCCCTCCACCACCCCCACGATCCGCGCCCGCACCGCTTCCGGCAGCCGTGCCCACACCTCGACGACGCTCCGCAACTCGGCCGGCAGCGAGTCCACCGTTTTCGACCCCAAGTTGGATAGCGAGTTTTTTGAGGCCCGTCGTAAGTCGTTGTGGGATCGGAGTTTGCGGATACCCGGTGCGGGTTCGATTCCCGCCTCGCCCAATACGTCACGCCACTTTCGGCGTAGCGCGCAAGTCGTCGCGGGCAAGGATGTCGTGGTGGGAGGGTCCACCTCGACCGTCTGACCGGCAGCGACGATGCAGTCCATCGCGGCGTTCACAACGCACTCGACACCGGGCGGGGGTAGTGCCGCTCGGTCACCGACACGGCCGGACGGGCGGCCAGGCCTTCCACGGCGCACTTGTCAGCGCCATTGCGTTGGGGTAGGCGTGGAGAATGAGCATGGTGGATCATGCGGCGTCGGATGAGGGATTCGAACACGCGCCACAGGACCCCCGAACTCGTCCGACGCCCATGTCGGTGCAAACGGCTACCCATCCAGCCGCGAAAGGACGTGTGAGTACTCGGGACGAACGGCAGTGTACGCGACGACCTTGAGCGCCAAAATCGATGGCCACGTCCACTGTCGGCCCAATCGGCTTGTTCCGGAATCTAGCGGTCCGACACGTCCATAATTGCGCGTAGGAGGGTTGGTTTGCCGATCCTGTTCCGGGCATGTTGCCCGCGATCAAGGAGAATCGGCATGAAAAGATGGGTTGTTCGGCTGGAGGCCGAGGGACGGCTCACCCTCAGCGGCGGCCTGGCGACCTACCCCTGGGACGCTACGACGCCGGAGACCTTGCTCCAGCGTGCGGACGAGGCCTTGCTCGCCGCCAAGCGCGCCGGGAAAAACCGCATCTACCTCATCGGCGACGCCCGGTAGCTCCCGATCCTCGCCGCCCACCGCCATGCCTCCCCCCTTATCAATGGGGGCCAGGGAGGTCGCAAGCGCCAATCGACAATCCCCCTCCGTCCCTTTGTCCCTCCGTCCCTCCGTCCCTATGTCCGGTCCGCCAGGCCCTTCTCCGCGTCGGCGAGCTCCTCGTCGCGGCGGTGGTAGCCGCACTCCGCAATCAGCTTGCGGGCGGCCGCAAGGTCGTCCTTGGCGCTACCCCACGGATACGGCCTGACGGCATGGAACAGTCGGGCGCGGTAGAGATGTACGTCGGCCATGTACAGCCGCATCGCCCCGCGCTCGGCGATCTGCCAGGCCTCGTCCAGGTCGGTTCGCGCGCCGCCCGCGTCGCCCTCCACAAACCGTAGCCAGGCGCGGGAGAACAACGCTCGCGGAATTTCGTCCTCATTGCCGGAACGGCGAAGACCTTCCACGGCGGCCGTGAGTTCCTTGTGCGCGGTCCGAACGGCACCCGCTTGTTCGGACTTGGAATCAGTCAGCAGAGCGCAGTAGCGAGCGGCGCGGGCCAAGGTGAGGTGGTCGAGAGCGATGTCGAGAAGCGAGGCTTCGCGAGCAGCCTCACCCCACTTCAGTGTTTGCCCCGCCCGCCGTTCGACTTCGCGGCAGACCTTTTCAAGCTTCAGATCTCGAATTTCGGATTTCAAATTGAGTGCGGTTCGCCACGCGGCGCGTTCAGCCTCGGCGAGGAGCAGATCACAGTAATGGAAGCCCCGGAACGAGTAGAGCAGCGAGTATTGCGGCTGGTTCTCGGCCTGGAGTTTCTCGGCCTCGCGGAAGTGCTTTAGAGCCTCGTCGCGTCGACCCGCTTGGTGGAGGGCGTCGGCCAGCGTGGTGAGCGTGAATACGCGCGTCTGCCGCTCGCTACTGCGGTCGGCGAAGGTGACGGACTGCTCGGCGTCGCGGATCGCGTCGGGAAGCAAGCCCAGGGTCAATTCCAGTTCGCTCAGGTTGCCGGCACCGCGAGCAGCATTGTCCCACGTCTTGACGTCGACGGCTGCCCGTATGCAACCCCGCATCGGCTCAAGAGCCTCGGTCAAGCGGCCAAGTGCTCCAAGGTCAAAGGCTGCAACGGCCAGGAGCCAAGCCGAAGCGGATTCCGAAAGCGCAGGCGAGACTTTGCTCCACGGCTGCTCGAAGAAGCAAGCAACAGCGCCAAGATCGGCACCAAACGCGCCGAGTTTCCTGGTGTTGAAGAAGGCGTTGCCCCGCACGATGCGGTCCTGGTAGACCTGCCCGTACGCTTGCTGGTGCAGCCCGGCCTGACAGCCGTGGGCCACGGCCTGGTAGAGCGGCTCAAGGTCTTCGAGCGTGGGCTGCGGCTTGTCCTTCGTGCTGTCCCGCAGGTGCTCGTAGACCCGCCGGTGGGCCAGCCGCCAGCCATCGAGGTTCTTCTTGTGAAGCTGCCGGGCGAAGTACTCGCGGATGAGCGGGTGGGCGTCGATTGTCACCCCCTCACCCCTACCCTCTCCCCCTCCTGGGGGCGAGGGAGCCACGTCGGCGATCAGGCCGCAGTCGGCGAGGCGCTGGAGGGCGGCCTTCCATTGGGCGTCGTTCAGGCTCACCAGGGGCTCGGTGAGGCCCGCGATGTCGGGTTTCTTTCGTAACGCGCCCAGACAGTTGGCGCTCGCGGGGCGGTCGAACAGACCGAGCAGACGAAGTACAGCGAGTTGGCGTAGGCCCTCTTGCCCGCCCCCGGCCAGCCATTTCTCGTAGGAGGTCATCATTTTGAAGGCGTGGCCGTAGAGCTTGTCCGCGTCGGCCGGGTTGGTCTTGTACTCGCGGTCGGCTTCATCGAACTCGATCGTGTCGCGCTTACGAATGTCGCCTCCCGCGGTTAGAGCGAGGTAGCCGCCGAGGAGGCGGAGCGTCAGGGCGTGCCCGTTGACTTCGCGGCTGGCGGCGCGCAGCTCCGAGTCGTTCGCTTTGATCGACGCGGCCCCCGCGCGAGTAGCGCCCGCGCGGTGCAACAAAGCTGCGCCAGCCTCTTCGCTCAAGTACTCCAAGTCCCACTGCGGCGCGGTGGTGTCGCGGAACGGGGCGAGGTCGGCCACGCGCTCGCGAGTGGTCACCATGCAGAGGCCGGGATTCTGTTGGGCCAGCCCTTTGAGCAGCGCTTCCAGCGCCGGGTCTTTGAGCTTGCCGGTAAGCGGTCCTGGCGGGTATTGCAGCGGCTCCAGTCCGTCGAGCACCAGCAGCGTACGCCGCTGGGCGACGAGCTGGGCCAGGCGCGAGCCTTTGTCCCACGGAGACGCGGCGCTCTTGGCCATGCCTTCGTCGCCGAAGAACTCCAGCGCCTTGCTGACGAACGCATCGGCCGAGGCCGCGCCTTGCTCGCGCGTGCCCTGGCTGTAGAAGGACCAGTCGAAGACCCCCTCAAAGCCAGGCCAGCCGGCTTTGGCCTTCCGCGCCATCCACTCCACCACCAGCGACGTCTTCCCCACCCCGCCCCAGGCGACGATGGTGACGATGTGCGTCCCCGGGTCCTCCCACGCCCGATCCAGCGCGGCCAGTTCCTTCTCCCGCCCAAACAGATGCTCCGCCCCGTGTCGTAGACGCGTCGGTGCGATTTGGGCCCTCGTGTCGGGCGACGGGTTCGGAACCGTGCCAAGGCGTTGCAAAATCAACCCCGCGATCTGGTCCGAGGGACGCCGCCCGATCGACACATACCCATCGCCTGACAGAATTCCAATTTCGGGAACAGGTCCAATGTCATCGAAACTAAGGAGCATGATCCGATCTTCTTCCGCCGTGCAGATCAGTTGCCGAATGAACCGCCACTCAAGCTTACACCAGCGCTTCTTGGCGTATTCGGCGCAGAGGAAGACGGCGACCAACTCCGACTGGGTCCGGTAAAGGTCGGGGAGATAGACATCGAGATCGACCCGGGCGAACTCGGCCTCGTAGAACTTATCGTAGAGGACGCGCTCGCGCCCGACTTTCCCGGCGAGGTGATTCGCGACTTGGGCCACGAAATCCCGATGCTCGCCGGGAAAGGAGAGCGCGACCTTGAACCTCTTGTCGGGCTTTGTCATGGGCTAAGACTCCGCGATCGGCTCGCCACGGGCAAGCGGTTTTGTGCTGCGAGACCGGCCGCGCCATCCCTCGGTCCGGGCGGTCGTGCGGATTGGTACAATAGGGAATGTCGCCGGTTGAAGCAAGGAAACGCGACAACTGGATCGAAATTGCCGATCCTGGGCCCGGCGTTCGCGTCGATGGTGCCGCCCTTTCCGACCCCGCGCTCGCGCTCGCGGCTCGGATCGTCACCCACGAGGGGTGACGCTACACGACCCCGCGCTCGCGCTTGGGGTTCGCAAAGACCCCGCCCCGTGAACGAGGCGGCTCGGACAGAGCGCTCCCTCACGGTCGCGGCTCGGATTGACCCCGCGCTCGCGCTTGGGGTTCGGATAGGATCCCGCGGCTCGGATCACTTCGTCCCTCCGTCCCTTCGTGCCTACGTCCCTATCCCCGGTCCGCCGGGTCGTTCCGCTCGCAGAATGCGAGAAACGAGCATTACGCGGCGGAGGAAATTTCCACCCGTTAACTTTAGGCGTGCGGCGGGTCATCCGATAGGCTTGGAGTACCGGTTAGGTTGGGAGTATGCCTGACGCGGACTGTTGGCGCCGATAGTCCGTACCGTACCTGTTTTTGATGGTTTCAGACCCGATAACTTAACGAAGGAGACTTCCCCCATGACGACTGCCACACATCCCTGCGGCACTACGAACTATGAGTGCCGGAATTCGGTCGGCACGACCGTGCCGTTCGACGCCATTCAGGAGCCGGGCTGCTACATTTGCAACTGGAGCGGCCACCTGCTTCGCGTTCCCGAAGACGGCGTCGCCCCCGGCCGCTCGCCGCTGGTCAACATCATCGGCACCGAGCCGTTGTTCGTGACCAAGCTCAGCGAGAACCCGTTCATCACCATCACCAAGGCGAAGATGATTGCGTCGAACCTGGACTGCAGCGTGAACTTCTAGCCACGCCGGCGCAAGTCGTAGGTTCGTAGATCGTCCGGCGGCGGAGTGCATGGGGTGCGCTCCGCCGCCGGTCTTTTGGGCGCGCAACGCGGCGATATCAGGGGCGACTCGCGCCGAAACCAGCAAATCTTTCACCGCCCCATCGGGCCGGGCGGCGAATCGCGTTCCGGTTGCAAGCTTCGTATCCAGCGTAGGTTAGCGCTGGGGGGCACCGGAGGGCGAATCGTGCTTTCAACGTTGTAAGGCGGTGCGGAGGGGACATCCCGATGCGGTGAAGACAAACCGCAGAATCTGCCGACATTCACCCGTACCGCGTCAGGAGGACGCGGATCGCGGATCGCGTAGCTCAGGATGGGCGTCGTGGCACAGTGGTCGTCGTTGAAAGAGCGTGCAGCCGGGAAGTGGCAGCTTCCGCTGTTCTTCCTCGGCCTGGTGATGCTCGGCGGGTCGCTGTACGTCGCTCGTCCCACTCCCAAGCGCATTCCCCTTTCCCAAGCCGTCGAACAGTTGGACGTTCTGCTCTCCGGCGGACTGAACGACACCGCGTTGCAGCTCGGTGAGGTCCTGCTGCTCCGCAAGGATTGTCAAGGCACGCAATGCGCGCCGGTCCACTTACGCTGTGCACGGGCCGCGTTCGCCCAAGCGGCGCGGAAGAACAGCGAATCGGCCTCCGTCGGTCGAACGGTGGCCGAGCACTACCGAGCGGCGGTCGAAGGCGGCGAGACGCTGACGGCCGCGGACTTGGAGCACATGGGTCGCGCGCTGGAGTGGGAGGGGCAGTTCTCCAGTGCCATCGAGTATTACGATCGCGCCCTGCAAGCGGGCACGCCGGAAGCCCTCGAGCTGCAGCGCCACATGATCGCCCTGAAACGGGATCGACTGGGCGCATCGCCGCAAGAGCTTGAGGAATCGGTGGGCGGCGTACTTCGCGACGTCGGCGACGATCGTCTCGACCTCCGGCTGTGGGCGATCGAGGAGCAGCTCGGACTTCTCGAAGAACAGGGTCGGCTCGCGGAGGCGGCGACGCTGTTCACTGAGAACGAAGATCATTTTCGGGACTCCGACCTCAAGCGCCGGTTCGAGTTTCTCGGCGCCTGGTGGCTATACAAGACGGGGCGGTACGACGAGGCCGAGGCGCGGTTGCGTACGATCCGCAACCAGGTCGAGCGGACGGATGACGTCAACGCCATGACCGGGTGGCTGCTCGGACGCGTGGTGATGAGCGACGGCGGCCCGCAACGTCCCCTCGAAGCGTTGTCGTTCTTTGAGGACGTTCTGCGCAACCACCCGCGCGGCCGTTACGCGACGGCGAGTCGAGTGGGGCTGGCCGAGGCGCTGTCGTTATTGGAGCGACACGAGGAGGCGATCGCCGCTTATGACCTGGCGCTCGAGGAATTACGCACGAACGAGGTGGATCGGTTGGTGAATCGTGCGGCGTTGGCGGCGTCGCTGGGGGTTATGGCGGATACTCAGCGGCAGAACGGGAACCTCGAACCGGCCGTGAAATACGCGCGCCTCGCGGTCGGCTTGGTCGATCGCGAGAAGATCGAGCACGCCACGCTTGTTTTGCAGCAATTCGCGCAGACTGCGGCGTTATGGGCCGAGCAGCGGCAGAACGAAGCATCGAGGCTGCGCGAGGAGGGCGAGGCGTCGGCAGCGGACGCGGCGCTGGCGGAGGCCCATAGTCTTTTCGCGGAGGCGGCGGCCACTCATCTCGAACTGGCGAAGATGAACACGCTCAACGAGCGGCGGGCGTCGGAGTCCAGTTGGCAGGCCGCCGAACTGTATGCCAAGGCGGGCGATACGCCCCGTGCGGTGCAACTTCATCAGGAGTTCGTGCGCGAACGCCCCGACGATCCGCTGGTGCCGCGGGCGTGGCTACGAATGGGGCAATTGCGGCACGGGGCGAGGCAGTTTCGGGCGGCGATTGCGGCCTATCAGGAGTGCTATCGTCGGTTCCCGCGAAACTTGGACGGGGCGCGGGCTTTGGTGCCTCTCGCGCAGTGCTACCTCGGGTTGGGCGCGGACAGTCTGGAACTGGCCGAGAAAACGCTCCGCGTCGTGTTGGAGCAGTCGGAGGTCTTTACGCCCGAGGCGCCGGAGTTCGCCGACGCCCTATTCCTGCTCGGCGACGTGCTCAGTCGGCGCGGCGAGTTCGAGCGGGCCGTCGCGACGTTGGAGGAGGCGCTGGATCGCTACCCGGATGATCCTCGAGTGAGGCGGGCGAGGTTCCTGCTTGCCGACTCTTATCGCCAGAGCGCTCTGGCCCTGCGAAGGGAAATCGCGAAGGCGCAGTTCGAGGGGGAAATCGAGCAAATCCGCAACGAGTCGGCTCAGCGGCTGGCCACGGCGCGGGACCTGTACCGCCAAGTGGTCGCGGAGTACGAGATGCACGATCCGGCGAATCTGGATCCGGTCGAACGGATGTACCTTCGGCACGCGTATCTCTACGAAGCCGACTGCTATTTCGAGACGCAGAACTTTCACGCCGCCCTCAAACTGTATGAAGAGGCCGCGGGCAACTACAGGGACCTGCCCAGCGGGCTGGCGGCGTACATTCAGATCATCAACTGTCACGTGTTTCTCGGTCAGCCGGAAGAGGCCAGGGCGGCGCTCGCCCGGGCGCTGGTGTTGGTCAACGCCATGCCCCAGGAAGCGTTCGAGCAATCGACGTTGCCGGAGACACGCAGCAGTTGGAAGACCTATTTCGAGTGGCTGGGCGAATCGGGGCTTTTCTAATGAGCGTTCTGACGGCGATGGTGAGTGAGGCGGCGGGCGAGAGACCGGAAGAGATTCTGGGTTTGCTGCGCGAGCAGTCCGCGTTGTACGCGCGGCTCGAATCCTTCGCGGCGCGACAACGGTCGCTCGTCCGCGCGGAGGAGACGGCCCCCCTGCTCTCGCTGCTTGCGGATCGGCAACGACTGTCGGTGGAGCTGACCCGCTTGGCGAGGCGGCTGGAACCCGTGCGGCGAGGCTGGTCGGCCTTCCGCGAGCGCTTCACGGCCTCGCAACGGGAGGAGGCGGACGGACTTATCTCGGAGGTGACGCGGCGGTTGCGGAAGGTAATCGAGAGCGATGAGAAGGACGCGCGGGTGCTTTCCGTGCGGAAGCAGAGCGTGGCGTCGAGTCTTCAAGCGACGCATTCCGTGGGGCAGGCGATCTCGGCGTACCGGTCGCCCGCGGGCGCGGCGGTCGGGTCGGACCGTCTGGACGAGGCTTCGTGATGGTGCGTGCACCGACGCTGACGGCCGAGCCGGATCTGGTCACGATCCTGCAAACCTACAACGATGTGACCGAGCGGCTGAAGCGTTCGCATGAGACGCTGCTGGACGAGGTCGCGCGGCTGCGTGAGGAATTGCACGAGAAGAACCGCGAGTTGCAGCGGCGCGAGCGGCTGGCGGCGTTGGGTGAGATGGCCGCAGGCGTGGCCCACGAAATCCGCAATCCGCTCGGCGGAATCGGGCTGTATTCGTCGCTCCTGGAACGTGATCTCGTGGACCGACCGGCGGAGCGGGAGATCGCCCGGCGGATCAGTGCGGGGGTGCAGAATCTGGAGAACATCGTCCGCGGCGTTCTTTCGTTCGCGGGTGACGCGGAGCCCAGGTTCGCAGATATTTCGTTGGCGACCGTTCTGGAAAGTGCACTTCTGCAAACCACACCCCAAGCGAGCGCTCTTGAGGCATACATCGACGTCGATCCCCGGTTGGCCGGAGTCGAACTGTGGTGCGACGCGGGGCAAGTGGAGCGGGCGCTGCTCAATCTTCTGTTTAACGCTTTGGACGCCGCGGGGTCCAAGGGGCGGGTGTGGGTCCGCCTGGGCGATCGGGATGAACCGGACGGCCTAGTCCCCGTCGTCGTGGAGGACGACGGGCCGGGGATCGCCCTGGACTGTCTTCAACGAGTGTTCAACCCGTTCTTCACGACGAAGGACCACGGGACGGGATTGGGGTTGGCGATCGTGCATCGCATCGCGGAAGCGCACGGCGGATGCGTGCGGGCCGGGAATCGGGTCGGCGGCGGAGCGCGTTTCGTGCTCTCACTGCCGGGGTCGGTGAATCCCGATGCGGCGGATGATCGGGAAGTCTTGGTAGGGATGCAGCAACCAACGGGAGGCGAAGAGTAGACCATGGCTCACATCGCGGTGGTGGATGATAAGGAGATTCTGCGGGATTCGCTCTCGACGGCGCTGGCCCGCGAGGACCATTCGGTGGTGACCTTCGCCGATCCGGTGGAGGCGCTGGCGGGGATCAAGGGCGGGGCGTTCGACGTGATCCTGCTGGACCTGAAGATGCCGCGGATGGACGGTCTGACGTTCATTCGCGAGATTCGCGCGGGCGGATGCGACACGCCGATCATCGTGATGACCGCGTTCGCGACGGTGGCGACGGCGGTGGAGGCGATGAAGCTGGGGGCATTCGACTACGTGCAAAAGCCCTTCGAGGCCGACACCATCGCCGTGCTCATCGAACGAGCGATCGAGCACGCCCGGCTGCGGAAGGAGAACGAGGCCCTGCGGACTTCCGTGGACGACCTGCGGAAGCGACGGAACTTGGTCGGGTCGGGCCGGACGATGGCGGCGCTGCGGCATGAGCTGGATCGAGTGGCCGCCAGTCACGCGACGGTGCTGATTACCGGCGAGTCGGGGACCGGGAAGGAGCTTGTCGCATCCTACATTCATCACGCCTCGCCGCGAGCGGATCGTCCGATGCTGTGTCTGAACTGTGCGGCGCTGTCGGCGAATTTGCTGGAAAGCGAGCTGTTCGGGCACGAGCGTGGGGCGTTCACCGGAGCGGACCGGACGCGGAAGGGGCGTTTCGAGTTGGCCGACGGCGGCACGCTGCTGCTCGATGAGATATCGGAGATGGCCCCGCCGCTTCAGGCGAAGCTGCTGCGCGTGCTGCAAGAGGGTGAGTTCGAGCGGGTGGGCAGCAGTACGACCCGGCGGGCCGATGTCCGCGTGATCGCCACCACGAACCGCAATCTCGACGACTGGGTCTCGCGGAAGCGGTTCCGAGCCGACTTGTATTATCGCCTGAACGTTCTGCCCGTCTCCGTGCCGGCGCTCCGCGATCGGGCGGAGGATATCCCGGAGTTGGTCGAACACTTCCTCCAACAAGCGACGATCCACGAAGGATCGGCGACGCGGAGCGTCACGCCGGGGGCGATGGGACTGCTCGCCGGATACTCTTGGCCCGGCAACGTGCGGGAGTTGGAGAACCTCTGTCGCCGGGCCGCAACGCTCTGTCCGAGCGAGGCGATCGACGCCGATCTGATCGGGCCGTGGCTCCGCGCGAATCCCGGCGCGCCGGGAGAGCCGGGCATGGGGACGCTGCGCGAGGGTCGAATGCTGGAGGACATGGAGCGACAGCTCATCGAGCGGATGCTCTCCCGCCACAACGGCCATCGGGTCAAGACGGCCAAGGCGTTGGGAATGGGAGTGCGAACGCTGGGCATGAAGTTGAAACAGTGGCGCGAGGAAGGACAGGACCGCGCGCGGACGTTGGTCGGCGCGGGCGCGGAGATGTGACGCGCAAGAACTGCCGATCGCGCAAGCGCTGCCGGGCGAGGACGTGGGAAATCGCGTCTGACAGGGACGCCACGCGGGGTGGCGGATGATGGCACGAGGTGTGCCCTCAAGCGGGGAACGGAGGAGTTTGTGTTTCTCTCGAACGTGACCGACGGCGGGGCGATCCCGGCGCTGACCAAGACGCTCGTGTTCAACGAGGCGCGGTTGAAGATGATCGCCGAGAACGTCGCCAACCTGCAAACGCCTGGATATCGGGCCAAACAGCTCGATCCGAAAGCGTTTCAACAGGCCCTGCGAGAGGCACTGGTCACACGCGGCGAGGATTCGCAAAGACCGCTGCTGGTCAAGAGCGGCCGGGAAGTGACCACCGACGCGGGCGGCAATCTCCGCGTTACGCCGACGGAGAAGCCGGTGGAGAACGTGCTGTTCCACGACGGGACGAACCTTTCCATCGAGCGGGAGATGGCGGACCTGGCGGAGACGGGCCTGACGCATGAACTGGCGACGGCGCTGTTGCGGGACAGGATGGCCGGGCTGCGCAAGGCGATTCGAGGGACCGTGTAGCGTCACCCCTTGTGGGTGACGAACTGCGCCGCCCACAAGGGGCGGCGCTACGTGAAGTAACTTGAGGGATGATGATGTTTTCGACATTGGATATCAGCACATCGGCCTTGGTCGCACAGCGGACCAATCTCGATGTGATCGCGGGCAACATTGCCATGAAGGACGTGACGCGAGACGAATCCGGGAAACCCAACCCATACCGTCGTCGCGTGGCGCTCTTTGCACCCGGCGACCTGTCACGCGGCGGCAAGGCTCCGGGCGTACACGTGGCCAGGATCGTCGAGGACGCCTCGCCGCTCGGACTGCGGTGGGATCCGGGTCACGTCGATGCGATCAAGGAGGGCAGGGAAAAGGGTTACGTGCGCGTCTCCAATGTGGATTACCACACGGAGATGGTGAATGCGATGGTGGCGGCGCGGGCGTATGAGGCCAACGTCACGGTGGCGGAGGCGGCCAAGAAGCTGGCCGCGACCACGCTGACGTTGATCGCGTGAAGGACGGCGTGAGGAGCGTCTAGTCGATGGCGGATCCGATTCAGTTCGGCGTATCAGCGCCCGTGGCGCCGGTTGTTTCGCCGAGTTCGGCGGCGGCCGGACCTGCGCCCGCTATTGGCAAGGACTTTAAGTCCGTCCTCCTGGACAGTCTGAACGAGGTGAACCGGCTGCAGTCCGAGGCGGATCAGCAGGTGCAACGATTGCTCACCGGACAGACGGAGAACGTCACCGAGGTGCTCGCGGCGGTGAACAAGGCCGGGATCGCTTTCGATCTGTTGATGCAGATTCGTAACAAGTTGACCGACGCGTATCAGGAAATCCAGCAGATGCGCGTGTAAGAATGAAGCCACGGAGCCACGGAGCCACGGAGCCGCGAAGGGGGATGAGTTCGTCATCGGCTTAGCCTATGGAGCGACTTCGACAACTGTTGAGCTTCATCGGGGCGCGGATGAGCGTGCTGAGCGTTTCGCAGCGCGTGGCGATCGGACTGTGCGCCGCGTTGATCGCCACGTCACTGCTCTGGCTGTTGCAGTGGTCGACGACGCCGGACATGGTCCCGCTGGTCACGCACGAGTTCACGTTCCAAGAATTGGACGCCGCCGAGGCGTCGCTGAAGGGGAACGGGATTCCCTACAACATCGTGGGGACGCGGTTGTTCGTCCGTGACGCCGATCGGCACAACGCTCTGCGTCTGCTGCATTCCGCCGACGCCCTGCCGGAGGGAAGCCTGTACGACATGGCCGCCGTGGTGAACGATCAAAACCCCTTCCAGGCGCCGGAGCAGCGGGAGTACGCCCAGAACTACGCGAGGGGCAACGAGCTGGCGAAGATCATCGCCACGGCGCCGTTCGTGAAGAAGGCGTCGGTCCTCATCAACCCGAAAACGAAGCGCCGCTTGGGCGGGGCGACGGACGTCCCGACGGCGTCGGTGGCGATCACACTTGCGCCGCGTCAGGAAATGAACGACGCGATGGTGGACGGGTTCGCGAAGCTGGTGAGCGGGGCCGTCGCGGGTCTCAAGCCGCACAACGTGTACATCACCGACTCGCGGACCGGACGGTCGTTCAACGTGCCCCATCCCGACGACGCGGCCAGTTTCGACGTGCTGAGCCTGGAGAAGAAGCGAGAGGCGCACTTACAGTCCAAGATTCTCAGCAAGCTTGGGGACATTCCCGGCGTGCAAGTCGCAGTCACCGTCGATCTTGATACCAGTAAGCGAACCACGCAGAAGCTCAAGCACGATCAAGTGCAACCCAAAACCGAGACCTCGCAGTCGAGCGAGCAGAACTCGGGGGGGGCGGCCGCCGAGCCCGGCGTGCAAGCCAATCTAGGTCAAGCGGTCGGCGAGGGCGCCGCCGGCCAGTCCAACTCCACGTCGGAAACGTCGGTCGAAAACTTCGAGCCGAAGCTGAGCCAGACGGAAACCGTCGAGCAGTTGCCGTTCGCACCCAAGAGCGTGACCGCGGCCGTGGGCATTCCGCGCAGCTTCGTCGTGGGGGTCTTCAAGGCCAGGCACCCGGACAAGTCCGATCCGAAGGAGGACGATCCCGAGTTCGCCAAGCTGCGCGACGAGCAAGTGGCGCGGGTGAAGAGCAGCGTCGAGCGGATCATCATGGCCAAGAACCCGACGGACGTGGCCGTCGATGTCTACCCCGACATGGAGTGGGGGGCGAGCGGCGGCTCGTGGAGTCGAGCGCCGGCGGGAGCGGCGTTGGCGGAGGCCGGGGCCGAGTCGCTGGATGCCATCACTCTGGCACGCACCTATGGGCCGCAAGCGGGACTGGGCCTGCTGGCGCTGGTGAGCCTGATGATGATGATGCGCATCGTTCGCAAGGCCGCACTAGGGGGAGGCGCCGCTCTCCCCACAGGCCCCGATCCCGATATCGCCCCACCTGAGCCGGTCTTGGGCGTTCCCTCCGGGCCGATCGGGCGGGCGGCGGCGTCCGAGACGTTCCTCACCGGACGCGAGGTGGACGACGAGACGCTGCGCTATCAGGAATTGGGCAACGAGGTGTCGAAGCTGGTGGAGGCCGACCCGGAGGGCGCGGCGCAATTGATCCGACGCTGGGTCGAAGACGTGGATTAAGATGAAGACTAAAGATCGAAGTTCAAAGTTCGAAGGAGGATTGGGGGAAACGCACCATTTTGCTCTTCGATCTTTGAGCTTTGAACTTCGAACTTCGAACTTCGTTTTCGGCTCCGCGCAGGCTGAAGCCTGCGGCTCGCTTCTGCGTCGGCGCTAAAGCCAGGGTGGTTCGATGGGCAAACAGGACACAGAGGCAGCGCCCGGGGTCGAGTCGCAACCCCTCAAGGGCGTCTCCAAGGCGGCGATCCTTCTCCTGAACATGGACAAGGACGTCGCGGTGGCCGTCCTGCGCCATCTCGACGAGGACATCGTCGAGGACATCACCCGCGAAATCGCCCAACTGGACCTGGTCGGCCAAGACGAACGCGGGAAGGTCATCGAGGAGTTCTACAACATCGCCCTGGCCCGGTCCTACGCCAAGCAGGGCGGGCTGGGCTACGCCAAGCTGCTGTTGCAAAAGGCCCTGCCGCCGGATCAAGCGTCGCACGTGATGAAACTGATCGAACACCAGGTGAACCGGCGGCCCTTCTCGTTTCTGGCCAAGACCGACGCCGAGAACCTCCTGACCTTCATTCAGGATGAGCACCCCCAGACCATCGCCCTGATCCTCTCGCACCTGACGCCGTCGAAGGCGAGCCAGGTCCTCTCCGACCTGCCGGTCGCCAAGCAGATCGAGGTCGTGTCGCGCATCGCCAACATGGAGAACACTAACCCGGAGGTGGTCCGCGAGGTCGAGCAGGGGCTGGCGGCGCGTCTGTCGGGCATCGTCTCCCAAACGTTCCAAAAAGTCGGCGGGGTGGAGTCGGTTGCGGAGATGCTCAATCTGGCGGATCGCTCCACGGAGAAAGGAATCCTCGAAGCGCTGGAGGGGCAGGACCCCGATCTCGTCGAGCAAATCCGCCGACTGATGTTCGTGTTCGAGGACATCCTTCTGGTCAACGACAAGGGCATCCAGGCCGTGCTCAAGGAGATCGAGAACGAAGAACTGGCTCTGGCGCTCAAGACGGCCAGCGAAGAGCTGCGGGAGAAGATTTTCAAGAATATGTCCGAGCGGGCGTCGCAGCTCATCAAGGAGGACATGGAGTTCATGGGCCCGGTGCGGGTCAGCGACGTGGAGGCCGCACAACAGAAGATCGTGGACGTGGTCCGCCGCCTGGAGGACGCCGGCGAGGTCATCATCTCCGGGCGGGGCGGGGAGAAGGAGATGATCGTATGAGATACCGCCGTGGAAACGCAGAAATGCTGAAACGCAGAAACGCAAAAACGAACAACCGTTTTCTGTTTTCTGCGTTTGAATCTTTCGGCAACTCCGTGAGAAGGTGGTGCTGATGTCCACGGTGATCAAAGCCGGTCACGCGGGGAAGGTCGTGCGGCGATTGACGACCGTCGATCTGGCGGACCACTTGGCCGAGGCGCAGGCGGCAATCGAGGAAGCGCACCGCCGCGCGGCTCAGATCGTCACTCAGGCGAAACACGAAGCGGATCGCGCGATCGCCGTGAGCCGAAAGACGGCGGAAGAGGCCGGGCGCCGGGAAGGGTATGCCGCCGGGATGGCCGAGGGGTACGCAGCCGCCCACGACGAGGCGGTCGAACGCTTTAACAGTGAGCACGCCAACGTCGTCGCGGGATTGCAACACGCGATCGCGGAGTTCGACCGGGTCAAAGAGGAACTGCGGATCACGGCGAGCCGCGACTTGCTCGACTTGGCCGTGCTGATCGCGCGGAAACTGACCTTCGCCGTCGGCTCGATGCACCGCGAGGCGGCGGCGGCGAATTTGGAGCGAGCGCTGAGCTTGGTCGGGTTGAAGACCGATTTGAGCATCTGGGTCCACCCGGATGATCTGGCGTCGATGGAGACTTTCGCGCCCACCGTGGCCGAGAAAGTCAACGCCTCCGTCGCCGTCCGCATCGCCGCGGATGAGTCGATCGCTCCCGGAGGCTGCATCGTGCGGACGGACCGCGTGGAGGTGGACGCGACGCTGGACACGCAGGTTGATGAAATCGTGACCCTGTTGCTGGGGGACCGGGAGAGCCATGGCTGACCTGTTTGCCGAAGCCCGCACTCTCGTGGAACAGACCCAGACCTGCCGGGTGACCGGTCGGGTCGTGGAGGTGACCGGACTGACCGTCGTCGCCGAGGGTTTGGCCATGCCCGTCGGGTCGCTCTGCCATATCGAGCCGCGCAGCGGCGAGCCGATCGCGGCGCAGATCGTCGGCGCCCTGGGTGACCGGGCGATCCTGATGACCCTGCACGAACCGTTGGGCGTGGCCGTGCGCGATCGGGTCACCAGCCGGGCGGGTTTGCAGTATGTGGCCGTCGGACGCCGGATGCTCGGCTGCGTGCTGGACGGACTGGGCCGGGCGATCGACGGGCCAACGGATTTCGTCGTCGAAGGTCACTATCCGGTGTACTGCGACGCGCCGCGAGCGCTGACGCGGACGCCGATCTCACAGCCCATCGCCACCGGCGTTCGGGCGATCGACGCGATGCACACCGTGGGCGGCGGCCAGCGGCTGGGGATTTTCGCGGGGACCGGCGTGGGCAAGAGCGTGCTGTTGGGGATGATCGCCCGCTATACGGCCGCAGATGTCACCGTGGTGGCACTGGTCGGCGAACGCGGGCGCGAGGTGGGCGATTTCCTGCGCAAGGACCTGGGCGAGGAGGGCCGCAAGCGGTGCGTGCTGGTGGTGAGCACCTCCGACGAGTCGCCGGTGCTGCGGGTGCGGGCGGGGTTCACCGCCACGGCGGTGGCGGAGTACTTCCGCGATCTCGGCAAGGATGTTTTGCTGCTGATGGACTCGACGACGCGCATGGCGATGGCCCAGCGGCAGATCGGTCTGGCGGCCGGCGAACCGCCCACCACGAAAGGCTATCCGCCGAGTGTGTTCAGCCTATTGCCCAAGCTGTTGGAGCGCAGCGGGCGCACGAGTCAGGGCAGCATCACGGGCTTGTACACCGTGCTGGTGGAGGGGGACGACATCGCCGAGCCGATCGCGGATGCGATCCGCGGCGTGTTGGACGGGCACGTGTGGCTGTCGCGGGACCTGGCCAATCGTGGGCATTACCCGGCCGTCGCCGTGTTGGAGAGCATCAGCCGCGTGATGGTGGACGTCGTAGACGCGGAGCACGTCGCGGCGGCTTCGACGGTTCGCCGGGTGCTGGCGGTGTGGCACGATATCGAGGACCTCGTGAACGTCGGGGCCTACGCGGCGGGGGCGAACGTGGAGTTCGACGTAGCCGTGCGGATGAAACCGGCGATCGATGATTTTCTGCAACAGGCGATGACCGAGCGGGCCGACTTTCGAGCGACGCGCGATCGGTTGACGGGGCTGGCGGAGCAGATTCAGACGCTTCGCGGACAGCTTTCGTCGCAGGGAACGCAGCGGGCGATGAAGTTGGCGTCGTAGGGGACGGGACGACGATGCATGAGTGTGCAGCAGCTTTCCGAACCCCAAGCGCGAGCGCGGGGCCACTGGGCCGGTCGCTTGCGCTCCCGGTTCGGATTGTCTGCGTACGATCGTGCGGGCGCAGATAGGCATGGCGAAGCGGTTCCAGTTCCGGTTGGAGGTCGTTCGCAAGCTGCGTGAGCAGGCGCGGGACGTCCAGCGCCGCGTCGTTGCGGACGCGGTGCGCGAGGTCCGCGGCGTCGAGGCGCGGATGGATCAACTGACCGACCAACTTCGCAACACGGTCGAGCTGACGCGAGGCGAGCGACAAACGCAGCGGTTGGATGTGCCGTCGCTGCGCGGGCACCAGTTCTACCGAAACTGGCTCCACCGGCGGATCTGGGAGTCGAACCTGGAACTGGCCGAGAAGCGGGCGAAGCTCGACGCGGAGCGGGGCAAGCTCGGCGAGGCCTCGGCACGGCTGAAGGCGATCGAAAAATTGCGCGACAAACGGTGGGCGCGCCACCAAACCCAAGTGCGTCGTGAAGAACAAGCGGCGATGGACGAGGTCGCGGTCGGCGGATTCGCTCGGCGACGCCTGTGGCACGGGCTTCCAGCCCGTGAAGACACCGGCAAGATGCCGGTGCCACACCCGATCGGCGGAGATGGCGGCGAATGATGACGAGTAAGCCCGGCATCTTCAGACGAGGGTACGACGCGGTCGCCCTGTTTGCGTTGCTCAACATGGCGGCGCTGGTGGGAGTCGTGGGCTACCTCGTCGGCACCGGGGCCGTGGACGGCGAAAAAGTGCGCAAGGCCGCTTTGGTTCTTCGCGGCGAGCCGCTTTCCGTTTCTCAGGCTCAGGGCGAGGAGAGCAAGCCCGCCTCGGCGGTCGCGAAGCCGGCGTCGAGCAAGGAAAGTTCCGTCGAGTCGGAAGAGGAGCTGGAGATTGCGCATCGCGAATCGGAGCGGATCAAGGCCGAGCTGGAGCAACGATTGGCCCTGAACAACAGCATTCTTCTCAAGGTGCGCACGGAGCGAGAAGCGTTCCAGAAGGAGCGTGAGACGGCCACGAAGCAGGAACAGGCCTCCGCCAACGTCCAACGCGAAGAGGGATTCAGAAAGCAGGTCGCGATCATGGAGGCCCTGTCGCCGAAGGTGGCGATCCAGCACTTGCTGGGCCTGTCCGATTCCGATGAGGCGGCGAAGATCCTGATGGCGATGGAGACGGGAAAGGCCAAGAAAATCGTGGAGTCGGCCAAACGCGGCGACGAAATGACCCAGATGAAGCGGATCCTCCAACGCGTCCGCGAGGCCGCGCCGAGCCGACTTGCGGACCTGGGCCGCGAGGGAGAGTAGGGAGTTTTGTGACCACCGAAGCAGCAACGCTGATGACGCGGCCGACCGACCCGACGGGTGAAGCCCCGCGCCGCCGACGCGGCACGGACGAATCCGGCGTCGCCGCCCTCGCGTTCGAGTCGATGCTCGACTCCACGCGCACGCTGGTCCGTGCGGAGACGCAACGGGCGGAGCGGGTCGCACCCGCGCAGATGTTCGAGGCCCCCGCGGCGGAGACGAAGGAACACCGCCAAGCATCGGTCGAAGAGGAACAGCAATCCCAGCAGGTTGACGCCCGCCGCGAAATGGAGCGTGACCCGAACGGCGTTGCGACGCGGCGTCAGGCGCAGGGGCCGGTAGGCGACGGGCGGTCACCCGCTCCGACGACGGATGACGCGCCCCATGCTCAGCCCGCACGAGACGTGCCGGTATCGACGGGTGCGCGTGTCACACAGTCTGGTCCGCAGTTCGTGAGGCCATCACAGGGTCGCACCGATCTCACGACGGGGACTGCGGCGACTTCGCGAACCGTCTCCGAGGCGCCGCCGGTGAAAGACAATGTCGCCGGGCCGCCTTCGGCGTCGATCGTGACAGGGGCGCCTGCGGTCGTGGTGACGCCTGCGTCGATGCCCAGTGTGGCCCAACAGGTCGGTGAGCTTCTCGGCGCGACGCGTGTCGGCGACGTGGAGTCGGGACAGGCCGCGTCGTCCGCATCGACCACCGGCGACGCTCGGGCGAATACCCCCGCGCAGAAGTCGCCCGCACCCGCGCGGTCGAGTGAGGGTCCGACGACCCAGGCCTCGTCGCCGCGGCCCGAAGAAGTCGAAACCAAGGAAGCGTCGGCGTTTGAGCGGCTCGTTCGCTCGATCCGCCTGCAGACCGGCTTGCGAAGCTCGTCCGCCCGCTTGCAGTTGCACCCCCCGGAACTGGGTGAGGTACGGGTCGATGTGCGACTGGCGGGCGAACACGTCGAAATCGACGTGCGGACGGAAACTGACGCGGCCCGCGAGACCCTCTCGCACCGGTCGGACGAATTGAAAACGGCCTTACAGCATCATGGAATCCACGTGGACCGCCTCGACGTAACCGTCCACGCTCCGCCTGATCCGCATCACGGGTTGGCCGGATACGACGCACAGCGAAATCCGTCGGGGCGCGGATCGTCGTCGCAGTCGGGCGGAGGGGAACGGGAGGACGGCGGCGCAACCTCGATGAACGGGGATGTGCCGGAGGCGGAAGCCGTCGCGGAGGCGCGGCTGGATATCAGGGTTTGATCAGTTCGCGCCGCGGGCGGAGTTCGCGGCGCTGGGTTGTCGGCCAAAGGAGTTTCAGCATGGAATCCGTCAGCGCCGCGTCGCTTCTGTCGCCGTCCGCCGCGCCGAAAGCGGCCAATTCGTTCTCCGACATGGGCAGCGGAGAGTTCCTCAAGTTGCTCATTACTCAACTGACCAGCCAGGACCCCATGCAGCCGATGGGCAACGAGGAATTGCTGCGGCAGATTTCGTCCATCCGCGAAATCGAGCTCTCCACGACGCTCACCGAATCGCTGCGGAACCTGACCGGCCAACAGAACGTCACCGCGGCCTCGTCGATGATCGGGCAATACGTCACCGGCGCGCCGGGTGCGAACGGCCAGGTGAGCAGCGGGTTGGTTGTCGGCGTGCGCTTCGCCGATGGCGGTCGCCCCGTGCTGCTGCTGTCGAACGGAGTCGAGATGCCGCTAGAAAAGGTGAGCCTGATCCAACCACCGCGGCAGGCGGCCGAGGCGTTGGTCGGGCAAACCGTGATGGGCATCGATCAACGCGATCCGAAGAAACCGCAGGTCGTCGAGGGCGTGGTCACCGCGGCGCGGGTGGATGACAAAGGTGAGGCCTTCCTCGAATTGGACACCGGCGGCGAACTGCGACTGCGGGATCTGGTGAGCGTCGTCGCCGGCGCGACGGCCTAACGGCCCGCCGGACGAATGTAGCGCCGCCCCTTGTGGGCGGCGCAGCCCGTATTCCGCGTCACCCACGAGGGGTGACGCTACATGGGCGATACGCCGGGCGCGGCGGAGACGTAGGTATCTGAGAACTCCCTCTCCCTTCCAGGGAGAGGGACGGAGTGAGGGTAGGACCGCGGCGATCACCCCTCACCCAGCCTCTCCCCTCCAGGGGAGAGGGGTTTCACGGCGCGACGGCGTAGGAACAGGGAGAGACAAGGAAATGGCACTTACGGATGCGATGCTGACCGGGTTCACCGGGATCAAGAGCAACAGCGTGGCCGTGGCCGTGGTGGGCGACAACCTCGCCAACCTCAACACCACCGCCTTCAAGGGGCAGCGGACGTTGTTCGAGACCCTGTTGTACCGAACGATCAGCGAGGGCACAGCCCCCAGCGCCACCAGCGGAGGGACCCTTCCGCGGCAGATGGGGACCGGCTCGACCGTCGCCGCCATCCAACGAGACTTCAAGCAAGGGGGATTCGATAGCACGGGTTTTCAAGGGGACCTGGCCGTCGAGGGCGACGGCTTTTTCATCCTCGACGCGGGCGGCGGCCGGCAGGTCTATACCCGCGACGGCGCCTTCCACCTCGATGCCGCGCAGACCCTGGTGTCGAATGACGGCGACGCCGTACAGGTGTTCGGCGTGGACGCGGCGGGCGCGATCGTCCCCGGCACGCTGACGAGTTTGGTGATCCCCCTCGGCACGGCCAGCCAGGCGATCCCCACGACACAGGTCCTGATGGACGGTCGGCTCGATCCTTCCACGAATATCGCCTCCGCGGGGACGGTCGTGACTTCGCAAACGCTGGTTACCGCGTCGGGGGCGCCCGCGACCGCATCAACGGCACTCACCGATCTTGTCGATGCCGACGGGGTCCCGCTTTTCGCGGCTGGCGACGAACTGGCGATCAACGCCTCGAAGGGCGGAATCGCGACGACGGAATCGAGGTTCTTGGTAGGCACGACCGGGAGCACAGTCGGTGACCTGGCGACGCATCTTCAGAACGTTCTTGGAATCAATACCGACCCGGCCACAGGTGGTGCGCCGGGCGTGACGGTCGCGGCCGGTCCGAACCCGCCCGCGGGGACGCTGGTCATTACCTCAGATTCGGGCGAGATCAACGCCGTCACGCTCGACGCGAGTTCGATTACCAACAGAACGGGACCGATCAGCGCTCCGTTTCAGTTCACCACCGCGACGCCCGCGGTGGGCGGGGGCGTGACCACGAGTTTCAGCGTGTACGACTCGCTGGGCAACCCCGTCGACGTGCGTTTGCGGGCCGTGCTGGAGTCCAAATCCCAGGCCGGGACGACGTGGCGATTCTACGCCGAATCCACGGGTGACAGCGATTTGTCACCGATGCTGGGGACGGGGACAGTTACGTTCGACCCCAATGGGCAGTTCGTCGGAGCGACCGGCACGGACCTCACCATCGACCGGGCCGGCAGCGGGTCGACGTCGCCGCTGACCTTCACCTTGGATTTCAGCGGACTGAACGGTCTGGCGAGTTCCGACGGATCGTCGGAGCTCATCATGGCCAGCCAGGACGGCGCGCCGGCGGGGATTCTGACGAACTACGGCATCGACCGCGACGGCATCGTCACCGGCGTCTACTCGAATCAGCAGACGCAGATTCTCGGCCAGGTGGCGCTGGCGACGTTCATCAATGACGAAGGGCTGGTGGCGCAGGACAGGAACATCTTCCTGCCCGGCCCCGACTCCGGCGACCCCGTGGTCGGCGCGCCGCGGACGGGGACCGCCGGCGCGGTCATCGCCGGAGCGCTGGAACAGAGCAACGTGGAGATCGCCCGGGAGTTCATCGGGCTGATTACGGCCTCGACGGGCATCTCCGCCGCCAGCCGCGTGGTACGCACGGCGGATGATTTATTGCAGCAACTGCTGTTATTGGCGAGGTAGGAATCTTTGGCTACAGGGCGAACGCGATGAATCAGGGCCGAAGATCGAAGTTCGAAGATCGAAACGGCGATTCCCCTCAGAGCGGGCGAGCCTTGCTTCTTTCGATCTTCGATCTTTGAACTTTGAACTTCGCGTTCGGCCCGTCGCCGGCGCTCCGGGTTCGGTTCGGACGGGCGGCATGAGAACATGATTACGGTAACCCGACTGGATGAACGCGTCGTAGTCATCAACGCCGAGTTGATCAAGATGATCGAGTCCACCCCGGACACGATCATCACGTTGATTAACGGCGACACGCTCATCGTCCGAGAAAACGTGGACGAGGTGGTGCGGCGGGCGATCGACTACGCCCGCCAGATTCGCGGCTTTCAGGTGGTATAGCGGCGGTGACGATACCCGATGGTGCGACGGGCACGTCGGGAGGCCCAAAAACGATCGACGGAACGATCGACAGAAGGATCGACGCGATGGACGTAGGGACGGTTATCGGGCTTCTGGCCGGAGTGGCGATGCTGCTCTGGTCGATCCTCATGGTGTCGGATCTGACCCCGTTCATCGACTATCCGTCGATGGTGTTGGTGAGCGGAGGCTGTGTCTGTGCGGCCCTGGTCAGCTTCCCGATCCAGAACGTGCTCGTCGTCGCCAAGGTCATTAAGCAATGTTTCTTCACCAAGCTGCGCGACCCGCGAGAGGTGATCGTGGAGATGGTGCGCTACGCGGACCTCGCCCGGCGGGACGGGATTCTGGCGTTGGAGAATCTGACCGGGAGGATCGAGGACCCGTTCATCGTGTCGGGGATTCAGATGGCGGTCGACGGGACCGACCCGAACATGATCGAGGCCATTCTGATGAGCGACGTGGAGGCGGTCGAGGACCGGCACGCGGAAGGCAAGGCCCTGTTCGACAACATCGGCAAGTACGCTCCCGCGTTCGGGATGATCGGGACGCTCGTCGGACTCGTCATCATGCTCAAGAACATGAACGACCCCAAGTCGATCGGTCCGGCGCTGGCCGTCGCCATCCTCACCACGTTGTACGGGGCGGTGGTCGCCAACCTCATCGCCCTTCCGATGGCGGAGAAGCTGGGACGCCGCAGCCGAGAGGAAACGTTCCTGAAGATGATCGTCATCAAGGGCGTCATGGCCATCCAGCAGGGGGACAACCCGCGGATCGTCGAGCAGAAGCTCAAGACCCTCCTGCCGAACAGACTACGGCATACGGTCGTCGCGAAGAAGCGGGCGGCCTAAGGGCGAAACGGTGGGCGCGATCAGGAAAGCGACGGCCCCGGAAGGCGCGCCCGCGTGGGCGGTGACCTACGGAGACATTATGTCGTTGTTGCTGTGCCTATTCGTCGCCCTGGTGTCGATGAGCGAGATCAGGCAGGATCGATTCCAGCAGGCGGCGACGTCGCTGCAACGGGCGTTCGGCGGTTTTCAGGGCGATGTGGGGGATCTGCCCGTGGAAGCCGAATCCTTGAATACCCTCATTGCGAAGCTCTCCGAATTGGAGGTGCCCAAGTTCACCGATAAGAAGGGCGACTCGCCGGACGAGGGAATCCGCGGACGCAACTTCCGCGTGACCAACGTCCGCGAAGGGCTGCAGATTGTCGTCGGCGGAAAGATATCGTTCGATCGGTTCGGCGCGACCCTCAAGCCCGAAGCCCGGGAGTTAGTCGCCCAGACCGCGGAACGGATTCGCGGATACAACACCAGGATCGTGGTGCGCGGCCATGCGACCCGCGAGCCGCTGCCCGACGGGTCGCCGTTCAAAGACGCCCGTGATCTCTCTTACGCCCGGGCGAGGGCCGTGGCGCGGGAGTTGGAGGAGGCCGGGGTCCGGCGGGTGCGGATGCTGGTGGTCGCGGCGGGGGACGGTGAACCGTTGGCCCGGCAGGCGTACACGGAGGACAGACGCGCCTTGAATCGGCGCGTCGAGATTCTGGTCACGGAGGACTTGGTGGACGATTACGCCGGGTCCAGCCTGGCGGATGAACTGAAGGAGTCGGCGAATGGCGGCTGAAGAAGTGGATTCGAGACCGGAGACCTCGCCGAACAAGCCCAGAGGACGCGGTCTGTCCCTGGCGCTCGTGGCCATCCTGATGGGCGCCGAAGGCGTGGGCGTGTTTTTTGTGACGAAAATGTTCGCCGGTTCGGAACCGTCGTCCGCCGCCGCTTCCGAGGGGGAATCCGCGCCGGCACCGCCCACGGAAGGGCATGCCGCGAAATCCGAGCGCGGCGCGACGGGCGAACACGGCGGCAAGTCGCCGGCGGGCGCCGTCGGCGGGCAGGCGGAGATCGAGCTGACCGAGTGCCGACCCAGCAACAAAATGACCGGCAAACTCATCACCCTGAAGATTCGCGTATCAGCGTTGGTAGCGTCGGCGGAGGTGGAGCGTGCGAGAACGCTGGCGGAGGCGAACAAGGCCCGCATCAACGATCGGGTCAACTTCGTCATTCGCAGTGCTGAGCCGCAGGCGCTCAACGAACCAGGGCTGGAAACGATCAAACGGCGGCTCAAACATGAACTGGCCAAAGTGCTCGGCGACGAACAGCTCATCCAGGAAGTGCTCATCCCCGAAATGCTGCAATCCGGGTCGGGGCTTTGAGTGTCGAGCGCCTCGCCGATTCACCGATAATATCCGGTGCCTCATCGAGCCGCGTTGGTCTAATGGATTGGACTGATGGCCGAACCTTCCAAAGAATCTTCCGCCACGCCGTTCCCGGACGGCGCCGCGTCCGACCCGACGGACGTCGACGCGCTGTTGGGCGATGCCGCGGCCGGCGCCGACGCAGCTTCGGTGCCACCTGTTGACACTGAAGAGATCACCCAGGCGGACATCGACGCCCTGATGAGCGCCGCGGGCGGGGGCGAACCCGCTCCGACGGCGGCGCCGCCCGCGTCCGGTCCGCGCGTCGATTCGAGGGTTCCGTCCTTCGACGAGACGCCGGGGACGACGCCCGCGGGGGCGGCGTCGAAGGCCCCTCCAGCGGTCACGACCCAACGCTATGAGCTGCCCGATCTGGGGCCCTCGACGCTCGACGGCGTCGACGTGAAACGCCTTACCATGCTCAACGACGTCAAGCTCCGCGTGAAGATCGAACTGGGACGCACGCGCATGTTGGTCGAGGACGTGCTCAAACTCGGCGAGGGCGGCGTCGTGGAGTTGGACAAACTGGCCGGCGACCCGGTGGATGTGTATGCCAATGACCGGCTCATCGCCCGCGGCGAAGTCCTGGTTCTTAACGACAGTTTTTGCGTGCGGATCAGCGAGGTCGTCTCCCGCGATCCCCACCGAGTGAGCGTATGACGATTCGCCGGGCATCCAAGCGCCGCGGGTTCCTCGGCGTGGCGACGATGTTGTGGACCGCCGCGGTCTGCGCCGCGGACGTTCCATCGGATCCGGGGGTCGGCGATGCCGGCTTGCGGCCCGCTCCCAACCAGAGCGTGTCCATCGACGCGGCCGTGGGCGTCCAAGAGGCACGACCGGTTGACGAGGGACTGCCCACCGTCGAGGAGGGCGCGGGACGGTCCGCCCAAGCGGAGTCAAACGCCGGATCGTTGAACCTTGCACCCTCGTCGCGCTTCGCGCGGAGGAGACCGGCGCCGGCCCTGGGCGATGGGGCGATCAACGAGCGATCAACGCCGTGGTATCGAACGGGAATCGGCGCGCTCGCCGTCGTCTTGGCCCTGGTCGCTGGGGCGTACTGGGTCGTGCGGCGCTGGATGCCGTCCGCACGGACCGCCGATGCGGGGGTGATGAAGCTCGTAGGCCGCACGGGCTTAACGCCCAAACAAAGTCTCGCCTTGGTTCAGGTCGGGCGGCGGTACGTCGTGGTCGGCGTGTCGCCCGATCGCCTGGACTCGCTGTGCGAAATCTGCGACCCCGACGAGGTCGCGGAGTTGAGTTTGCGGATCGGTTCTCAGCGGACGGGGTCGGCCGATGAGTTTAACGCGTTGCTCGCGGGCGAGGCGTCGGATTACCCGGATGCGTCCCCGCCCGTTTCAGACTTGCGCGAGCGGGAATCCTCTCACCGTGCGCGAACGCCCGGTGCGTTGAAGGAGCTGTTGGCCGGACTTCAGACGATGCAGACCAAGCAGTCCGCTCACTGACCGGCAGGAAAGCTGGTCGCACAGATTATTCGGCGCGCGTTGGAAACGTGCGCGACACCGGGGCATGGATGCTCACTCATGGGTCGACGTCTGACCATCGCCGGGGTCGTCGTGCTGCTGGTTGCGGGCAGTGCGTCCGCACAGACGCCGAGCGCGCCGCGGCCTTTCGACAACTCGGCGAATCTTCCCGATCTCACGAAATTAGTCCCGCCGGCGACCGACGCCAAGAGCGTCAGCGCCAGTGTGCAAATCCTGGTTCTACTCACCGTTCTGACGCTCATTCCATCCATTTTAGTGATGACGACCGCTTTCCCACGGATCATTATCGTGCTCGCCCTATTGCGGCAGGCCGTGGGAGCGCCGCAATTGCCGCCCGGTCAGGTCCTCTTGGGACTCTCTCTGTTCGTCACCATCCTCATTATGACGCCGACCTGGCAGAAAGTCCACGCCGAGGCCGTTGCACCCTACCTCGACAGCCGGATGGGACAGGCCCAGGCTATGGATATCACTGCCGCGCATCTGAAGGACTTTATGTACCGGCAAATAGAGCAGGCGGGTAATGACGAAGATGTCTATCTGTTCCTGGAGTACACCGAAAATCGGGAGATCGCGGCGGACGAGAAGATCGACGTCGCCAAGACGCCGCTCACCGTGATGATTCCGGCGTTCATGCTCAGTGAGCTTAAGACCGCGTTTGTCATGGGATTTCGGATCTATCTGCCGTTCCTGGTCATTGACATGGTCATTGCGACCATTCTTCTGTCCATGGGCATGATGATGCTTCCGCCGGTACTGATTTCACTACCCTTCAAGCTCTTGCTCTTCGTATTGGCGGACGGATGGCATCTGGTGGTCGAAACGCTTCTGGAAAGCTTTGTCTAAAAAGGATGCAGAAGTGGAATGGAGTGAAGCATTGGAACTGGGGCGCAACGCGTTTTGGATGACGCTGACGATCGCAGCCCCGATCCTCGTCATCGGTTTGGCCGTGGGACTGCTGATTTCCCTATTCCAAGCGGTGACCCAGTTGCAGGAACAGGCCTTGAGCTTCGTCCCGAAGATCGCCGCCATGGTCGTCGCCGCTTCGATCTTCACGCCCTGGATCGCGGAACAGATGGTGGAATACACGCGCAAGTTGCTCGGGTCGCTCCCGTGGTAAGAGTGGATTGAACACCATGCCTGTGCCGTTGGTTGAAATCCTTGCAGCTCTGCCGGCATTCGCGCTGGTGCTTTTCCGGGTGTCGGGCCTGGTACTCACCGCGCCCGTCTATGGGAGCACCGCCGTGCCTGTGCGCATTCGCGTCGCGCTGACGCTCGTGGCGACGGCGGTGATTTTTCCAATAGTTCGGCAACAGGCGCCGTGGAACGTGACACTGTCATCGGCGGTGGTGGGGGGCATGGGGGAACTGATGATCGGAGCGACGATCGGTCTGGCCGTATCCATCATCCTGATGAGCGCCGAGGTCGCCGGTGAAATGGTCAGTCAACAGGCGGGCATCTCACTCAGCGAAGTCATCAATCCGCTGATGAATGAGCAGACTTCGATGATCGGCCAAATCTACGTGGTCGTGTTGACATTGTTGTTTCTGCTCGCAGGAGGCCACCGCGCCGTCATGGCGTCGCTGCTGGATACGTTTCAGGTAATTCCGCTGCTGTCCTTCAGACCCGGCGAGTCCATTGTACTGCTTCTCCTGGAGATGCTGTCGGCGGCGTTTATGGTCGGCATTCGCCTGGCCGCACCCGTGCTGATTGCATTGTTCTTATCGGGCACCGCTCTCGGTTTCTTATCCCGCACGATGCCCCAGCTAAACATCCTATCGGTAGGCTTCACCGTGCGGGCGCTCATTACCCTATCCGTGGCCGGAATAGCGCTCGGGGCGTGTCAAGGCGTGCTGTTGGATGCGGTGTGGGAAGGTCTTGACATGATTCGGGCGAGCTTCGGGCTTGGACCGAGCCATTGGAACGGTGGACCCTGATGGCAACACATGCCGAGGACAGGACGGAAGCCCCCACCCCGCGACGACGCCAGGAAGCGCGTTCCAAAGGGCAAGTCGCGCGAAGCCAGGATTTGACGGCGGCCGTCGTATTGGTCGCGGCGTTCGCGACCCTGCGACTGTTTGGACCGCAGCTTTGGCGGACGTTACTGGCGACGGTGAGCATCTCTCTTTCACCGGACTCGCCCATGCGACTGGACGAAATGCCGATGTTCGCGGGCGCTGTCGGGACGGAGTTGGCCAAGCGCCTCGCCCCGCTGTTCGTCGTCCTTTTTCTGGCCGCAGTGGTCGTGCTGTATGCCCAGGTGGGATTGCTATTCACGTGGCAGCCGCTGATGCCGAGCTTGGCGAAGATCAACCCGCTCAACGGATTCGGGCGACTTTTTTCGATTCGCTCGATCATGGCAGCCGTCACCAGCTTCGCCAAGCTGATCCTCGTGGGCGTCGTCGCCTACCTTACCATCGCACACGGCGCCGCGTCGATTCTTCATTCTTTCACTTTCGGATTCCACGATGTCGTGCGGCTCGGGTGCGCACTGACGTTCGAGTTGGGAATGAAACTGTCGGTCGCCCTGTTGATTCTAGCGCTGCTGGACTTTGCGTGGCAGAGATTCCGTCACGAGCGCGACTTACGGATGACTAAGGAGGAGGTCAAGGACGAACTGCGGAGCATGGAGGGCGATCCGAGTATCAAGCGCCGCCGCCGGCAACTCCAGTTGCAAATGGCCGTGCAGCGGCTGCGCAAGGATGTTCCCAAGGCCGACGTGGTAGTCACTAACCCCACTCACCTCGCGGTGGCGATCGCCTACGACGCAGAGACTATGATCGCTCCGAAAGTCGTTGCCAAAGGGGCGGATGAGATTGCCCTGCGGATTCGCCAGATCGCGGGTGAGTTCGGGATTCCCATTGTGGAGCGGAAGCCTCTGGCGCGGGCGTTGTATGACAATGTGGACGTCGGGCAATACATCCCCGAGCAGTTCTATCGTGCGATCGCCGAAATCCTCGCCTATATCTATGAACTGACGGGTCGGTCGCCGGCGGCGGCGCGGCGCGAACTGGTGGGTGTGGCATGAGCGAGGCAGTCGCATTCACAGTGATGGGAAAGGAAGACTGACATGCCCGTACCCGACCTGACCAAACTACGCTTCGCGTCGAGCTTCATCAAGCATCGCGGACTGTTGTTGCCCATTAGCGCCCTCGCACTCATTCTCGTGATTCTGGTCCCATTGCCGACCTCAGTGATGGATTTGCTGCTCCTCATCAACCTCACCCTGTCGGGCGTGGTGCTGCTCACGGTGATGTACATCGGCGGGCCGCTGGACTTTTCCTCGTTTCCGTCGTTGCTTCTCGGATTGACGCTCTTTCGACTCGTTTTGAACATTGCCACGACGCGTCTGATCCTCACCAGCGGCAACGCGGGCCACGTCGTCGCCACCTTCGGGGGCTTCGTCGCCAGCGGGTCGCTGATCGTGGCGATCATCATCTTCGCCATCATCGTCGTCGTTCAGTTTGTCGTCATCACCAAGGGCGCGACGCGAATCGCGGAAGTGGCCGCCCGGTTCACCTTGGACGGAATGCCGGGCAAACAGATGGCGGTCGACGCGGACCTGAACGCCGGCTCCATCACCGACGAGGAGGCCAAACGCCGCCGCTCCGATATCACCCGCGAGGCCGACTTCTACGGGGCGATGGACGGGGCCAGCAAGTTCGTCCGCGGCGACGCCGTGGCGGGAATCATCATCACCTTCGTCAACATCCTGGGCGGGATCTACGTCGGGTTGGTGCAACTCGGGCTTCCCATCGGGGAGACGTTGCGGCGTTTCACCATCCTGACCATCGGTGACGGGCTCGTGTCACAAATCCCCGCGTTCATCGTCTCCGTCTCGGCGGCGATGATCGTCACCCGTTCAGCCGCCAAGAAGAACCTGGGCGAGGAACTACTTGGGCAGATGACGAGCCAGCCGACGGCGCTCGCGCTCACCGCGGGCTTCCTGGCCGTGCTCGCTTTGACGCCCCTTCCCAAGCCTCCGTTGGTGCTCCTGACCGTTTCGATGCTGGCGGCCGCCTATCTTCTGACCAAGCGCGACCAGGCCGTTCTCGCCCAGGCCGCCGCCGCCAAGATCAAGCCCGCTGCCGCGGAGCGAGTCGAAAAGCACCTCGCGCCCGATCCGATGGAGCTGAACGTCGGCTACGGGCTGATTCGACTCGTCGACCGCAAACAGGGCGGCGATCTGCTGGATCGCATCACCAACATGCGGCGACAAGTCGCCCAGGAACTGGGCATCGTGGTCCCGCCCATCCGCATCCGCGACGACATCCAGCTCCAATCCAACGAGTTCCAGGTCAAGCTCAAGGGATTGCAGATCGGGTTGGGCGAAGTCCTTCCGGGTCACTTGCTGGCGATCGACGCGGGGGCGGTCACGGAGCGAATATCGGGAGTCGAGACCAAGGAGCCTGCGTTCGGCCTGCCGGCGCTATGGATCGGTGACGACCAGCGTCACGAGGCCGAGCATCGCAACTACACCGTCGTCGAACCGACCAGCGTGATCAGCACCTATCTGGTCGAACTCGTCCGCCGCCACGCCGACGAATTGCTCACCCGCCAGGAAGTGAACCGGCTGCTGGATCACCTCAAGGAGACCGCGGCCAAGCTGGTCGAAGAGGTCATCCCCAACGTGCTCAAGCCGGGAGAGGTGCAAAGAGTGCTGCAGGGGTTGTTGCGCGAGCGCGTGCCCATCCGCGACTTGGAGTCGATCGTGGAGGCCGTCGCCGACATCGCCGGTCGGACGAAGGATGCGGAAATCCTCACCGAATACGCCCGCAACGCCCTCGCCCGCACGCTGTGTCATCAACACAAGGCCGACGACGGGCGGATTCATTGCATTACGCTGGACCCGAGTCTGGAGCAATTGATCGGCAAGAGCCTCGAACGGTCGGAACACGGCACGACGCTCACCCTGCCGCCACAGGTCCAAACCAAGATCGTCACCGCGATCCGCGCCCAAGTGGAGAAAGCCGCGACCGCGACGCGCGGTCGCCCGCCGGTCCTACTCACCCCGCCGCAGATCCGACTCTGGTTGCGGAAGATGCTCGAAGTCCAGCTTCCCTCCATGGCGGTATTGTCCTACAACGAAATCGTTCGCGGATTCGAGGTCGAATCCCATGGAATGGTGGTCTTAACGGATGAAGCTTAGAACCTTTCAGGGAAAAACGATGGCCGAGGCGCTCGAACAGGTCAAGCGACAGTTCGGACGCGGGGCCGTGATCCTCAACACACGCACCGCGACCAAGGGGCGGTTTTTGGGAATCGGGGGAAGACCTTACGTCGAGATCACCGCCGCCCGCTCGATGTCCGATCTGCCTCCTCCGCTGCGCCGCGGTACCGTGCTTCGCCGGTCAGGTCGTGGCGATCGGGCCGACGGAGTTGCACCCCCGATGACCTCAACGTCCCCAAGCCCCGCCGCCCCACCCGCTGCGGACGCCCTACTTTCGGAAGTCGGGGCGTTGAAGTCCCTGGTCGGCGAGTTGGTGCGTGAGACACGTCGGTCCCGGTCGCAAGTCGCACCGGGCGAATTGTACGAGCACTATCAAACACTCGTGGCGAACCGGGTGGCCGAGGAACTGGCCCGACGCCTCATTGACGACGCTCGACGTCAACTGACCGACCAACAGTTGCGCGATCCGGCGGCTGTCCGCGGGCAACTTGCTCGCTCGCTTGCGGCGATGCTTCCCGCCGGCGGACCGATCCGCGCGGGTACCCAAGAAAAACCCTATATCGTGGCTCTGGTCGGCCCCACCGGGGTCGGCAAGACCACGACGATCGCCAAGCTGGCGGCCAACTTCCGCCTGCGGGAAGAGCGAAAGGTCGGGCTGATCACTATCGATACCTACCGGATCGCCGCGGTCGAGCAGCTCAGGACGTACGCCCAGATCATCGACGTTCCGCTGGAGGTGGCGATGTCGCCGGAGCAGCTTCGGGAGGCCGTCGCACGGATGGCGGACTGCGACTTCATCCTGATCGACACCGCGGGACGGGGTCAACGGGATGCCGCGAAAATCAACGACCTCAGTGCGTTCTTTTCCGCGGTGAAGCCCCACGAAGTCCACCTTGTTCTCTCCGCAGCGTGCGGCGAAGGCGTGCTCGCCGAGACGATCGACCGGTTCAGGGGCGTGGGCGTCGACCGAGTGATTTTCACGAAATTGGATGAGGCCGTCGGGTTCGGGGTGATCCTGAATTGCCTCCAGAAGGTCAAGGCCCGGCTGTCGTACGTTACGACCGGGCAGGACGTGCCCAACGATATTGAGGAGGGAGAAGGGCGGTCGATCGCCGAGCTGATCCTCGGGAACCGCGGGCATCCGACCGCGACCGAAGCGGTTTCCGGCGGTTCCGTCCCGGCCCGACGGGAAGAGTCATGGGTCGCGTAAGCACGACGACGCCAAGGCGATAGGACGCACCGGTATGCCAACGGGTCGCCATGACCAAGCGACGCAACTGCGTGAGATGATGCGCGGGCACCACCGTTCGGCTTTGACCGTGGCCGTCATGAGCGGCAAGGGCGGCGTCGGAAAATCCAACGTTGCTGTCAATATTTCAATATGTCTTGCTGAGCGAGGTCTACGAGTTGCACTCGTCGATCTGGACATGGGGTTGGCGAACGCCGACCTCCTGATGAACCTCCGTCCGCGTTACACCATAGCGCACCTCGTCGCGGGGATGCGAACCATCGATGAAATCAGCCTTGCCGGACCGGGAGGGATTCGGTTCATCCCCGGAGCGTCGGGAATGCACGGGCTGGCCAACCTCTCCGAGTTCGAGCGGCAGAACCTGATTTCGCAACTGCAAAAGCTGGAGGCCAATACTGACATCATCGTTTTCGATCTGGGCGCCGGGATTTCGCGCAACGTAACCAGCTTCGCCCATGCCGCCGACCGGACCTGGATCGTCACCACGCCGGAGCCGCCGGCGCTGACCGACGCCTATGCCACGATCAAGGCCCTGCACCGCGAACAGTATCGCTCCCCTATCGCCTTGGTGGTCAACATGGCCAACAGCCGGGCGGAGGCACAGCTCGCCTATCGGCGGGTCGCCGGGGTGGCGCGGAAATTTCTTAATTTCCCCATTGCGGACGGCGGCTACATGTTGCAAGATACCGCTGTGGAGCTGGCTGTTCAGGCGCGGTGCCCCTTCGTAATTCGTTACCCGGGGTCGAACGCCAGCGCGTGCATCGCCGCGATGGCGAGCGAAGTAGCCCGAACTTGTGCGGCGCCGCCGCGTCGGAGCGGGTTCTTCAAACGCGTCGCCGGACTCTTCGTCTGACGCGGCGAGCGAACAAAACCCGTAAGCTCCCACTCCAGCGCCGACATGGATGTCGGTCGCGGACTCGCGGGGCGGATGATTGCCACGGAGGGATCCGTCGCAAGTCCCCGGTCAGTCATCCCCGGTGATCCCCGCAACGGATGGTCATTGCGACACGGATGTTGCGCCGATGGTGGCACGGTACGCGGGCGCGAGCCTCGGACTGCTGGCCTTCATCATTGTCGTCACCGCCGGGCTCATCGCCCGGAACCCGGTGACGGTCACTCTTTCGCGCAGCATCTTCGCTCTCTTCCTCTTCTGCCTTATCGGACTCGTTCTCGGACGCATCGCCCAGATGGTGGTGGCCGAGCACGAGCAGAAACGGGAAACGGAGATTCGCAAGCGGTACCACGAGCCGTCGGTGGCCCCGGCCGAGAGGTCGGAAAACAGGTCCACCGACGACGCGGGCGGGTCGATAGCTCCGTAGGGTCTGCCCCTACGGAGCCTGGCGCCGCGCGCGCCGGCATCGGTCGGCGCCGATCGTGGAGCCCAACGCAGGGACGCGTAAGGAGCAGATGGAATGCGAGCAACCAAATCACCCTCGGAACTCAGCCGACTATGGCGGGAATTCAAGAAGTCAGGTGACCGATCGCTGCGCAACGTGCTCATGGAGGAGTTCCTCCCCATCGTGAAGTACAACGCGGAGCGGATCGGAGCCAAGCTCCCCGACGAAGTCGAGAACGACGATCTCATATCAGCCGGCATCTTCGGCCTGATGGACGCCATCGACGCCTTCGACCTGGAACGCGGAGTGAAGTTCGAGACCTATTGCGCCCCGCGCATCCGCGGGGCGATCCTGGACGAGCTTCGGAGCATGGACTGGGTTCCGCGGCTGGTGCGGAGCCGGGCCAACAAGCTGGAGCGCGTTTCGCGGGAACTCGAATCCACTCTGGGCCGCTCCCCGACCGAGGGGGAGATCGCCTACCGTCTCAACCTCCCCTCGGGCGAGTTTGAGAAGCTGGTCCGCGACGCGACGGCCGTCACCCAGGTTTCGCTGTCACGGAAGTACTCGGAGACCGACTCGAACAAGGAGGTCTTCGAGATCGATGTGATCGAGGACAAGCGGGGCAGGGACCCGGTTACGGAGATCCAAAAGAAGGACCTGAAAGACCTCATCACTCGCGGCCTCACACGGGCGGAGCGGCTGATCCTCATCCTCTACTATTATGAAGAGATGACCATGAAGGAGATCGGAGCGACCCTCGATCTATCCGAGAGCCGCGTTTCTCAGATGCACTCGTCCATCCTCAAGCGGCTCAAGGACCAGCTCGACGCCCGGCGCAAGGAGTTGATTCACTGAGGATCGTACGAACCGGAAGAAGATCCCCCTGAAAAGAGATACGGCGGGACGTCGGCGACTTGATCGTCGCCCACGCCCGCCGCATTCGTCTCAACAGGTTGCCCGGCGACTAGCCGGGCTGGAAGCGCCGTTACGCGGCGGTCTTCGGCATCAAAAAGAACCAATACGCCAAACCGGCCACGAGAGCCCAAACCCACCAACTACTCCACATGAATAAGCCTCCGTTGCAGAAGGAAACCTCGTGACCCATCCTCCCGCGCCGGAAGGACGCTCACGTCGCTGGTACTATACCACCTCGGCAAGGGATGGCAAGGGGGTAGGTCAAAAGAAGTTATCGACCTTGGCGGGGACCCCGGGGGGCGGGTATGATGGACGGCTTAGACATCGTTGTGGTTACACGGCTGGGTGACCGGCCAAGAAGCGGGCGTTGGGGTCGAAAAGGCCGTGAAAGAGCAAGCCGGACAGCCGGGAAAGGACCCAAACGCCGCTTCGCCAGCCGTCCCGCGGGGACCCAACCCAGGTAAAGCCGGGACGGAATCCGGCGGATCGCGGTCTTGGACGGCCACCCACGGGCGGGATTTGCGGTTTTTGATCGTTTTCGCCCTTCTGATGGGCGTCTACTACGCCGCGACCACCACGGCGGCGGTCAAGGAGCGGTTCTTCCCCTGGTACCTTACCCTCAATACGGAGGCCTCCGTCGGCGTCCTTCACGCCTCCGGGATCGACTACGTCAACCGTATTCGCCATTCCCTGAACTCGTCGCGCGGGTCGATCACGGTCGCGCGGGGCTGCGACGCGGTGGAGCCGACCGCGCTGTTCGTCGCGGCGGTGCTCGCGTCGCCGGTTCGCATGATGGCGAAGCTGCCGGCGATCGTGCTGGGCGCGCTGATCCTGGCGGTCGTGAACGTCGTTCGCATTGTCAGTCTGTTTCTCAGCGCCGTGTACTGGCGGCCGGCGTTCGACATCCTGCACCTGGACATCTGGCAGGCGGCGTTCATCCTCTTGGCCATCCTGATGTGGGCGTTGTGGGCGTCGTGGGCCGTTCGCCGGTCCGCCGTCGGCGGAGTACGGATTCATGCTTCCCCCTAAGCTCATCATCCGCTTCGCGGTTCTGTTGACGCTTTTCTACGCAATGTTCACCGTCGCTCGCCCGTCCATCGAGCGGCCCTACGCAAGTTGGTTTCGCGGGTTCGCCGACGTGGTCTATTCACGGTTCTGGTTCTGGGGCGAGGGGCACGTGCGCTTTTTCGATCTGCACTCGCCGAGACTTTTTGAGGAGATCGATGAGGCCACCCCAGGCGAGATGAGCCCGAGAGTCAGGGCCATCCTCCCGCGTCCGGAGGGGGTTAAGGATACACTGATGGTGCTGATGAACAGCGCCAAGCCGGGTCCGCTAGGTATGCTGCGGACGGGCAGCCGGATCATCGCCTTCGAACCGACCGTGGTCTTGATCGCTCTCGTGCTCGCGACGCCGATCGCGTGGCGACGCAAGTCGTTCCTGTTGATCGTGGGGCTGCTATTCGTGCACGCCTTCATCGCGCTGCGGTTGGCGCCCATGCTGGCTAACGAGTTCTTCACACCGGCCAAGAAATACGCCCTGGGACAGGGCAGTGAAACCGTTCTCAATACGATCCAGCGTTTCGACGAGGTGTTCGGCGAAAACCCCACTGCTTCCTGGGCGATGCCGTTCTTTCTTTACCTCTTCGCTTTATTCTTCACCAGCCTGTTTTGGGGACGCGGAACGACCGGCCTTCTCCCCGACGATGCCAACGTGGCCACTCCGCCCCGAGATTGATTCGTCATGGGTGATAGTATTCGGAGTTCTGGCGCACCGCAGGCGAGTTTGGCTAAGGGACGTGGGCGTGTTCGGCGTGTCCGATCCAGCTCGCCAGCCACATGACCAGCAGCCCCGCCAGCAAAGCCGCGGAGAGTTTGTGCCGGTCGTGGGCGTGGAAGTGCAATTCAGGCAGCAAGTCGGTGAGAGCGATGGCCAGGAAGGTCCCGGCGCTGAAGGCGAGGGTGTAACCGACGAAGGTCGACGGCTCGGCGACCGAACCGCGGGTGAGGAGAAACGCGGCTGTCCCCACCGGCACCAAGGCGGCGTAAAAGGCCTGGATCGACCATAAGCTGCGTGACCGCGTGCCGGCGTTGAGCAAAAGCACCGATACCGCCAGGCCGTCCATCGGTTTGTGGATCAGCACGGAAAGAAAGACCGCAAAGGCCAGCGGCGCGCCGGGTCCGGAGGACCCGCCGGTGGCCGCGCCGATGGCGACTCCATCGAAGAAGGAGTGAATCGACAGGGCGAGGATCGCCACCACGCCGGTGACGGTCGGACGAGCCGACCAAGGAGGGAGGGTCCGCGGACGAGCATGACCGTGTGGATGCTCTTCAGAGCCCCTAGCGGAAGCGCGGGGATTGGCTCCGGTCGCTTCCGCTCCCGGCTCTGATTCGTGGTGTGAATGGCCGAGGGGTTCATGGCTGTGCGGGGCGAGGTAACGTTGCAGCAGGAAGACGACTCCGATGCCGATCACGGCGGGCAGGCCGAACGCGCCGTGGATGTGCTCCGAGGCTTCAGGGAGCAGATGGAACAGGGCGGCCCCGAGCAATGCCCCCGCGGCAAGGCTCAGGTACACCTGCAACTGGGCGTGACCGAATCGAAAGCGCAGCGGGACGGCCGCACCGATCAGCGACAACACCGCGACAATCAGGGCATAGATCATACTTGGGTCCGTGGGGTCGGATTATTTCGATTCGCCACAGCCTGGCAAATGGTCGGAAAAGGCCGAGGGATTAGGGTTTTGGGGTAGGGGTCTGGGGTATGGGGCGTGCAGCGAGGGTATAATTGGGACGGTAGATTTGGGTAAGAGTCCGATGGGAGGTTGGTCATGCCCGTACCTACAAGCTCCGCGTCGATCCGTCTGAAGGACCTGCTGGCCGACAACACCATGCCCTCCGCGCCGCAGCTTGTAGTACGCGGCGAGGGCGGACAGGTTCAGTGTTTGGCCTGCGGGCACCGCTGTTGGATTCTTCCGGGCCGAAGCGGGGTCTGCCGGGTCCGGTTCAATGCCGACGGCGAGCTGCGGGCCCCGGCGGGGTACGTGGCGGGGTTGCAGATCGACCCCATCGAGAAAAAGCCGTTCTATCACGCCTACCCCGCCCGCGACGCCCTTTCCTTCGGGATGCTGGGGTGCGATCTGCATTGCAGCTATTGCCAGAACTGGGTGACGAGTCAGGCCTTGCGCGACGACGCGGCGGTTGCGCGTCCGAACTTCGTGACCCCCGATCGCTTGATCGAGCTGGCCGTGAAGAACCAAATCCCGGTGATGGTCAGCACGTACAACGAGCCGCTCATCACGGCGGATTGGGCCGTCGAAATCTTCAAGCTCGCCAAGGCCGAGGGCATCGTCTGCGGCTTCGTGAGCAACGGCAATGCCACGCCGCAGGTCTTGGAGTTCATCCGGCCCTACGTCGATCTGTACAAGGTCGATCTGAAGGGTTTCGACGACAAGGGCTACCGCAAGCTGGGCGGCGTGCTGGGCAACGTGCTGGATACGATCAAGCTGCTCAAGCAGATGGAGTTCTGGGTGGAGGTGGTGACGCTGGTGGTGCCGGGGTTCAACGACGGCGACGAGGAGCTGAAGGGCATCGCCGAGTTTCTTGCGGGCGTGTCGTGTGACATCCCCTGGCACGTGACGGCCTTCCACCCTGACTACAAGATGACCGATCCGCCGCGCACTCCGATCGAGACGCTGGTCCGGGCGTATGACTTCGGTAAGGCCGCCGGGCTGCGTTACGTCTATCCGGGCAACCTCGCCGGCGGAGTCGGCGCTCGCGAGAACACCTACTGCGTTTCGTGCGGGAAGCTCCTGATCCGCCGCCGCGGGTTTGTGGTCGAGGAAAACCGCATGAAAGGTCCGGCCTGCCCCTTCTGCAACACGCACGTCCCGGGCGTCTGGGAAGAGAACCACCCCGACCGTACCCACGGGGCCGGGATTCCGCTGCCCGTGGCGGTGGTGGATGAGCGATGCGGGTGAGACGTCCGCTCCGGGTGTGTGTCGTTATTTGGGTTGTTGCCGCCTTCTGGGGCTTTTGCGCTTTCGCTTGGTGGTTGCTGGCGGGCGTATTTGGCATTCAGGCGGCCGTTTTCCTGCTGGGCCCAGCGGTCATTATCCTACTCCTTCTTCACCTCGCATCATGCGATCAAGCGCTATTGTGGAACAAGTTTGTCCGAACCATGTGGCGCGGTGCGCGTGAAACGCTTGCGGTGTTGCGACTCGTTCGATGGCGGGTTGGGGCGATTGCTTGTTTCGTCCTTGCGCTTTTGACGGGCTTTCTTTGGCTGCGGAGTTTTTGGTGGATCGATTCTCTTTACGTCCCAGTACGCGAAACGCGCTACGTGACGATCAGGTCGTGCCACGGCGTTATCAAGGTCGGCTGGGACACCGATTCCGAGCGGAGCGGGAACGAACGGGTCCAATGGGACGCTCGTACAGTGGAACTCCGCCTGACACAGATGCGAACGTTCTTCCCTCAGCCGAACCGCAAAATCGGGGACAATGCGTTTCTCAACCCCGGCGGCGCGTTCAACTGGACAACAGGGAGCGTAACCTTTCGGGGTCGCACGTTTGGTAGCACTTCGGGCTCATTCCCACACTGGGTCCCCGTTGCGCTGTTCAGCATGGCGCCGGCTGTCAGTGTTGCAAAGGCGTATCGGCGGTACCGTCGTCGCTGTCGGGGGCTGTGCTGGGAATGCGGCTACGACCTGACGGGCAACGAGTCCGGCGTCTGCCCGGAATGCGGGACGGCGATCCCAACCGACAGCTCCACCCCGGAGGTGCACGCGGTGGGGCCGAGTCCAACCTCGGAATCTTCAGCTTGACAGCCATTTGGCGGTTACCAACAATGATAGCTGGTTGCGATGATCCGGCCTTAGTGCCCGACCGCTGAGAGGGGCACGCCGGTCTCGCGTAGGGTTTGAACCGCGGAATTGCTCCGGCTGCGAAACCTCCTGTTAGGCTTTCCGCAACGCGACGGTCGCCCGTCGCGCGTCCGAGCGCGAATCGGGACGTTCGATTCGCGAGTCCTTTTATCGGGACCTGTATGGTGAAACGTGCGTCGTTGAGGAGGGTTGTGGTGAGTTCACGGGCGGATCGACGTTGGATCAGGCGAGTCGCTTGTGGGTTGTTGTTTACGAGCGCCCAGGCGAGCACCGGGATCGCGGATGACCGTTTCTACGTTATGCCCGATGGTCGCAAGGTGCGCGTCACCCGATCGGCCAACGAGTACGGGGTGACGCTGCGCAGTGGCGACGACGCCGACGGGTGCGCCCGGCGACTGTCGGCTGCGGGTCATGGAACGCTTGAGAGCTTCAAATGGGCGCCCCATGCCCGGGTGAAACTGCTTCACACGGCGGAGGTTTCGGCCTCGCGGAAGAGCACCATTCGACAAGACCCGGCGATCCGAGAGGTGCGTCCGATCTACCGTTTCGAAGGGTCCGATGCCCCTGCGGTTTCTACCGGCACGATTGCGGCCAAGCTTCGCCCAACCGTCTCCGACGCCGAGCGTGCACAGCTCTGGCAGGATCACGGGATCGTCAAGGCCGAGCCGGTTATCGGTCAACCGCATGTTTATCGGCTCACGCCCGCAGAGGAAGAGGACGAAGTGCTGACTGCGGAGGCTCTGGCTACGGACACGCGGTTGCTGTGGGCGCAACCCAACTTCCGCCGGGCGGTTGATCTTCGGCAGGTCACGCCTTCCGATCCCTTGTACCGGCTCCAGTGGCATCTCAGCAACACCGGTCAAAACGGCGGCACGGTGGGGGCCGACATCGACGCTCCCGACGCCTGGGCCGTCACCGGCGGAGAGGGCATCATCGTCGGGATGTACGACGACAGTTGCGATGTGGACCACGAAGACCTGCGCGACAACTACTTGGTGGGACAGGACGCAACGTTGGAGCCGGGGGCCGAAGGGGCGGATGACCCGCGCCCCAAGATTCCGCCGGACCTTTTCGATGAAGGGGACGCCCACGGAACGCGGGTGATGGGATTAGCGGTGGCGCGGTCGAACAATCTCGGAGTGCGGGGCGTCGCCCACATGGCGAAGTTCACGGTGTCGCGCGGCTTGGGCGACGTGGTCAGCGACGTGGAAGTCGCGCGGGTCTTCACCTTCGCACGGCAGCAGAACGTGGACGTGCACATTAACAGTTGGGGTTTTTTCGGGCCGAACCCGGCGGTGGTTGTAGACTCCATCGATGTGGCGTTCAAGGAAGGACGCAACAAGGGCGACCTGGATGGGGACGGCGTGGATGACCCGCTGGGTATGGTGATTGTCTTTGCCTCGGGAAATACGGAACCCTTCGGCGTTCAGATCTTCCCCGGGTTTGACCTTTCGATGCTGCCGCAAGTCATCGGCGTTGGAGCCAGCAGCGATGAAGACATCCTAGCACACTACAGTAACTACGGAACGGGGATAGACCTTCTCGCACCCAGCGGCGAGGACTTCCGCGGCGACATCGTGACGACGGACAACACCGACTATCCCGACGCCATCAATCGCGGAGCGAACGTCGGGGGGCTGAACGCGGAATACGGCCTGCCCGAGGTGGACGCGGCGGGGAAGTACACGGGCTTCTTCAACGGCACGTCGGCCGCGTGTCCGGTCGCCGCGGGGGTGGCCGCTCTCGTGCTCTCCGTCAATCCCATGCTGACGGCGACGGACGTGCGGCTCATCCTGGAGCACACCGCCGACCGAATCAGCCCCGACGATGGCGAATACAACACGATCACCAGTCGTAGCTTGAGATACGGTTACGGCCGGATTCGTGCCGGCGGCGCCCGCGACAAGAAAGTCGGCGCCGTCGACGCCGCGCAACAGACGCTGAGCAACGGGGGGAAGACTTGGCCGGATCGACCGGGCGATCTGCTGATCGAAGGGCCTGCGATTCGCTGGACGCAGAACATCGGCACCGACGAATACCTGATCGTCGATAGCGAGAGTCCCTTCGACTTCATTCCTCAAGACGGCGAGTGCTATGGCATCAGCCAGACGGGTTGCGGGGCGGCGGCGCTTCATGCGCTTCCGGCCGGCGTTCATGTTCTTGCGACGGGTTGTAGCCTCACCTGTGCAGAGAGCGAGGTTCCGGGCTGCACGCCGGGCGCGGCGCAGTGTGTGCCCTACCCCATGCCCGCCGCGGGAAAGAAACTGTTTTTCGGGATTTACGCGCGGAGCAGCATCGGGCGCTACTCGTACGGGGTGGCGGCCGACTCCGACGGGAACGTGACGGATTCCGGCGACGTGGTCGGCGCGGGCGGCTCGGGCGGCTCCACTCCGCCGCCGGGCGGACCTTCCGTGACGCTCAGTGTTTCTCCGTTGGAAGGCACTTCGCCGCTGACCGTCCGCTTCACCGGCAACGCGGTGAGCGAGGTACCCATCGATGAAAGCCGAACGGCCTGGGATTTCGACGTGGATGACGCCGTCACCACTCCGGACGCGACCACGCGAACGGCCACGCACACCTATATCGTCGAGGCGGGACTGACTCGGACCTTCGTCGCCCGGCTGACGATGTACAACACCGACGGTCACTCCGGCTCGGGGGAGGTGGCGATCCGCGTCCAAGGGGGCGTAGCGGACAACTCGAACGACAACGTCGCTGAGGGCGTCGTGAAGATCGTCGTCGGCGTGCCCGGGACTCCGGGTTCGGACCTGGCCGAGGGGACCTCGCCGTTCTCCGTCGTGCTGAGCATTAACTCCACCGGGCTTCCCGGAACTCTGCAATCGGTGGTGTGGGATCTCGGCGACGGCACGCGGGCGACGAGCCTGGAGGTGCCGCATACCTATGACAACACGTCCACGGTCGCGCTGCGCATCCCGGTGACGGCCACGGTGACCACGGTGACCTCCGGCGCCACCACTGTGAGCACTACCGCCACGCGAATCATCACCGTCCAACCCGGCATCCCGTCCATCAATCCGGGCGTTCCGGATCTTCCGGGTACGCATCCGGGAGGCGCCGGCGGTGCGGCGACTCCGTGCGGCGGCGTCGGGATGATCCCCTTGCTGCTGAGTCTGACCTCGTTCCTGTGGTTGCGGCGGCGGTCCTGACATGCTTCCCAAATCCAGTCCACGAGTGGCCGAGGTCATCAAGCTGGCGAACAGCATCGCCCGGGAGTACGATCGCGAATACGTCGGCACGGAGCACGTGCTTCTGGCGATTCAGCGCCAAGGGACCGGCGTCGGAGCGGCCGTCCTCGCCAAGCGCGGAGCGACCGCCGGCAAACTGCGCGACGAGATCGACAAGCTCATCAAGAAGCAGATGGAGGAGACGTGGGTCTTCGGGCGCCTGCCGGGCACGCCGCATTTCAAAAACGTGGTGGCCACGGCGATTCAACAGTGCCAGGAGCTTGGGGCCAAAGAGGTCTGTACGGAACATCTGCTGCTCGCCCTTCTCGTGGAAAAGGGCAGCGTCGCGCATAAGGCCCTGAAGAACCTGGGGCTGACTCGCGAGCAGGTCCGAAGCGACATCCTCGAACTGACCTCCGGCCACGGGCCGTAGGCCATCGCATCGACGCGTCCGTGCGAAATAAACCATGCCGCAGCGAGAGCGGATCGTTAGGCTCCTTTGCATCCTCGTCGTTACGGGTCTGGTCCTGTGCGTGGGCCTGCACGGAGCGATCCGTGCGCGGGAACTGCAGCGGAAACTGGTCTGCGCTGAGAACCTGAAGGGAATTGCAACTGCGTCGAGGGTGTATGGGCGCCCGGTGTGGGACGGGACCGCGCCGTTCGTGAACTGGCTTGTGGCAACCGGCCAAATCGACAAACGATCACTGATTTGTCCGTCGTCGGGGCTTTCCACGTCGAACTATGTGCTGGTTCCATTTCGCAAGGGCGACCCGCTGTCCAACGATGAAGTCGTCGCCTACGAGCCGAAGTCCAACCACGGCGGCGAGGGCGGCAACATCGTCTTCGGCGACGGCCATGCGTCGTTCGTCCGCGTGCCGGAGTTTGATGAACTCGTCCGCTCGATCCAGAGCGTGGAGCGGAAGTGACGCGACCCGTCTCCATTCCGCCCGCAGGGCGAATCCGCCTTCGGCGGATTGCCAGGGACTTCAGTCCTGGCTTCCCGCCCCTCCGGACCCTTCTCACCCCTCGACCCCTTGAACTCTTCAACTCCCGATCCGTTTTCCTCTCCATCTCAGGGAGACGGGCGGGGTTAGCCCGCATTTCTCACCGAGGGGATAGAAACAGGCTGCTCTCTGTGCGATAACACCTGTAGCTACACGAGTTTACCGTTCACGGAGGAGCAGCCTGATGGAAACAGAGTGTACTCAACAATCGTTCCCTTTCCAAGGCC
>JAZDHF010000216.1:0-24486 GCA_043806315.1 Planctomycetota bacterium | reverse complement strand
ATGGACAGGGATGTTTTGATGCATCAGATGCATGTCCTGAGCCGCGAAGGAACGGAGCGTTTCCAAGAGTTGTACAATCAGGCATTGGGCGCCTTGGACCGTGCTCCCGATGGACAATGGATCGCCGCCAATCATGAGCGTTTTGGGGAGTTGCTGCAGCGCCATGCCGATGCGCTGGGTTTGGAACAAGCGCGGGAAACGCTTTCCCTGACCGATGGCGGGCCGTGGATTCTTAATCAACTGCTGAAACACCTCAAGAAGCTGAATGCCACGCTGCTGGACTTCTATCATCTCAGCGAACACGTGTGGGACACGGCCAGAGCCTGCTGGGGCGACGGCGAGGAGGCCAAAGCCTGGGCCTCGAAACAACTACACGACATCAAACACCTCGGAGGGCGTCCGCTGCCGGCGGCCATCGAGGAGGCGAAGAAGAAGCTTCGCTCTCCGGGCAAACAGGATGCCCTGCGATTGCTTCGGAATTACATCGTGGAACGCTGGGAGATGGTGGAGTACCCGGCGGCGTTGGCTAAAGGCTGGGACATCGGCTCCGGCCCCACGGAGGCCATGTGCAAGAACTTCACGCTGCGGCTCAAACGTCCGGGCATGAAATGGGATACGGATAACGCCGCAGCTCTGATGAACCTCGTCGCTCTCCGGGAAAGCGGGCAGTGGGAGCAGTACTGGCAAACTCGAAAAACCGCCTGATGCCAAAATCCGTGGCCAGACCCCCACAACCGCGTCGCCTTTGAGGTGGATGCCGCGCCCCGGCGGCGGATATAGTATCGGTGGAACCTGAAGGGTCGGTCGTTTCGTGGTGTACGGTCTCACTTTACACCCAGGGTCGTGCTTGGCAATGGAAAAGGAAGCGGTCCAGGATCGACTATCCAGCTTGAAAACCGGCGAGGCGGCCGCGGTCGTCTCCGTTAAGGCAGCCCAGACGGCGGCGAAGCGGCTTGCTGATATGGGGTTCGTCCGCGGGGCCGTGGTGGAGATGATCCGACCGGGCAAGCCGTGTCTTGTTCGCATCAGCGGGACCTGCGTCGGACTCGGAGTCGAGCACCAACGCAACATCGTCGTCCACCGCCCGTAGGATGGTTCATGTCCGCGTCCATCCCCTTACAGACAGCTCCGCGCGTCCGGTCGGTGGCCCTCATCGGCAATCCGAACACCGGCAAAAGCACACTGTTTACCGCCCTAACCGGGTATCGTCAGCGCGTCGGAAACTATCCTGGAACGACGGTGGAGCGGCGGGCGGGCTTTATTCGCACGGAGGACAAGGCGACCCCGATCGAGGTGATTGATCTACCGGGCGCCTACAGCCTTGCGGCTCGGGCCGCGGACGAGGCGATCGTTCTGGATGCCTTGCTCGGTCGCGCCGGCGTGGATCGTCGTCCGGACCTGATCGTCAGCGTCGTCGATGCGGCCAACCTCGGACGCAACCTGTTCTTGAGCACACAGCTTCTGGAACTCGGCGTTCCGCTGGTTGTCGCCCTGAACATGATGGACTTGGCGGAGGCGTCGGGAGTTCGGATCGATGCGGCGGCGCTGGCGGCGGAATTGGGCGTGGTGGTCGTGCCCGTGGTGGCGACCAGGCAAATCGGGATCGAGGCCTTGGAGAAGGCGATCCTCGACTCCCTCGACGCACCCTGTTCGGACCACTGTCCGTCGTTTCCCGATTGCGTCTGTGCGGAGCTCGACGGTCTCCGCAACTCGCTGGCCGACGGCGGCGCCGGGGAGCATCACCGGGCCTCGCGCATCGAAGCCATGCAGACCTTGCTCGATCCGGGCGGATACCACGAGTCGCGGCTGGTGAAGCGGTGCGGGCGAGGCTTGGCGGAGGAATTGGCCGAGCGCCGGCGGCGAATCGCGTCGGCCGGGGAATCGGTGGCGGAGGTGGAGGCCCGCGTCCGGTACACCTGGATCGATCGCGTGCTGCACCACGTGGTGACGCGGGTTCGTCCGAGGCCGCGGTCCAAGTCCGAGGCGGCCGATCGGCTCTTCACCCATCGCGTCTTCGGGTTGGTGGTGTTTCTGTTGATGATGGGGATCTGCTTCCAGAGCGTCTACGCCTGGGCGGCGCCGGTGATGGACGCGATCGACGGCTTCTTCGGCGCATTGGGCGGGTTCCTCGCCGACGTGATTCCGGCGGGCGCGGTGCAGAGCCTGGTCGTGAACGGCGTGGCGGCGGGGGTCGGGGCGGTGCTGACCTTTCTGCCGCAGATATTGATTCTGTTTTTATTCCTCGCGATTCTGGAGGACTGCGGCTACATGGCCCGGGCGGCGTTCCTGATGGATCGTTGGATGGGCCTATTCGGTCTCAACGGGAAATCCTTCATCCCCTTGCTGTCGTCGTTCGCCTGCGCGGTGCCGGGGATTCTCTCGACGCGCACGATCGAGGACCGGCGGGACCGGTTCGTGACCATCCTCATCGCGCCGTTGATGAGTTGCAGCGCCCGGCTGCCGGTGTATGTGCTGCTCATCGGGGCGTTCATCCCCGCGACGCCGCTTCTCGGCGGTTTGATCGGTCTGCAGGCGGCGACGCTGCTGGCGATGTACCTGGTCGGTGCGGTCGTGGCGATTCCGGTCGCTCTGATCCTCAAGCGAACGGTGCTGAAGGGTCCGTCGCAATCGTTTTTGATGGAGCTGCCGACGTACAGATGGCCGTCGCCGCGCATCGTGTTCTTTCGGATGTATGAGCAGGGAAAGGCGTTTTGCGTTTCTGCAGGGACCTTGATCTTCGCGGTGGCGATCGTGATCTGGGCCTTGGGCTATTATCCGCATCCCGCGGCGATCGCCGCAGCGTATCAGGCTGAGCGCGACTCCGTTGTCGATGCGGGTCTGACGGGTGAGGCGTTGAACGCGCGACGGGCGGAGATCAACCGCGACGAGGCCGGGGAGTATCTGCGGCAGAGTTTCCTGGGACGCATGGGGCAGTGGATCGAACCGGCTGTCAAGCCCCTCGGATGGGATTGGCGGATCGGCACTGCGGCGATCGCCTCCTTCCCCGCACGGGAAGTCGTGGTGGCAACGATGGGGACGATCTACAACCTCGGCGGCGGTCGGGACGAGACGTCGCCGGGTTTGCGGGCGACGCTGCACGCCGCGACCTGGCCCGACGGTCGCCCCGTGTACAACCTCGCGGTGGCTTTGTCGATCATGGTGTTCTTCGCCCTGTGCTGCCAGTGCGCGGCGACGTTGGCGACGATCAAGCGCGAGACGAAGTCCTGGGCGTGGGCGGTGCTGACTTTCACCTATATGACTGCACTGGCGTATGTCGGAGCGCTGGCGACGTATCAGATCGCCGTTCGCTGGGTGTAATGATTTTCATGGGGATTCAAGACTACCTTGCTTTGACGGTCGTTGCGGTCGCACTGGCGTATGCCGGACGATCCGTATGGCGGATGCTGAACGGAAAAACCGGTTGCGCGACCGACTGCGGTTGCGGCGACAAGCCCGCGAAGGCCGGAGCCGTCCGACCTCCTTCACGCGGGTTAAAGCGCGTACCTCTGATTGCCCTCGATCAAGTCGGCAAGCCCGCGCCTTCGGCGTCGACCGACCCGTCGCACTTGCCCTGACCGTCCGCGTTAGCGTTGCACATAGAACTGGGCAAAGGCTTTGGCCGATAGAGGCTCACCGGTGGCCTGCTTGGTGAACTCCTTCCACGAATACAGGTTTCCCGGACCGAAGATTTTCTGCTTCCAGTAGTCGCCGACTTCCTTTTTCCCATAAAAGGATGTTTTTGTCGGATCATCCATTCCGAGCACGGTCTTGGCGATATAGGCGTGCATTTGGCAAGCAAACAGCTCGCCCATCATGTAGCTGTGGTAATAGACCGGCGTTGTCACAATATGGATCTTCGCCGCGTAGTCCGGGCGATTGACGGTTTCCGGCGGGTTCAGGAGTTGGTATTTTGCCTTGAGCGACCACCACAGTTCCCCTAGGTTCTGGTCGGGCTTGTTATACATCCCGCGCTCAAAGCGCATCATCACCTGGGCCCATCGACTGAAGATCAGCTTCTCGGCGCGAAGACTGCGACGGGCGGATTGCATCAAGCCGGCGGCCTGCTCCGGTGGGAGCTTGAGAGCCTTGGTCAGGAAATCCTCATTCTTCACCATCGCCCCGACCATCATCGCAACACCTTCGGTAGTGAGACTGTGGGAGGGCTCGTGGAGCAAAAAGGGGACATCCTTGCCGATGTATTTGTCATAGACGGCGTGGCCGAGTTCGTGAACCAGCGTGTCCGCCCAATACAGATTCGGCTTGAGGTTGCACAGGACGCGAATGTCATCCGCCCTGTTCAGATTTGCGGAAAAGGCGTGGGGACTCTTCTTGGGTTTCTCATAGAGATCACTGCGTTGAAGGATATCGTCGGGGGGAGTTCCTAAGCCGTTGTAGTAGTCCTTGGCGATGGCCAGTAAATCCTTGTCCTTGTAAACGTCATCCAGATTCACCCCCTCCATCCCCGGCGCCTCCTGGAAGAAAAGATCGCCGAAATGCCAAGGCCGCAGTTTGTCCGTAGTGATGCCGAGACGGGCCGCCATGGCCGAGTCGATTTCCTTTTTCAATGCGGCGAAAGGTTCCTTCGTCAGTGCGTCCAACTCGTCGAACAGCTTCATCAGCTCGTCGTCGTCGATCTCCTGCAGAAAAAGCTTCATGGCGAAGAAATGTGGAAATCCGATCTCGTGGGCCAGGTCATCCCGCAACTCGACCAGCTCATGGAGCTTCTTCTCCACGACAGCGCCGACCTCCATATAGGCCTTCCACGTCTTCTCCGCCTGCGCGGAATCCTTGGTCTCCGAGAGAATCTGACGGATGTCGTTTTCGCTCAGGGGTTTCCCATCGACCTCGCCGCGGTAGGCGTTGAACATCTGCTCCAGTTCGCTTTCGAGTGCGATGATTTTCTTCTGCACTTCGCGGTCGCCCTGCGCAGGGAGGAACGAGCGGTACATCACGTCGAGTTCGCGCTTCAGGATCGGGTCGACGATCTTGCCGGTCTTTTTCATCGATTTCAGTTTAGCGAATACCATGTGATCACTGTGCAACTCGACGAGCGCGTTTTGGGCCTGCTTTCTTCGCTCAAAGGCCTCGTCGGCGCCGGTCGTATTGGCGTCCCACCAGGCCGTCTCGGACTGAACCACCAGCGGCTGGTATTTTGCGACATAGGCGTCGCGCAACGCCTTGAACGCCTCCTCCCCGGTTAAATCGGTCGCAGATTGTGCGGACACAGTGCTCGCCGCCGCCAAGAGCATCACCAGTCCAATTCGATGGTTTCCATTCGTCCACATGGCACTACACTCTCCCAAACATGTCTTCTTGCTGGAAAGACGCACGTTCCTCTTGTGCGCATCGAGTAACCTAACTCTTCACTTCAACGGAGTTCCCACGCGTGCTGATCCAAAGGAGAACCGCCGCCAGGGCGCCGAAGGCGACCACTGTCGTCCAGTTCCCGTTGGCCAGTTCACCCAGTTGCTTCGGGCCTACTTCGGCCAGCGTCTTGTATTTAATCGCCAGCAGAGCCGCCACGATGCCGGCGATCGTCCCGCCCGCAATATACCCGGATGAAAGCAGCACGCCGGGGCTCATTTCCGATTCCGCGGCGCTGCGGCGACTCAACTTGTCGCCCAGCCAGCGCAACATCCCGCCGCAGAAGATCGGCGTCGAGGCCGACAACGGCAGGTACACACCCACGGCAAACGGCAGGGAGGGCACGCCGCTCAGTTCCAGCACGATCGAGATCGCGACCCCCAGGAGCACAAGCGACCAGGGGAGCTTCTGCGTCAGGATGCCGTCGACGATGAAGGACATCAACGCCGCCTTGGGCGCGTTGAACTTCTCCACTCTCGTGCCGTCGTCGTTTTCCTTGAGCCGCCCGTTGATTCCGGGGTCGACGAGGTAGCGAATTCGGCCCGTATCATCGACCAAGTACTTGCCCGCGGGCACACCCTCGATCTGCGCGGCGCGGGCATGGAGAACGCGGTATTCGTTTTTGTCCTGATCCGCATAGGTCCCGCCGACGCGCTCGGTCTCTGGGAGAGCGCCGGCGTCAACGGTGACGGTGGGCACGTTTTTCGTGGAATACACAGTGGCCGTGTCATTGAGGACGAGGAGCGTCCATCCGATCACCAGCGCCGACGTCAATGCGCCAACGAGAATGCCGACCTGTTGTGCCTTTGGCGTCGCCCCGACGATGTAACCGGTCTTGAGGCACTGCGCGACTGTCCCGCCGTTCGAGCAGGCAATGCAGACGATTCCAGCAACCGAGAGCGCCATCAGACGATAAAACTCGCCGGTCCATCCGACGGCCACAAAAATCAGGCACGTCATCAGCAGCGTCGCCACCGTCATGCCCGAAATGGGGTTCGACGACGAACCGATTTCCCCGGTCAACCGCGCTGAGACCGTGACGAAGAGGAACCCGAACACAATGATCAACAGTGCGCCGACCGGGTTCATGTTCAGCATCGGCGCTACGGAGATGGCCAGAATCAGCGCCAGGCATCCGAAGAGGACGACCTTCATGGACATGTCACGGTCCAGGCGCGAGACGGTAGAGCGCCGCTGGGCTGAGTTGTTTCCCCGCGACGCCAGATCGCTCAGCCCCGCGCGAATCGAACCGACGATGGTGGGCAGCGATTGCATCATGCTGATGATGCCGCCCGCGGCCACGGCGCCGGCGCCAATGTAAAGAACGTAGTCGTGCCAGATTTCATCGAGACTCATCGCACTGATGGGCTTCTCCGCCGGATACAACGGCGTCGCCAACCCCTGTCCGAACAACACGATGGCCGGAGAAATCACCCACGAGGCAAGAATCCCCCCAGCGACCATGATGCAGGAAATCCGCGGACCGATCACGTATCCGACGCCGAGCAACGCCGGTTTGGCCTCGAGGGCGATGTGCGCTCCCTTGAACTGGAATCGCCCCCACTGCATCGGGCCGGTGGGCTCGTCCGGCCAGAACTTGAACGCTTGCATCAGGAACTGGTACACGAACCCCAGCCCGAATCCGCCGAACACGGTCGCCGCCGATGCGCCGCCTTTCTCGCCGACCATCAGTACGTCGGCGCACGCGACGCCCTCCGGGTAGATCAACTTCCCGTGTTGTTTGACGATAAACACCCGCCGCAGCGGGATCATCATGAGCACGCCGAGCAGTCCGCCTAGTACGGCCACCAGCATGACCCGCGTCAGCTCCAGGTTGTAGCCGAGGATGAGGAGCGCGGGCATGGTGACGCCCACGCCGAAAGCGATGGACTCGCCGGCCGAACCCGTCGTCTGCACCATGTTGTTTTCGAGGATCGTCGCGTTGCGGCCAAACAGCGGGGTGAACGCCCGGAACAGAGTGATGGAAAGCACCGCGATGGGGATCGAGGCTGATACCGTCATGCCGACTTGCAGGACGAGATACAGCGACGATGCCCCGAAGATGATACCCAAGATCGCCCCGACGACGATGGGGGCCAGCCCGAACTCCGGGATCACTTGGTCCGCCGAGACGTAGGGCTTGTGCTCGGGGGCGGCGGCCGCGGGGTCGGTTTTCATCCACGCACTCCCTGTTCCAACTCCTCAACCGGGCGGTTCGCGCCGCCCCGGGGACGTCCTCGCGGGAACGTCGGGAAGTACACCAGATTCGGGCCGATCGGTCAAATCACGGGGCGCGCCTCGACCATGGCGCCGCGCCAAACGAAGCCCGTCCCCAAGGATGTGGGCAATCGACGCCCGACGGCGTAGAATCCCTAACCCGCTATGACCGACAAACCCCCCAGCGGACAAACCCCGGCCCGACAACGCCCGAAGATCGCCTACGTCCTTCGCCGGATCGCCGTCGTGATCGGCTTCGGCGCGGTGGTCGTCCTCCTGATGTTGTGGCTTGCGGGGGCGTTCCACTCCAAGATCGGCGCAGCCGGACCGGCGCGGACGCCGAGTCGTCCGATCGGCGCGGCCCAAGTCGTCGAGGTGCGGACGATCCGTGTGCCGATTACCGAGACCGCCGTCGGCTCCGTCCGCTCGGTTCACGAAACCTCCGTCGCCTCCAAAGTGCTCGCACGGGTTAACGCCGTCCACGTTGGCGCGGGGCAACGAGTGACCAAGGGCGAACTGCTGGTCGAGCTGGACGACGCCGATCTGCGAGCTCGCGTTCAGCAGGCGGAGGCCGCTGTCGCCGCCGGCAGCGCGGCCCGCAAGCAAGCCCAGATCGAGTCCGATCGCGTGCAAGACCTGTTCGCCCAAGGCTCGGCCGCCAAAATCGAGCTCGACCGCGTCAGCACGGCGCTGGCAACGGCACAGGCCGAACTGGAACGCGACGAGCAGAGCGCCGCGGAGGCCCGAACGATCCTCGGTTACACACGGATTGAGGCGCCCTCGAACGCCGTGGTCATCGACAAACGCGTCGAAGTCGGGGACACCGTCACGCCCGGTCAGGTGGTCGTCTCCCTCTACGACCCGACGCGGATGCAGCTCGTCGCCTCGGTCCGCGAATCGCTGACCCGGCGCTTGAAGGTCGGACAAACCATCGATGTCCAGGTTGACGCCGTCGCCAAGAAGTGCCAAGGGCTTGTCAGCGAGATCGTGCCGGAGGCGGAGTCGGGCAGCCGCACCTTCGCGGTCAAAGTCACCGGTCCCTGTCCGCCGGGCGTGTACGCGGGCATGTTCGGCCGGCTGTTCATTCCCCTGGACGAGCAGGACGCGCTGGTCGTGCCTGAATCGGCCGTCCGACGCGTCGGACAACTGGACATCGTCGATGTCGTCGGCGGCAAGGAACAGAACACCCTGCACCGTCGGGTCGTCCAACTGGGCCGGTCATTCGGGGACGACCGCCAGGTCCTCTCCGGACTCCGCGCCGGGGAAACGGTCGCCGTGCATCCCTCGGGAAGCCCCGGATCCGAGTGACGAATGCCGAGCAGCGAATCACCGATGCCCGAGCCGCGACTCGCCGCCGGGCACTCACAGTTTGATCTTCTCAATGCCTTCGTCCGTGTCTTTCTCGATTCCAACCTGTCGGTCGTCTTGATCCTGCTCGCCGCCGCACTGGGAATCGTCTCGCTGTTGATTACCCCGCGGGAGGAGGACCCGCAGATCGTGGTCCCGATGGCCGACGTGTACGTCAGTTTCCCCGGCCATTCCGCCCAGCAGGTCGAGCAACTCGTCGCCACGCCGTTAGAGAAACTGCTTTACCAGATCGACGGGGTGGAATACGTCTACTCCATGTCGCGCGAGGGCGAGGCGATCATCACCGTCCGCTACTACGTCGGCGAGGACCGCGAGCGCAGCCTGGTCAAGCTCTATAAACGCATCAACGAGCACATCGATATCGTGCCGCCGGGTGTCACCGGCTGGGTCGTGAAGCCCGTCGAGATCGACGACGTACCGATCGTGACGCTTACCCTGATGAGCACGGAATCCGACGAATACGCCCTTCGTCGCGTAGCGGAGGAGGTCGTTGAACGTCTTGCGGCCGTGCAAGACACGTCCCGGGCCTACGTCGTCGGCGGGCGACCGCGGACTGCCTCCGTCTATCTCGACCCCGACCGGATGCAGGCCTATCGCGTTTCTCCCCTGGAGATTCGGCGGGCCATCGTTGGCGCCAACGTCACGGCCACAGCCGGCGAGTTCAACGCCGAGGACGCCGTCGTACGCGTCGAAGTCGGTCGGGCGTTTCAGCGAAGCGATGAGTTGAACGACCTGGTCGTGGGCACGTCCGGCGAGCGCCCGATCTTCTTAAAGGACGTGGGCGAGATTCGAGACGGTCCCGCCGAAGCGACGAGCTACGTCCGCCACGGCTGGGGTCCGGCCTCCGCTGTGAAGGCGGAGAATGGCGAGGTCTCGCACCCTGCGGTCACCGTCGCCCTCGCCAAGAAGAAGGGCGCCAACGCCGTGACCGTCGCCAAGGCCATCCTCGACGCCGCCGGCGAACTCCAACGCACGGTCATCCCGGACGACATCACCGTCGTCACCACGCGGAACTACGGTCTGACGGCGGATGAGAAGGTCAACGAGCTGGTCGAGACGCTGGGCGTGGCCGTCGTCATCGTTATCGCGTTGCTCACCATCGGCCTCGGTTGGCGGGAATCTTTGATCGTCGGCGTAGCCGTCCCCGTGGTCTTCGGACTGACCTTGACCGTGAACCTGCTCCTGGGCTACACCATCAATCGCGTGACCCTTTTCGCGCTGATCCTCTCACTCGGTTTGTTGGTCGATGATCCGATCGTCGACGTCGAGAACATCTCGCGGCATTTCGCCCTTCGCAAGAAGGCGACGCGTGCGATCGTCCTGGAGGCCGTCGCCGAGATTCGACCGCCGCTGATCACGGCTACCTTGGCCGTCATGGTCTCCTTCGTGCCCATGTTCTTCATCACCGGCATGATGGGCCCCTACATGCGCCCCATGGCCCTCAACGTCCCGGTGGCCATGCTCATGTCCATGCTCGTCGCCTTCACCATCACACCCTGGTTGAGCTATCATCTATTGCGAAAGCGAAGCCATGTGAGCGGGGAGGAATTGCCGATTGACCATTGCCAATTGCCAATTGCAGCCCAGAGCAGCGTGGACGAATCGGATCGGCAATCGGCCGTCGGCAATCGACAATCCCGGAATGATCCGCCCGACCTCGCCCAGGTCAAACAAACCCGGCTGTATCGCTTTTTCTATCCCCTGATGGCCCCGCTCCTCCACTCGCGGAGGGCCGCGTGGGCGTTCCTGATCGTCATGGCGCTTGCGACGCTCGGCGCGACCGCACTCGCCGCCACCCGTCTTGTCCCCCTCAAAATGCTCCCCTTCGACAACAAGAACGAACTGCTTCTCGTGCTCGACTTCGACGAAGGCACGACGCTGGAGCGGTCCGACGCCGGCGTCCGAACGTTCGAGGAGTATCTCGCGGAAGTGCCGGAGGTCACGGACTTCACCTCGTACGTCGGCGTCGCCTCGCCCATCGACTTCAACGGCCTGGTGCGGCATTACTACCTGCGCCGCGGCGGGAACGTCGCCGAGATTCGCATCAACCTCGCCCCCCGCAAGAGCCGACACGCTCAGAGCCACGCCATCGGCCTGCGCCTCCGCGACCAGCTCACGGCCATCGCCCGCGAACACGGTGCCCTTTTGAAAATCGTGGAGACGCCGCCCGGGCCCCCCGTTCTCTCCACCGTCGTCGCCGAGGTCTATGGCCGGGCGGATCACACGTATGACCGACTGATCGCCGCGGCGAAGACCGTTCGCGGCCGCATCGCCTCCGAGCCCGGCGTCGTCGATGTCGATGACTCCGTCGAAACTGATTGGCGAAAACGGGTCTTCGTCGTTGACAAGGAAAAGGCCGCTCTGCACGGCGTAACGGTCAGGGACATCGCCGACGCCGTGACGATAGGCCTGGCCGGTGAGAGCGTCGGCGCCGTATCCGCACCCCAGGAGCGCAACCCCCTGCGGATCGAGCTGCGCCTCCCCAAGGCCATCCGTTCGAGTACAGACGATCTGTCTCGTCTGCACGTCAAGGGCGTCGGCAGTGATTTGATTCCTCTCGCCGAACTGGGATGGTGGGAAACAAAGGTTGTGGACAAGAGCATCTACCACAAGAATCTCCGGCGGGTCGTCTATGTCTTCGCCGAGACGGCGGGCCGGGCTCCGGCGGAAGCGGTCGTAGATATTCAGAGCGACCGGGAATCGCCAATTCCCGTCGAAGGAAAGGAGACCTCCGGGAATGGGCAATTGACAATGGGAGATCGACAATCGGCAATTCCATTGGTCGCGCCGCGTCCGTTGCCGGAACGAACATTTCTATTGAGCGGCGGAGGTATTCCCTGGTCCGTCCCGGAGGGAATTCGCGTGGACTTCGCGGGGGAGGGGGAATGGAAAATCACGCTGGATGTGTTTCGGGACCTGGGCCTGGCCTTTGCCACGGCCTTAGTGGGAATCTACATCCTGCTCGCCGCCCAGACCGGCTCGTTTGTCATTCCCATTGTGGTGATGCTCGCCATTCCTCTGACGGCGCTGGGGATCATGCCGGGCTTCTGGTTGCTGAACGCCCTCGCGGGAGGCCGGGTCGGAGTGTACGCCGATCCGATCTTCTTCACGGCCACGGGAATGATCGGGATGATCGCCCTGACCGGAATCGTGACGCGGGATTCCATCATCCTCGTGGATTTCATCCACCTTTCGCTCGCCCGTGGGCGTTCCCTGTTCGATGCGATCATGGAAAGCCGCGTCGTACGATTGCGTCCGATCCTGTTGACCACCGCCACGGCCATGCTCTCCGCCGCCCCGATCGCTTTCGATCCGATCTTCTCCGGACTGGCGTGGTCCCTCATTTTCGGCCTGTTCGCCTCGACCCTGCTTACGCTGTTCGTCATCCCCGTCACCTACTGGCTGCTCTACGCGCGCGCCTCGCGAAACGCCGCGGCGAGAATCGATTCGCACGGCGTCGATCGACTCGACTGAGCCGGAACTGTCCTGCAATGCGTCCCCTCCGGGGCGGAGTGTGCCAGGGGCTTACGGCTCGCCCTTCTTACGACACCCGGAAGACCTGCCCGGATACGAGGATTTGCCCGGCGTGCTCCTCTCGCCATTGTTTCGAGATACCGAGTTGGTACTTGATGGTCTGCGTCGGCGAAACACCAAAGATCGAGTTAATTTCCGCCCCCGTCGCGAGCACCATCACCGAGACGCGAAACTGGGGAGGCGGCGCGAGGGCAATCAGGTATCGAATGTCGCACACCCGGATCCGCGCCTTCTCGTTCCAGCGGGCTTCCAACACGTCCTCCGATCCCGGATGATCGTGACCGAAATCAATCGTGACCGACTTCCCCGTGTGGTGTTTGACTTCCAGCAACTGGTGGCGAAGATCGGGGAACAGTCCTGCGCCGGGCGGGTAGTGATACCCCAAGGATTTCGCAACCTCAAACTCGAACCAATGTCCCTTGGGGCGGACCTCGAGGATCCGATTCCCTTCATCACGCGGCGCGTCGATTCCCATCAGCGGATTTAGGAGCGTAGCAAGCTCTTCCAGAGAGTAGAGGATCGCGGGATCCGCTGGGGCGTTGGCGAGCGGTTCGCCGTCGGCAAGATCGAGGGAATGAATGCGTTCCTTCTTGATCCTCGCCGATTTGGCCAGAGAACTCCCGTGTTTCATAGTCCGATTCTCGAACAGGCTAAGCGGTGGCTATGCCGAAACACACCTCCACGAGAGCGTCAATCCGGACTTCGAGCATGGGAACGCCGGACGCACCGGCTTCGGAACCACAGTTGCAGACGGCCTGCCGGACCAGTGAAATGAGCTCTTGGGCAGCCGGAGTTCCAGGTGACGGATACGGGTACTTTCCCACATACTGGGTGATATAGCGCCGTCGACCGGAATACAATCGGTTATTGAACGCCAGGTCGTGGAACCGCGCCATCAACTTGGAGTTGGCCACCCCGAGCAAAAGGTAGAGCGCATCCGACGGAGCGCGCGGGGCGGGAGTGATCCAATAGCTGTCTCCATCCACGATGTTCCCGCCAAAATCAAGGTAGAAGCGCGGCCCGGGACTAATGTCCGGGAATACGATTTTCGGAACGATCCAGGCGGCCGGGTCTTGCGGAACCCAAATCTCGTACCATTCCCGACCGGCCTCCAAAACGTAATGCCGGCGTTCAAGGCGGTCACGATGCGCCTCGAGGTACGCCCGCGCGCGAGGGTATTTGCGAAGATCGATGGCCTGTCGACATCCGTTCATCACCTCGTGCGTATAGAGAACTTTCGCGGACGGTTTGGCCCCCTGCGGCAAACTCCAACGGCAAGCGTCCTCGTGTCCCAGGAGGGGGCGAAGCAACTTAGGCTCTGGGCGCATTTCCGCAGGCAGTTCGTTCCAATCAGAACGGATAAATACGTCGTCCGCGGTCGTTTTGATTCCCACACGCACCGCGGACACATCGCCGAACACGCCGCACGATGCGGCGCGCACGCGATCCACCCATTCCCTCTCTTCTGCCGTAACGAGTGACCAGACCTCGGCTGCATCTTCATCCAGTTCCAACTCGCCGGAAGTGACTTTGAATGAGCCTTCCCGTGCCCGGTAGCGTCCGGGTTCACCATGACTCAAGATGTCAATAATCCCCTGGTCCGGCGTCAATTTGATCGGCTCGTCACTGCCCGACCCGACGTCGGAATAGACGCGCACGAAGCGTCCTCCCGATCGAACGACGGAGGGTTGGCCCTGCGGCCGCCGAGACCCGATGAAAATCGCGGGCAGAACGGCGGCATCAAAGAGCTTCGTGTCTCCCAGATCGATAACCTCTCGAACGTCGTAGTGTTGCGCGAGGTAACGGCGGATTGTCGATCCACCGAGCGTCGTCAGGAAGCGGTTGGAAATGATGATTCCAAGCACTCCCCCTGGGCGCAACGACTCCGTCGCGGCGACGAGGAACGCGTGGTAAAGGTCGACTCGCCCGGCCAGTCCAAAGCGAGACGCCAGTCGCTGCGCTCTCGCCGCGCCGAGCACCTGCGTACGGACATAAGGTGGGTTCGCAATGATGACATCAAATCCCCGGGCCAGCGCCGGAACCGCCGGATCGGAGATCCACAGATGCGCCTGAGGGTCGCTCATTGACACCAACTCGAGGAAGTCTCCCTCAATGAGATCACAGCGAACCTCCCCAAAACGGGACAACCGGAATCGGCTGGCGCAAAGGGCGCCCTCGTCCGCTTCGATGCCGACGATCACGCCCGGGTCGATTCCTCCCTCACGCAACGCCGTCAGCACCGACTCTAAGAGAGCACCATCCCCGCAAGCCGGGTCGAGTATTCGGAGCGGCTCGTTCAAACGCTGTGCAACAAAGGGAATGAGGCGCCGGGCGAGAAACTCGGCCAAAAGCGGCGGCGTATAATGCACGCCCATCGCCTTCCGGCGGCTGACCTTCGTTCCGCCAAGTGCATGTCCGCTCATACCAACGGAATCCTACGCGGCGGTGCCCCAGCAAACAAACTGACGTGCCGAGGCGAGAGTACACCTCCGATCACAGCGGCGACCGCAAGGCGGCCCACGACCGCATGACTCATCCGCGTTCTGACTTGCCTTGACATCCCTCGCACCGGGTCTAGCATCGAGTGTGGAAACTCACAGGCGGTGCGTCGCCCAGGGGGATTAGCGTGTTTACCGGCATTGTGGAACGGATGGGAACGGTCCGCGACACCCGCGTCGTGGCGGGCGGGAGGCGGTTGCTCCTCGACGTCGGCCCCATCACCCGGGAATGCAAACCCGGCGACAGCGTGTCCGTCCAGGGCGTCTGTCTGACCGTGGCGACCGTCCTCGGCGAATCCCTGGGATTCGACGTCATCGCCGAGACGCTTCAACGGACCACGCTTGGCCGGAAGCGCGTCGGCGATCGGGTCAACCTCGAGCGCTCCCTGAAAATGGATGACCGGCTCGACGGCCACTTCGTACAAGGACACATCGACGGCACGGCCGCAGTGACGGAGGTCCGCCGATCGAGCCGCGAGTATGTGATCGGACTTCGCCCCGATGAGCATCTGACGCCCTACCTGGTGGCCAAAGGCTCCGTCGCCATCGACGGCGTGTCACTGACCATCGCCGACGTGCGTGAGGGTGACTTTACCGTGGCACTCATTCCCACGACCCTCGAACGGACGACGCTCTCCACGCTGACCGTCGGGGACCTCGTCAACATTGAATCGGACATAATCGCTCGGACGATCGTGCATCGACTCGCGCAAATGACCGAGGGCGGACCGCTCACGCGGGACGCCTTGCAGAAGGCGGGGTTCCTATGACCGCCGCGGTGGTCGGCCCCGCCGTCTCGCCCCAGGCCGTGCGATCCAAACCGCTGATCGGCGTCACCCTGGGCGACCCCTGCGGGATCGGGGCCGAGGTGGTCCTTAAGGCCCTCGCTGACCCCGAAGTCCGCTCGCTGGCTCGCTTCATCATCTACGGGTCGGGCGATGTTTTGGAGGCCGCCGCCGACGCCGCAGCCCTTCGTCCCTTTTGGTTTCGCATCGCCCGCGGCGAGCCGTTACGCGTGGACAGCGGCGTCGTCCTGGTCGATCTCGAGGAGTACGCCGCCGGTTTCTGGGTCAACGCCCGTCCGACCGCCGAGGGCGGAAGGGCGTCGCTTCGGTACGTCGACGAAGCGCTCAACGCCGCGAAGAACGGCGTGATCGACGCGATCGTCACCGGCCCCATCCACAAGGTCAGTTGGAAACTGGCCGGCTGCCGCTTCCCGGGCCACACCGAGAAGCTCGCCGACGCCTTCAACACCAAGCGCTTCACGATGGCCTTTGTCGGCGGTGATCTACGGGTGGCACTCGCCAGCGCCCACTTGGGTCTCTTCGAGTTGCGCAATCACTTCACCATCGGGCTGGTGTTCCAACCGATCGATCTGCTTCACGAAGCGCTGCAGCGTTGGTTCGGGATCGAGCATCCGCGCCTCGCCGTGGCGGGATTGAACCCCCACGCCGGCGAGCAGGGTCAGTTCGGCGACGAGGAGACCCGCGTCATCGAGCCGGCGATCCAGATGGCCCGCAACACCGGAATCGACGTCGAAGGCCCCTTCCCCGCGGACACGCTCTTTACCGAGCGGCGTCGCGCGCGTTACGACGGGATCGTGGCCATGTATCACGACCAGGGGTTGATTCCGGTGAAGTTGCTGGCCTTCGGTACGGCGGTCAACGTTACCCTCGGTCTTCCGATCATCCGCACCAGCGTCGATCACGGCACGGCCTTCGACATCGCCGGCACCAACGCCGCCGACCCCGGCAGTATGAAGGCCGCCATCCGCCTCGCGTGCCAATGCGCGGCACGCGTAGGGGCGCTCGTCGTGCCGGCGTCACCGATGATTGTGCAACCGACGCAACGACAAGAAGACGGGGTGTGAGGCCATTCGACCGGCCCCAGCGCCCATCTTACATGCCGGTGGAACGCTGCCCGCGTTGAGATCGAAATTCCCTTTTACTCGCCGAAATGCGCTTGGAACGTGGCGAAGTCCCGCAGGTCGCTATCGGCATCTCCGTCGCAGTTGAAGGCGCATAGACACTCGACCGACGGGCCAGCGGCTGCATCGGCGGGCAGCGGTCCGGTTTCACAATTCGCCCAGCCGGAGAAATCCGCGAGATCGACCCGTCCGTCCCCGTCATGATCGCCGAACGCATCGGTCGGACCCCAGCGGGCGAAGTAGGCCGAAACGTGCTCACCTGCCGTCATAAAACTCCCCCCTACGGCAAGTTCAGGCCCGTACGTCGACAGAGCGTACACACCTCCCGACGCCCCGGGCCCGAGGGCCTTCCATGCGGTCCCGTCCCAAGCGGCGAGGTTCGAGGCATGGATTCCACCGGCGGTTGCGAAGTACCCGCCCGCGATCAACTCGCCGTTGTAGACGGTCAGGGCGTAGACATCGCCGTCTATGCCGCTGCCGAGCGCCTGCCATCTTTCCCCATCCCAACGGGCAGTCCCGTGCGTGCTCACCCCACCAGGGCTAGGGTTGTAGAACGCGCTTCCCCCCGCGACCAACTGGCCGTCGAAAACGGCAAGCGCGTGGAGAGAATAAACTCTGGTCAAAGAGTCCAGGGGAGCCCAAGTGGTCCCATCCCAAATCGCTCCTCCGGCGATCAGTCGATCGTTGTACACCGCGAGGACGTTCACCTCGTCCTCGACCCCGCTTCCGAGCGGGCGCCAATTCGTGCCATTCCACGCCGCGATGCTAAGGTATCTCCCGGCTATCAGTTCTCCATCGTACACGGTGAGGGCATTCACAAATCCACCATCCACACCATTTCCAAGCGGATGCCACGTGGTGCCGTCCCACGCCGCGATGCCGTTCACCGGGACGTCGCCTGCGGTGCTGAAATACCCGCCCGCAATCAGCTCGTCGTTGTAAACCGCAAGAGCATTGACGGAGGAGTCCATGCCACTTCCGAGGAGGTTCCACGAGAGGCCGTCCCACCGGGCAACTCCCGGGACCGTGGTTCCGCCGACCGTCGTAAACGAACCGGCCGCGATCAGGTCCCCATGAAAAGTCGTGAAAGCCGTGGGCAACCCGCTGGGACTACTTCCCAGTGGACGCCAGATTCTGCGATCCCAACGAGCGATGCTGTAGCACGGCACGCCGCCTGCCGCATAGAATCGCCCCCCAACGATCAGTTCGTCATTGTACGCTGCTAACGCATAAACGCCGTCTTTGTCGATGCCGCTTCCGAGCGGCTGCCAAGAATCGTCAACCCACGCGGCGACGTTGTTCGCTGCGTCGGACCCTGCTGACGTGAAGCGCCCCCCGGCGAACAACACACCGTCAAAGACCGTGAGCACGTTGACCGAACGGTCGAAACCCGTACCGATGGCGCTCCACGAGCGCCCATCCCAACGTGCGATGTTGTTCGCGACAACGCCGCCGGCAATAGTGAAGTCTCCTCCGGCGATGATCTCGCGGTTGTACACTCCGAGCGCGAGCACGACCGGACTGCGGTAGGGAGAATAGTCCACTCCAGTACCCAATGCATGCCAGGCGGTCCCGTCCCACGCGGCAATATTTTGGGCATCGATCCCGCCGGCCGTTGCGAACTGTCCTCCGACAATCAACTCGCCGTCGTGTACTGTGAGCGCGTACACTTGCCCGGCGACCCCACCGCCCAAGGCCTGCAAAGTCGTTCCATCCCAGCGGGCGATCGAGGTTACCAGCGGTCCGCCCGTCGCAAACCGGCCTCCGACAATTAATTCGTCTCGGTAAACGGCGAAAGCGTACACGTCACCGTCAATGCCCGGACCCCACGATTCCCAATTTTTCCCGGTCCAACGAAGGACGTTGGTCGCCGCGGTTCCTTGGTTCGTGTACGGCTTAACAGCCGCCAGCAGGGCTCCGTGGTAGACGACCACTGCGCCTACAAATCCACGCGGGTCCCCAAGCGCATGCCAGTCCGTTCCATCCCAAGATGCGATGTTATTGACCTGGCTCCGTCCCGCGACGGAGAAGTACCCGGAGACGACCAGCACCTCTGGCTCCGGGCCCGACCCGTCCGGATCCCACAGCGTCAGGTCTGACACAACGCCCGCGACTCCCGGAATGCCTTCCCCGGCGCGCCAATCGAAACCGCAATCCGCATGGGATCGCTCAGGTGAGATCAGTGGCGCAAAGAGCGCAAGTAAAGCACCGATCCAGAACCTGGGGATGGAGAATTGGCTTGGTAAGCTGCCAGCAGTATGCGCCCGCTTCATTTCATGTCTCCGTTTCGGACCGTCGCGCGGACGGGTGGCGGCGACGAACGCTCCGCGCAGTGCGCGATCGACACCGAACGAGTCCAAGTTGTGCGCTTCTATCTCTATAACACCGAAAGGACGCGAACGACGGGTAAAAAATCGGATTGGACACGGAAATTATTTCCGCCCGTCGCCCCTCAGTCCAAAGAGGCCGACACGAGATGGGTTACTCTCGACAACCGCCGTGAGCGAATTCCGCCGACCCCGGCAGTATGAAGGCCGCCATCCGGCTCGCGTGCCAATGCGCGGCACGATCCACGGCCGCGCCGTCCATTCCACAACGCGTGCCCGTACCCGAACCCCAACGCCTCGGGCTGTGTCTGAACACCCCCGATCCCGCCCCGGGGAGAAAGCTGGAGTGAGGGTGGAGACGCTGCCTTACTTCCTCACCCTGCGCCGTCCCCAAGGGGAGAAGGTCCTTGTTTGCCGGACCTGTGATTTGTCTTGGTGAGGCAAGTCCTCTGCAGGTCGACGGGCTTTGGCCGCGATCGCTGCGGCCGCGGCACGTCACCGGTTCCATCGACATCGGTCGAAGGTACGAGCGGGCATCTACGGACATGTCCCCTGCGTCGGCAGCGGCGACCCAAACCAGACATCCCACACTTGCGTCCCATTCAACAAATCAATAACCGCGAGGGTGTCCGCCGGTGTGACCAGACCGGAACGGTCGATGTCGCAACTGTACGCCCCCCAGACCGGGGTGCACAACCCGCTCAGGCAGCAGTCGACGTGCTCATCAACATCCAACGCGTCGCTGAAGCTGCCCCCATCCACGTTCGCCGAGTGTGAGGTGTAATCAATAAAGCTGCCGTCCCCCAGGTACTCGATGGTCGTGACTCCGCCCGCCGTGATCGCATGGTCGAGCACCAACTCGTAGACGCCGGCGCCATGGAAGGTCACGGTCTGAATGTTGTTGGGACCCAAGAGAGGATCTTCTTTCGTCTCACAGACGCTGAAGCACCCCTCCGCCTCAGGAACGCGCGGGTTGAGAACGATGACGATCGATTCCCGATTCGTCCCCGGTTCTCCCGGCGATCCGATCCCTTGCCGGGGCAGCGGCGCGGTGGCGGAATTGGGTTGGCGGGCGTCCACGGTTCCATCCCGCGGCGCGGCCCCCGCGATCGTCGCCTGCGGACAGGGTTCGCAGGCGTCGTCGATGCCGTTCTGGTCCAGGTCGCCGCGGCACACCGAACCCGGACCGAGCGAAGTCCCGCCAACGGCGTCACACTGCGCGCTCGTTGCGAAACCGCACAGCCCGCTCGGCAGGCAGCAGGCGTTCTTACAAGTCTCCACGTTCAGCGTGTAGTCCCCGAATAACTCATCGTAGCCCGCGACGCGGATCGCGTAGGTCGTGCCCTCGGTGACGTCGAGCGTCACCCTCGATCGCCTCGCCGGAAGGAACTGACAACCGTCGTCGTCGCAGGCCAGCTCGTCGCCGCCGCAAGCGTCGTAAACCGCCAACGTCGTATCAAACAAGCTGCCGCAGGTGGTGATGGATACGCGCCCGGTGCAGTCGGCCGTCCAACAGTTCCACGCATCCAACGTGTCGTTGTCGCTGCAGGAGCTGATGTCCGTCCCCGTGGCCGCTCGGGTCCGCCCGTTGTACGGCACACCGGTTAGGACGCGGGCGCAGTCCGTGCACGCGTCGTTGGGCGGCGGTGTCACGGGACAAAAGAAGCCCGGACAACTGTTTCCCTCGAACCACGCGCCGTTTTGACCCTCGCAATCGGCTTCCGTCAGCGTCGCGAAGCAATTGTCGTCGTCGCAGCACGCACCGCTCGGCGGCGCGATGACGTCGCAGCTCACCCTCATCGTCCCCGTGCCCTGCACGGCCAAGTATCCGCCGATGCGGATCGTGTAGCAGTGCCCCAGGACGGCCGGGACCGTCACATACGACCGAAGACCGCAGGGTTGGAAGTCGTCATTGCACTCCAGCGGGGGGCTGGACACCGGACACTGCCCACAGCCGTCATAGACCGCGAGTTTCGTGTCATAACTACTGTTGCAAAGGTCGACGGTTAGGTTGCCCTCGCAGGTGGCCGCATAACGGTACCAGATGTCCGATCCGATGTCCGAATACGACAAAAACCGGCACGCCGTCGGTTCATCGGGTCCGTCCGTCGTCGCGCCGATGGTGCTGTATTGCGTGTCACCATCTGTCACCACGATCTGTCCGCGGCAGCCGTCATTCGCCAGGTTGATCGATTTTTGCGTCATCAGCGTGAGCCGCACCCCGTTGAACCCTTGCCCCGTGCCGTTCGGCAGCGTGATGGTGACCACGCCATTCCAGGGATTGCTGAAAAAGCTGATGGCATCGAACGGGCCGGCCATCGTCACGCCGTCCGTGAGGAACTCGAGGGTTGCCCAGTCGATCGTGTCCGTTCCCGCCCAGGTCAACGGGTCATCCAGACCGATCGAGAAACAGGCGTCCGTCAGCGACACCCCGCCCGATATGAAGCCGCTTGGAAACAAGTCTGTGCCCGGCTGCGATTGAGTGGTAATGACGACCAATCGCTGACCGTTCGGTTGGCCCGTGTCAGACTCGGAGACCCTGGGGACGGTGCCGAACAAATCCGTCCGGATCGGTTCCGAGGCCGTGTCAAAAGTCACAATGTCATCCGGGGCTCCGGTGAGCACGGGGTCAGGATGGATGAAAAAGCACGTAATCCCCTGCGGACCGGCGCCGTCGAAATCGGCCCCGACCCGATGCGAAACGCTGTATGTAGTCCCGCCCGGACTGGCGACGACGGACGGCGTCGGTACGTAGGGCTCCCCCGATACGTACCACAATCCGCAGGTCTCGTCGCATCCGGGCTGCAACGTCCACCCGCCTGGCGGAACGGCGACGGCGTCGGTAGCGATCGCCACCCCGGTCGACATTGCCGTGGCGAGCAGAACGATTAGAAGCCCGCCGAGCGCACGGCGGACTTGCACTGATCGGAGTAATCGGTGGGTGACCATGTTCTCCTTCCCCCAGGCCTTCGCCTGCCATGCGGGCGCGACGCCTAAGCGTCCTTGTTCGTTCCGGCGTGCATAGCCATGCCGGCACGTTGCGCGCCTATGCGGTCCGGTTTTTGTAGGTCCCGCCTCCCCGCGCCCCCGTGATGATCTGCCCGCCGGAACGATAGACCGATAACGCACCCGACGGGTCCAGCGTTTCTATCTATGATACCACCGCGGCGGGCCGATTCCACCCTCGTTCCACGTTGATTGTCCAGATCACGCGTCGCACGGTAGCATGTCGCCTGTAAATCGTGGCCGACGGGTCGGTCACCCTACGGGCGAAGCCACGCGGACGCGGCTTGCGAGTTCCAGAAGGAAAGTTGAAGTGAAACAACCGATGACACGATGGCTCGCGGCACTCGGTTTTATCGGGCCGACTCTTTTCGCCGGCTGCACTCCGCCGAGCCTGTTAATCACCCCGGTCAGCGGAAAACGCGAGTTGGAAGAGACCGAGCTTTCCCGCGATTCGTTCTTCGCCCTCGACAAGATCGCCCTGATCGACGTTAGCGGAACCATCCAAAACGGGTCCGCGACGCGGCTTTTCGGCGAGGGCGAGAACCCGGTGAGCGTGTTGCTCGAGCAGCTCGATAAGGCCCGCCGCGACCGCTTTGTGAAGGCCGTGATCCTCCGCATTAACTCGCCCGGCGGAACCGTCGTCGCCAGCGGACTGATGCACGATGAGATCACGCACTTCAAAAAGAGCGGCAAGCCGGTGGTCGCGGTGATGATGGATGTCGCGGCCAGCGGCGGATACTACGTCGCCTGCGCCTGTGACGACGTCGTGGCACAGCCTTCGACCGTCACCGGCAGCATCGGCGTCATCATGCTCATGTTCGACCTCAGCGGCACGATGAACATGATCGGCCTCAAGAGCGACGCCATCACCTCCGGCGTCCACAAGGACACCGGCTCACCGTTCCGCGCCATGAGGCCCGAGGAGCGGCAGTTGTTCGAGAGCGTGGTTAAGGACATGTACGACCGCTTCGTCAAGGTGGTCGACGAGGGTCGCCCCGGATTGGACGAGGCCAAGGTCCGCGCCCTTGCCGACGGACGCATCTACACCGCCAACCAGGCCCTCGAGCTCGGACTCATCGACCGCATCGCCACGCTCCGCGACACCATCGCCGCCACGAAGAAACGCGTCGGGGTGAGGAACGTCCGCGTGGTGGCCTACCAACGCCCGCACGACTACCGGCCCAACTATTACGCCCAGGCCCCGGCGTCGCCCACCAGCAACCTTAACCTCTTGAACGTGGAACTTCCGTTTTCCCTGACCCCGCCCGCGCCGCAGTTCTTATACCTGTGGTGCCCGGGACAATAGCCGGATCACAGTTGCTCGCATCCGAACCCGGAGCGCAAGCCTCATGTTTACCCACATTTTGGTTGTCGTGGGTAGCGGTGTCCCGGCGGGACACGCTGAGAGTAGCCCAGCCATTCATGGCTGGGTGGATCGCCGCCGTTCGAGTCGAGTCCCGGAGGGACGGCTGAGCGATTCAGTCGTTCCTCCGGGACTCGGGATGTAAAACGGCTCGCTTTCCCAGCGTTGAAACGCTGGGCTATTGTCATCCGTCCCTCACGGGACGGGGCAAAGATGCGGGTTAGCTTGAGGCTTGACCCCGTGCGCCGGCCGTCGTGAACTGCCCATCGACCCCCACTTGGCCGCGCGGCGGGGGACGGTTCGCGATATTGGACGCTTCTTGGCAGGCGGGTAGACCCTCGGCCCGTGGCCCGAATTTGCAAGGCGTTGCATCGAGCCGCATTTCCCGGTAGGATACGGGCGGTCGTTCGCACAGTTCGACAATTTTAGGAGGATCGCAAAATGTCAGTTCGTGTACTTGGGGCGTTTTTCGTCACGGCCATTTGGTCTGGCGTCGTCGAGGCTGCCGGGGCATGCTGTTTCTCGAACCACGGTTGTCTCGTGATGACGGAGATGGATTGCAACGTAATCCCAAGCAGCCATTGGGCAGGCGAGGGAACCGACTGTTCTGACAAGAACGGCGACGCGCTGCCAGACGCCTGCTTCCCGCATGTTGGACAGAACGTCTACTGGTCGTACCTCCTTCCGGACCCGCCAGGGGATCGATTTGCGATCCAGAGGGCAGATCTCGACGGAGTGAACGTTGAAACCATCCTCTTCCCTTACGTGGATTTCGGCGAACAAGGTCCAAATCTGTTCGCGACCGCCTCACACCACACGAAGCTGTACTGGGGAAACAACAGTTTGGACGTGGTTCGACGCACGTCCATCGACGGGACAGGT
>JAZDHF010000215.1:0-55397 GCA_043806315.1 Planctomycetota bacterium | reverse complement strand
CGTTCAACTCGAAGACCCCGTCGCGGGCGCCCAGGGTGATGACCGTGTCGTTGCCGATGACCTGGGCTGCCACCTGGATCAGCATCTCGCTCATCACCGGGTTGACCTTCCCCGGCATAATGCTAGACCCGGGTTGGGTGGCGGGGATGGTGATCTCGCCGATCCCGCAGCGCGGCCCGCTGGCCAGCCAGCGGATGTCGTTGGCGATCTTGGTGAGCGATACGGCAATGGTTCGCAGCAGTCCGCTGACTTCGCAGAGGCTGTCCTTGGCCGCCTGGGCCTCGAAGTGATTGCCCGCCTCGACAAACTCGATCCCCGTGGCATTGGTCAGTTCATCGCACATGCGTCGCCCGAACTCGGGGTGGGCGTTGATTCCCGTGCCGACGGCCGTCCCGCCGATGGGCAGTTCGTGCAACGCCTTGACGGCCCGGGTGGCGCGGGCCAGACCCAGCTCCGCCTGCCGCTCGTACCCGCCGAATTCCCGGCCTAGTGTCACGGGTGTGGCATCCTGCAAGTGGGTGCGGCCTATCTTAACCACGTGCCTGAAGGCCCCTGCCTTTTCGCCGAGTCGGCTCGCCAAGTGTTGGAGGGACAGCCCCAGATCGTCCTTGATGGCCTCGGCGACGGCCAGATGTATGACCGTGGGGATCACGTCGTTCGAGGATTGGCCCATGTTGACGTGGTCGTTGGGATGGACGGGTTGGCGTGAGCCGAGCTTGCCGCCCGCAAGTTCGATGGCCCGGTTGCTGATAACCTCGTTGGCGTTCATGTTGGTGCTGGTGCCGGAGCCGGTCTGAAAGATGTCGAGGACGAAATGGTCGTCGAGTCGTCCGTCGATGACCTGCTGGGCCGCGGTGATGATCAGGTCCGCGAGCTTGGGATCGAGCTTTCCCAGGTCGCGGTTGACCTTGGCCGCCGCCTGTTTGATAAGCCCCATCGCGCGGATGAACCGCCGCCCGAAGCGGTAGCCGCTGACGGGGAAGTTCTCGACCGCCCGCTGCGTCGACGCGCCCCAGTAGGCGCTCGCGGGAACGGTCATCTCGCCCATGCTGTCTTTTTCGATCCGGGTTTCCGCAGCCATGCAAAACACTCCATCTTGTAAAGGGGTCGTGCCGCGTTTGCCTCTCGGTCAACGCTAGGCCGAGCGGCGACGACGGGTGCCGACTCGAATGATTACGCGTAAGGCATCGTTCACTGAATCCGAGTCGGGGAAATATTTGGCGACATCGGGCGCCAGAAGCACAAAGTTCGTCCCTTTCGTTACGCGGGCGTAGTATTTGCCGCGAACCGCACCGCGAAAATCGTACTCGGGTAGCATCTCTTGGGATGGTCGACGTTTACTAGCCTTCTTCATAGGCAAGCCTTTCGCGCTGCGTTGGTTTAGGAGCGCTGATGACTCGGACAACCTCGCCTCGGTCGCAGTGGGCGATCACCAAGAGGCGTCCAAGTTTGGAAGTCCCCACGGTTACGAAACGGACCTCGGTCTCCTCTTCCGATCGCGTGTCCAGGGCCGTTGCGGCAAGTGGATCCCAGAAGACCGTTGCCGCTTCCTCGAATGAGACACCATGCTTCCGGCGGTTACTCTGGAGCCTTGGCGGGATCCCATTCGAACTTCACGTCCATAAAGGTCAAACACGAACCGTTGCCATGTCCAGACCCGGTCCGCACCCTCTAGCCTAACGCCCGCCGGCTCCACTCGCAAGGCACATAGGCTGTTTCCCCGCGCAGCGGGCGCATATCCTTGCTACAATACCGCTGCGATGGAGATGGTCGTCGCGGACAGCTTGGTCAAGGCATTCCCCACCCCGGACGGGGGCGAGAAGCGGGCCGTCGATGGGTTGAGCTTTCGGGTGGGGCAGGGGCAAATTTACGGATTGCTCGGTCCCAACGGGGCGGGTAAGACGACGACGCTGCGGATGCTCAGCGGCCTGATGGCCCCCACGAGCGGGACGGCGACGCTGGCGGGCTTTGACGTCGCAACTCAGCCGCAGGAGGTCAAACGGGTCCTCGGATTCCTGACAGCCAACACCGGGTTGTATCAAAGGCTTTCTGCAAGGGAACTGCTGGTCTACTTCGCGCAGCTTCATCGCATGGATCGCGCTCAGGCCGAAGCGCGGGCGGAGCAGCTCATCGCCTGGTTGGGCATCGACGACTTCGCCCATCTTCGCTGCGGGGCGCTCTCGACCGGACAAAAGCAGCGGGTCAACATCGCCCGGGCGCTGGTGGCCGATCCGCCGATCCTGGTCATGGACGAGCCGACGCTGGGCCTCGACGTGCTCAGCAACCGGGTGATCCTCGACTTCATCAAGCGCGAGCGCCATGCGGGCAAGACGATCATTCTCTCGACGCACTATCTCGATGAGGCCGAGACCATGTGCGACCAGATCGGCCTGCTGCACGACGGACGACTGGTGGCCGAGGGCGACCTCGAATCGCTGCGCGAGGTCAGCGGCGAACACCGCCTCAGCAGCATCTTCCTCAAGCTCATTCACGCGGACCGACCCGTCGGAGCGGCGGGCGCATGACCTTCCCGCACCGCATCCGCACCATCTACGTCAAAGAACTGATCGACATTCTGCGCGACCGGCGGACGCTGATTGCGATGATCGTTGTGCCCATTGTGCTGTACCCGCTGCTGATGCTCGGCTCGGTGCAGGCCGTCAGTTACCAGCATGAATCGCTGGAGCAGGAGGCCTTGCGGATCGGCGTCGCCGACGACGCCCACCGTCGGATGGTGACCCAACTGATCCACGCCGACAGAGTGGCGCTGGACGAAAGGAAGGCGACACTCGATCCGGAAAGCGACGAGGCCAAAGGCCTCCCCACGCCCCTCGACGACGCGAAGATCGAAGTGTTCGATTCGCTCGCGGACCTTCAACGAGCCATCCGCGAGCGGGCGATCCCGGTGGGCGTGGTCTTTGACGGCGAGACGCTCGTGGATTCCATCGAACGTCAGGTGAAGGTCCACGTCAACGCGGACTACGAGGAGCCGCGGGGGACGTCGGCCGGGCGCCGCGTCGAGGGGCTGATCCAACGGACGAACGAACGGTTGCAGGAGGCGCGGCTCAATGAACGGGGCCTGCCGAAGAGCTTTCTGGAGCCGTACACCGTGGAGACGGTCGATCTGTCGGCGCCGTCGTCGGTTCTCGGCGAAGTTCTTCCGCTCATCTTGATCTTGATGACCATTACCGGGGCGATCTATCCGGCTATCGACCTGACTGCGGGGGAACGCGAGCGCGGGACGCTGGAATCGCTGATGGTCTGTCCGGTGCCGGTGATTGATCTGATCGTGGGGAAGTTTCTGGTGGTGACGACGGTGGCCGTCATGGGGGCGGCGCTCAACCTCGCCAGCGTGACCGCGACGGTCTACTTCGGCGGATTCGACAAGGTGATCGCCAGCACCGGCGGGCATGTGCCGATCGGGAAAATGTTGTTCATCCTGCTGGCGCTGATTCCGTTCGCGGTGCTGATGTCGGCGATCATGATCGCAGTGTGCAGCTATGCGCGGACGTTCAAGGAGGCGCAGAACTACGTTACGCCGGTGATCCTAGCCGTGCTGATTCCGGGCGGCGTCGCGGCGCTTCCCGCGACGCGGCTCGAAGGAATCATGCTGATGATGCCGGTCGGGAACATGGTGCTGCTGGCCAAAGAATTGTTGCTCGGGGCCGCCGTTCCGCCGTGGCAAGTCGTTATGGTGTTGCTCTCGACGACATTCTACGCCGGGGCAGCCGTCGCGGTCGCGGCGGGAATCTTCGGGAAGGAATCGGTGGTCTTCGCCGACGCCGGATCCCTGAGCGGGTCCTTCGCCCGGAAGATGATGAAGCCGTCGCCGCGCCCGTCCGTCTCCATGAGCCTGTTGGTGACCGCGCTGCTGTTTCCGACCTGGTTTTTCGTCCAGTCCACGTTGTCGCCGGGGCTGGACGAGGCCGCCGCGGGACAACTTTACGGCACGGCCTGGTTGATGCCGCTGCTCTTCGTCGTCCTGCCCGTGGGCATCCTGCTCTATTGGAAGGTCGATGTCGTCGCCACGTTCGGGCTTCAGGTGCCACGGTTCTGGCACTGGGCCGCCGGCGCGCTGGTCGGGTTATCCGCGTGGGCGCCCGCCCACGAGTTGAACGTCCTTCAGCAGTCCGTGCTCGGCGTCCCCGAGACGGTGGTCCGCAGCGCCGAGCGGCTGGCCGAGGTCGTGAGGCTGCTCCCGCCCGTAACCGCGGTCCTGTTGCTCGCGTTGCTCCCGGCGATCTGCGAGGAACTGCTGTTCCGAGGATTCCTACTCAGCGGTCTTCGGTCGTCGATGCGCAAATGGGCGGCCATTGTCGCCGCCGCCGCGGTGTTCGGCGTTTTTCACTTCTTTGTGTTCCGGTTCGCGGTGACGGCCGGGTTGGGGGTGATTCTCGGTTACCTGTGCTGGCAATCGCGATCCATCCTGCCCGCGATGGTGACCCACGCCGTGCACAACACGATCGGCGTGCTCAGCGTTATCCGCCCCGAATGGCTGCGCTGGATCGGCGTGGCGGACGACGCGAATCCCCAGGCGGAATGGGCGCACCTTCCGCTGCCCGTGGTGTTGGTCGGAAGCGCCGTGCTGTTGCTCGGACTGTACCTCGCGTCGCGTCCGGCCGATCCCCAGCCCGCGGCCGGCAACTCCCTCTCCCTTCCTGGGAGGGGGTCGGGGTAAAAGTGGAAGCGCGGGTATCACCCCTCACCCAGCCTACGAGGAAACGGACCGCTCCCGGACCCTCCCTTCTCGGTCGGCTCGTGTGACCCTTGGTCGCGTTCCCCCCCTCAAGGGGAGAGGAGTTCCGGGGCAGAAGTTACATCGCCGGTCCATCAGGTTTTGGCGGCGGCGGGTCGAGGATGATGCGCTTGGGGTGAAGTCGATCATGCATGGCGACGGCCGACCCGGAGGCGCGTTTGCGGGCGTCGGCTTCGGCAATCCGGTACAGTTCGTGGAGGGTCTCCGTGAGGACGTTGTCGCCGAGTTGTTCAAGCAGGGTATTGACCGCCTTGCGGGCTGCTTGATGGTCTCCCGCGAACACCCGGTGCCGACCTGTGGCACTCTTTAGCAGAGCGAAGAGTGTGGCGGCCACTCGGTCGACGGAGTTTCGATTTTCGGCGCTCATCGTCTTCACCGCCCCTGCGCGCCCGATTGATCTCCCAGGATAAGGTCGGGCACGCGAAACGCCAAGGAAAATCGAGTGCCGTCGGGCGGCATTTTTTGCGCGTCGGGGACCGAACGCGCAAGAACCGCGCTGCCGTCCTTGCCGTGCTTGCCCGGATTGACGGATGATCGGTCGCCGACGAAGTGCCATTTGATGGCACTTACTTCTGCCGGCGGGCGGCGAGCCGCGATCGCGGCGTTACGCGAGTTGTCGCGCAGGGGTGGTTGGATCGGAGTCCGTGACGACGAGTCGTGCGAGCAGCCACAACTCGGCGGCAAGGAAGGCGAAGGCCATCGGCATCATCGTCCAGCCGGCGAAGTCGTGGAAGAACCACTCCGCCGTGGCGCTGTCGGTGGACAAAAACAACATGGCCGTGACGACCAGCCGGATCAAGTTGCACACAATGGCCACAGGAATCGTCGAGACGGTCAAGACCACCTTCTGCCAAAAGGGTCGGTTCACGAGGTAGGCCAGAACGCTGCCGACCACCACGAACGCGGTGAGCATGCGCAGCCCGCTGCACGCCTCGGCCACGGCGATGGGCGTCGCTTGGTGGAGAACGATCACGTTGCCGTCGCGGGCGACGGGTACGCCGACCATCTCCAACAGGAAGACCGCCCCGGCGGTGGCGAGCGTCTGAAGCGGACCCGAAATTCGGTTGTGAATCTGACCCGGCAGCGGCGCCATCAGGAAAAGGAACAGCAGGATCCATTGGACCCGCCGGAGAACTCCCCACCCGCAGATCAGAAGCACCAGTCCGGCGATGGTGAGGATCAGCGAGTAGCGTTCCGCCGAGCCGAAGAGAAACAGCAGCCCGTATCCGCGAACCACCTGGGCGAACAGGATCACGACGACGCCCCACCAGCAGGGTTTCAGACTGCAAGTGCGGAGGAGAGAGCGATCGTGCCAAAGAAGATACAGGGCGGCCAAGGGTACCAACTGACCGACGGAGTAGTTGTCATCGTCCTGCCAGTCGCCGAACAGCCTGACCAGCGTCGGCCAGTAGGACCACAGTAACGCGACCAGAATCGCGAGCGCGATCGCCACGCCGCGCCAAGCCGGCGCGAGCAGCCCCCTGCTTGGTTGGGTCGGGGCGGCTGCTGCCGGTTGCGACACGATAGGGCTCCTTCCGCTTTCCGGGCCGAGCTACCCGTCGGATCGGAACGACCGCGACCATTCAATGGCCTTCACCAATCCGTCGGTGAGCGGCACGTGCGGTTCGTAACCCAGCAGCGACCGCGCTTTGCCGATATCGGCCACGTAGCGCGTCACTTCGCCCGATCGCGACGGCTCGTAGGTGACCGCCGCCTTCTTGGCCAGGGCCAAGGCAATGATATCGACTACATCGACCAGGGAGTTGCCCTGCCCCTGGGCGAGGTTGATGGTCTGCCCGACGACGCGGCCCTGCACCAGGGCGTCGATCCCCGCGACGGTCCCCGCCACGCAGTCATCGACGTAGGTGAAATCGAGCACTTTTTCCTTGCCGTAGACTACGATCGGCTCGCCGCGGGCGATGCGCTCGACGAAGAGGGGGATCACGCGCTCCATCCGTGCCAAGTCGTTGTCATATCGTCCGTAGACATTGCTGTAGCGAAACACCAGGAACGGCAGACGGTAGCACTGGGCGTAGGAATAGACGAGGGCCTCGCCGGCGATCTTGCTGGCGCTGTAGGGGCTTTCGGCGACGACGAAATCGGCGGCGTCCTCATGGGTGACGTGCCGATGGATGTCGCCGTAGACCTCCCGCGAACTGCTGAAGACGAACGGGACTCGGCGTTTCCGACAGTACTCGAGCACGTTGAACAACATGGTGATGTTGTCCATCGCCCCTTGAGGATTCTCGACCAGGGCGAAGACCTTGGCGTTGGCCGCCAGGTGGACGACGACGTCGAAGGAGCGGTCGTGCGGCAGGTCGGCGGGCGGCGTGCGGACCAGATCAAGCCGGACGGTCTCGATCCGCCGGGTCCAGGCGTTGTCGCGGTTGTCGACGCCGAGGACGCGGTCGCCGCGGTCGAGCAGAGCGAGGGCGAGATTGGTCCCGATCTGGCCGCTCGAACCGGTAATCAAAACGTTCATGCGGATTCCTCAGTGGCCCGACCCCATCCGCCCGATCTTCCTGACCGCGGCGGTGCTGCAGGCTAGCGGTTGATCGCCGGCAGTTCAAGGTGCAGACCGGGTTCTAGCGACGACCCACGCAAACCACTACGATCCCGCGACGTACAGGGTCCATCGGTCGATCGTAGGATTAGAGCGTCTAACAGAACCCCAAGCGCAAGCGCGGGGCCAAGCCCCGAGGGCCGAAGAACCCAAGACCGGTCGCTCGCGCTCCCGGTTCTGTTAGAGACTCTTAGTTTTCGGCGAAACCGAATGAGCGGCGTGGGTGTGAAGCGTCTATCCATTGTCATTCCGGTCTACAACGAGAAGGAGACGGTGGAGGAAGTCGTCGCCCGGGTGATCGCGGTCGACACCGGACTGGAACGAGAGATCATCCTGGTCGACGACGGGAGTACCGACGGCACGCGGGACGTTTATCCGCGGCTTCAGCAGCGTTTTCCCGACCAGAACCTGCGCGTCCATTTTCAATCCCTAAACCGTGGCAAAGGTGCAGCCGTCCGCGCGGGGTTCGCACTGGCGACGGGGGATATCGTTCTCATCCAGGACGCCGACCTGGAATACGATCCGCGCGACTATGCCCAGCTCTTGCGGCCGATCCTCGAAGGCAAGGCCGACGTAGTGTACGGCTCGCGGTTCGTCGGTTCCGAATATCACCGCGTGCACCTGTTCTGGCACTCCGTCGGCAATAGGATGCTGACGCTGCTCTCCAACATGCTGACCAACCTGAATCTGACGGACATGGAGACATGCTACAAGGTGTTCCGGGCGGAGGTCGTCCGGTCGCTGAAGCTGCGGAGCGACACGTTCACGATCGAGCCGGAGATCACGGCCAAGGTCGCCAAAGGGCGATGGCGGGTCTACGAGGTGGGCATCAGCTACGCGGGCCGGGATTACGCGGAGGGGAAAAAAATCGGCATGATCGACGGGTTCAAGGCTTTGTGGGCGATTCTACGGTTCCGGCTTGGGAAATAGTCGCGCGTTGGAAGCGCCGTCACCCACTCCGAGGCGATGGCGGGGAGTCGGTCTATGGCTTCGCGCCCGAACAGCACTTCATCGACATAGCCCATGCGCAGCATGTCGATGAAATGGCACAGAGAGGACCCCCACGGCGTGTTGCCCGGTCGTGAACCCGACCCCTACGCGCCCTGAACGGCGGCACAGAGTCGAATGACCTCGACCGTTTCACGCACGTCGTGGACGCGGAGGATCGCCACCCCGGCCATTGCGGCGATTGCCGCACAGGCCAAGGAGCCGGCCAGCCGCTCCTTCGGTTCGTCGCCCTCCGAACCGCGCCCGAGAAACCGCTTCCGCGAAGCGCCCACGAGAACCGGCTGTCCGAGGGTGACGAGCCGGTCCAGGTATCGCAGGATCATGCGGTTGTGCTCGACGCGTTTGCCGAACCCCAGGCCGGGGTCAAAGAGGATCCGCGCGCGGTCGACGCCCCGCGCTGCCGCGACGTCGCGTCGTTCGCAGAGGAACGCGGCGATTTCGCCGATTACGTCGTCGTAGTGCGGCCCGCCGCCCTCTTGCATGTCCGCCGAACTGCCCCGACGGTGCATCAACACGACGGCAGCCTTGGACCCGGCGACGACGTTCGCCATTTCGGGATCGTCCCGCAAGGCGGATACGTCGTTGACCATATCCGCGCCGGCTTCGAGGGCCCTTCGCGCCACAGCCGCCGAACGCGTGTCGATCGAGATGGCGACGTCCGGGTCGCGCCCGCGGATCGCGCGGATCACCGGGATCGTGCGGCGGAGTTGTTCATCTTCCGGGGTCGGCTCGGCCCCCGGTCGGGTGGACTCTCCGCCCACATCGACGATGTCCGCGCCCTCGGCGATCATCGTCAGGGCGCGGGCGACCGCGGCGTCCGGCTCGAAGTAGTCGCCGCCGTCACTGAACGAATCGGGTGTGACGTTGAGGATGCCCATGACCAGAGGGGGATGGGGAGGAATTACGAATGACGAATTACGAATTACAAAAGGGGAGGAGCGAACTCGGCGCTCAGCATGCGCCATTCGACGTTCTCGCCGGTTACTTGCGGAAGGTGATGCGTCCGCGGGTCAGATCGTACGGGGACATTTCGACAGTGACCGTATCGCCGGGAAGGATGCGGATGTAGTACTTGCGCATCTTGCCGGAGATGTGGGCGAGGACGTGGTGTTTGTCCCCCCCGGCGTTCACCTCGACGCGAAACATCGCGTTCGGCAGGGCCGCGACGACCACACCCTCGCACTCGATGGCATCAGCTTTGCCCATTCGTCCCCTTGGTCACAACCCCGGTCATCGCCGCGTCGGCGCCCGCCCCGTCAGGCCTCGCGCGGGGTATCGCCACGAAAGTCCCGACGCTCTCCGCATGTCCCCTCGGCTATGCGGGATCGGGAAGTTAGTATACTCCCGGATTCCCACACCACAAGGCAATGGAGATTGACCGTTTTCTCCGGGGTCGGCGTCAGAATTGGGCGTAGGTTTCAACGCACCTTCCGGGCGCCGCGTGTCCACGGGCCGGAGGCCTGTTCTAACGTAGCCGGTGGCAAGCGCAGCGCCGCCGCCGGTCGGCTGTCACCGCGAGGAAAGTCGACCCTGTGAGGGTCGTCCGGGCCCGCCGATCCCGCCGCCCGGGACCGTGCCTTGGCCGGTCGCGCGGACGCCCCCTCGACGAGTGCGAGGAGGATGACCGGCCTCTATCGACGCCGCAACGTTTCGCTGGGCGCGGTCGATTCGCCCTTCGACAGGTTCCGGCCGTTCACATGCGCTTGGGGCAGGTCGGCCTGGGCCGCACAACGCTGGATCGGGGCTGCTCGCTGTCGCAGTGGGACTGTGTGGAACTGGCCCGCAAGCTGGTCGCCGACGGGGTGGTAACGAGCATCTCCTCGGAAACCGTGCGGCGAATCCTCGACAACCACAGACTCAAGCCGTGGCGGCATCACCTCTGGCTTTCGGCCAAGGTGCCGCGGGATGCGGAGTTCGCGGCCCGAGTAACGAACATCGTCGACCTCCACACGCGTGCGTTGATGCCGTGGGAGGCGGTGCTCTGTGTCGATGAGAAGACCAGCCTTCAACCCCGTACGCGTTTATCTCCCACACTGCCGGCGCAGGCGGGACGCCCGATGCGCATGGAGCACGAATACCAGCGGAAAGGGGCGTTGAATCTGTTCGCGGCCTTTGACACCCGGACGGGGAAAGTTCACGCCCGTACCGCAGAGCGAAGGCGGCATGTGGAGTTCATTGCGTTCCTGGAACAGCCGGACCGGGACATTCCTGCGTCCTTTACGATGGTCCATGTGGTGTTGGACAACCTGCGGATGCACAAGGGCAAGCAAGTGCAGGCGTGGCCGGCGGAGCATCCACGATTTGTCTTTCACTTCCCGCCGCCGCACTGCTCGTGGATGAATCAAGTGGAACAATGGTTCAGCATCCTGAAGCGCAAACGCTTGCGGATTGCGGATTTCGCGGACAAGGCCGCTCTCGCCAAGCGGTTGATGGCCTTCGTTGCCGGGTGGAACGCCCACGCGCATCCGTTTCACTGGTCGACGCAGTCCGTAGCCAAGGTAATGGCCAAGTGTGAAGTCGCCCTGGCCGCATGATTTTCACACCCCTCCTGTGGGGTACTGTACTAAGCATAGGCCGCCTGCCCGAGACGAGGCGCGCAGACAGCCCCCCACCGTGTGAGTCTGACCGTAGCGTGGTGGCGAACTCAGCTCGCGGACGACGCCCTCAGTTGAAGGCTACAGCCCGTATGGCACGCAGTTTTTCGCGTGATGGCGGTCGGCCTCGCATTGATTGGGATAAATCTTCCCGCCGTCGCAGATGACCGGGGCGTAGATCAGCGGACACTTGGGCGGGCCAGCCAGGGCGACCGAAATAGACGCAACCGCCACCGCGGCCAGCGCCAACACCGCCAACTTCGTCATGGTTCGACTTGCTCGTTTCATGGTTTTCCTCCGTTGATACCTGGATTCCGCGCGCCCGGCGGACGCGCATCCGCCTCGGGCGACGACGCGGGGGGCATCTTAGTCCCAACGACCGCAAATGTCAATGTCGGCGCCGGCGGCCTACGCGAACACCGGTCCGAAGGCGTCCTCGCGATGCTCGATCTGCGGCTCACCGTCGGGAGACAAAACAACGGTGACGATGTCGAACCGGTAGGGTCGGTCGCGGGCCCCGGGTTGCAACAAGAAAAATCGGGCCGCCCGTTCGATCCGCCGTTGCTGAAAGGAACGCACGGGCGACTCATCATTCTCGGGGTCCGTGGACGATCGCGTCTTCACCTCCACGAACACGATCATTTCGCGTTGAGAGGCGATAAGATCGATCTCACCGGCGACACTCCGGTAATTGCGGGCCAGGATACGATAGCGATGCCGCTTCAGATGTCGCGCGGCGGCGCGCTCCCCGCGCCGCCCCAACGCCCTGCGCCCGTCAGACGGCCGACGCCGCCAGCTCGGCAGGCTCCGCAACCTTCTTGTGATGGATGCGAAGTTCACGCAGTTTGCGGGCCTTTCCGATCCGCTGGCGGAGGTAGTACAGCTTCGCCCGACGCACCCGTCCGCGACGCCGGACCTTCACATCCACGACGCCCGGCGAATGCACCAGGAACTTCCGCTCCACCCCCTCGTTGCCGACGATCCGTCGAACGGTGAAGGTCTCGTTGAACCCTCGCCCCTGTCGGGCGATCACTACGCCGTTGAAGGCCTGAATCCGATCCTTCTCGCCCTCCACGATTCGACACATCACATCCACCGTGTCGCCGACGTGGAACTCGGGCGGTGAGGGCTTCAGATACGGCTTCTCCACTAAATCCATCAATGACTGACTCATCGCACCACTCCACGTTCAACGAAGCCTACTCCGGGCCGCGGCATTCATGCCGTGGGACCGACTTTCCAGTCGGTCAACCGTGCGTTGCGGCGCATCGAGCATATCCGGGCGCCGCTCCAACGTCCGCTCCACCGCTCGCTCGCGCCGCCAGGCGGCAATCTTGCCGTGATCGCCGGACAGCAACACCTCCGGCACGCCCAGGCCGCGAAACTCCCGCGGCCGGGTGTACTGCGGATACTCCAACGTCCCATCGACGAAGGATTCATCCTCCGCCGAGGCCTCGTCGCCCAGCGCCCCGGGCAGCAGACGCACCACCGCGTCGATCAACACCATCGCCGCCGGTTCGCCGCCGGACAGCACGTAGTCCCCGATCGAAATCTCCCGCGCCGAAACGGCCGTGCGGATCCGCTCGTCGAATCCTTCGTAATGTCCGCACAACAGAACCAGCCAGGGCGCCTTCGCAAGCTCCGCGACCGCGTTTTGCGTCAGTTTCTCGCCTTGGGGAGTGAGCAGAATCCGAAGCGGCTTACTTTCGCCGTGAGATTCGACGTGTTCCAATGCACCGACGACCGGGCCGCACATCAACACCATGCCCGGCCCGCCGCCGAACGGACGGTCGTCTACGCTGCGGTGACGGTCCGCGGCGAAGTCGCGGAAGCTCGTGCAGCGGATCGAGACGATCCCCCGCGCGACCGCCCGGCCGACGATGCTGGAGGCAACGTACGGCTCGAACACCTCGGGGAAAAGGGTTAGCACATCGATCCGCATGACGCTTACGATCCAAGTCTAGTCGACTCCGCAACGATTCCGGCCTTCTGCAGGAGCCGCCGCACCGTGTCGGTCGGCTGCGCCCCGACGCTAAGCCAGTACTCAATCCGCTCGCGCTTCAGGGCGACTTGTTGATCCTGGCGAGGGTGCACGGGATTATAGCTCCCGAGTTCCTCGATCACCTTGCTGTCGCGGGCCCGGCGACGATCGACGGCCGTCAACCGGAACGACGGTCGGTGTCGGCGACCGACTTTTTTGAGTTTGATCCGCACGGCCATCCGTTTTCTCCAACCGTCGAGACGAACCAGCCTCTCGTCGTCTTCGACCGGTGCCAACGACCCAACTAAACCTAAGCCCAGCAAGTATAGCGAGCGTTGAGAACCAAGCAAGGCGAAAAAAAAGCCTGTGGACAACCCACAGGCCCAGATTCCCCCCGGAAGCCACCGCACCTTCCTGGTGGGTGAGCGCGTCAGTCAACGACTAACGCTTGCGGCGTGCCTCGCATCGTTCGATGCGCCACTCCGGTGTCCCCGCAAGCCGACCGGTATCCGGGTGGTCTTTTGTGAAGAAAAAGTTCATTTTTATCCTCCGCAATGAACCGTTTGCTTAACATCGTGTTCTACGCTGGATCCGGGTTATTGACATCCCCTCCGGCCGATTTCGGTCAGATCGCCGGGCTGTGGGGTTCGACTAGACCGTCCCAAAAAGAAAGCACCGTCCGCTGTTAGGCGAAACGGTGCTTTCCGGAGGGGAAAGAAGCCGGGTACTACTAGGAACTCTCTACCACCCCGTCAACCTCCGGATAATGGTTGCTACGTCCAAACTCAGCTCTTGTTCACCTCACGCGTCCAACCGCACGCGCCATTACTATCGGCAGAATGTATCGGCCATCTTTCGTTCGTCAACACAATTATACCCAACAAAACGAAAAAGTATGCACAAAAAACGCAATCTTACCGGACACACCACCACCGTCAGCATTTAGAGAAACCGCACGCGTCGCACGTCATGCAGCCCTCTCCAAACCTCAACTCGCCCTGGCAATCTGGGCAACGTACCTTGTACTGCGTTTGCTGCCACTGTATTCCGTGAGCATCGAACCGGGACGGGGCCTGGATTCCGACCCGTTCCGGGGCGGCGGCGTCCGAGGAAACCTGCCCCAGCCGGTGCCCGTTTCCGCTACCGTGGCCGTTCCCCCCTTTACCCTTGGCCTGCTGCGCGCGGCCGGAGGCGTCGATGACGGCTTCACCCAAGAGCAACGCCTTGAGGCCGCAATCTTGTTTGGCGTGCATGTACCGCCGCAGGCCGCGGGCCAGCCCGTCGCCCAGGCTCATGATCTTGCCTTCCTTCGTCGACACCTGAAGGCTCGACCCGATCGAATGAAGCTGGTCGATGACGCGCTGCAAGCTGCCGCCGGAGCGCAACCACAAGCTGACCATCCGGCAAATCGCCTCCAGGTCGCTATTCGCCAGGTCGCCGCCCTTGCCCAACTGGGCGAACACTTCCATCTCCCGGTCGGTCCGGGGATCCACGGTGATGTTGATGTGCATGTTGCCGAACGGGGTAAGCTGCCGGACGCGAATGCCGCTGCTGATCTCCGGCAGGGTCGCCGGCACCAGCGGTTTGGACTCCGCCGCCGTGCTTTGCTCGACAACCGCGGCGGCGTGCACGTTGTCGCTGCTCTTCAGGGCCATCGGCTGATGCAGACGGCACCCGTTGCGATAGACGGTCACGCCCTTGCAGCGCAGGTCATAGGCCAAGCGATAGATGACGGACACGTCCTCAACCGTCGCGGTCTCGGGGAAGTTGATGGTCTTGGAAATCGACGCATCGCAATGCTTCTGGAAGCCGGCTTGCATCCGCATGTGCCACACGGGGGCAATGTCGTGGGCACAGACGAACACGCGCTTGATCTCATCCGGAACGCCGGGAACATTAGCGAGGGTGCCCTCCGTGGCAACCCGCTCCATCAATCCCTCGCTAAGAAAACCTTCCCGCCGCGCGACGGCCTCGAAGATCGAGTTGATTTCGACCATCGGGCCCTGCCCTTCGTTCTGGCCCTTCAGCACGTTGCGGAAAAAGGCCAAACTGTAGAGCGGCTCGATACCGCCGGTGCAACCCGCAATGATGCTGATCGTCCCGGTCGGCGCCACGGTAGTACACGTCGCGTTGCGCATCGGACGGTGATGTTTCGTGTCGTAAATGCTTCCCTTCCAATTGGGGAAGCAGCCTCGCTCGTTCGCGAGTTTTTCGCTATAGTTGTGCGACTCGTCGTCCACGAACTTCATGAACCGCTCGCCCCACTCCACGCCCTCGTCGCTGTCGTAAGTGACGCCCAGCTTGTAGAGCGCGTCGGCGAAGCCCATCACGCCCAAACCGATCTTGCGATTGGCCTTGCAGATCGCGTCGATCTCAGCGAGCGGGTACTTGTTGACGTCGATGATGTCATCCAGATACCGCGTGCTCTCGTGCACGGTCTCGCGCAGGGCGTCCCAATCGACCGTGGGCGCGCCTCGGATGCCTTCGTGGACAAACTCGGCCAAGTTGATGCTGCCCAGGTTACACGCCTCGTACGGCAGCAACGGCTGTTCGCCGCAGGGATTGGTCGCTTCGATCCGCCCGATGTGCGGCGTGGGGTTGAACTCGTTGATGCGGTCGATGTAGACCACGCCCGGCTCGCCGGTGCGATGGGCGTTGGTCAGAATGATGTCCCAGATATCCTGCCGCGTGTAGAAATCGCCGACAGGCATGGGGGCCCCGGGCTTGATCTCGACCAGCGTGCGGAGGTCATACTTCCAGATCTCGAGGTTCTTGGACAGCAGATAGGTGCGCCCGGTCCGCGGGTTCTTCACCACGTGGGGAGCATTCGGCTCCTTCTGGAACGCCTCCATCCACTCGTCGGGGACCTTCACGGAGATGTTGTAGTTGGTGAACTGGGTGAGGTCCTCCTTGGCGTGGAGGAACTTGAGGATGTCGGGGTGATGGATGTTCATCATCCCCATGTTGGCCCCGCGGCGGAACGCACCTTGCTGAATGGCGTTGGTCGCCTCAGAGAAGGCCCGCCAGAAGGAGATGGGACCGCTGGTGGTCCCGCCGGAACTGCTAATATAATCGCCGGTGGGGCGCAGCTCGTCGAAAGCGAAGCCGGTTCCGCCGCCGGCTTTCTGGATAAGGGCGGTGTGCTTGATGGAGTCGAAAATCTCGCCGATGCTGTCGCGGACCGGGAGCACAAAGCAGGCGCTCAACATGCCCATCTCCCGCCCGGCGTTCATCAACGTCGGGCTGTTGGGCATGAACCGGCGGCTCACCATCAGCTCATAAAAGCGGGCCTCCCACTCGCTGCGAATGGCCGGGTCGGTGCTGTACAACGTTTCGGCTTCGGCAACCGCGCTAGCAACCCGCCGAAACAGTTCCGTAGACGTTTCCGTACACCGACCCTGCTCGTCCTTCTTCAGATACCGCGCCCGAAGGACTCGCTGCGCGTTCTCCGAGAACCCGAGATTCGACTTCCGCGTGTCATCCGTAACACTCAAGCTACGTCCCGAAATCACCGCTTCCGACATAAAGTCGCTACGCCTCCACCGGCGTTATCTCGCCGGGCAATTCTTCGTTTTCGTTCAAACATCCGAACGTCAGCCCCCCACGGCTACCGAGGCGACCCGCGTCGAACCGGAATGAGAACGCCTCAGCCTTGGCCCGATCCCGCGGACGGCCTGGACGTCGAAGTTACGCCTTTGAGGGCAATCCAAATAGTACACCACTTATCGGCGGTTGTCAAATGAAAACCACCATATATTGTATGCTTCGGCCTACCGCACCCAAGTCTATGTGGCGCGTAAGTTTACGTGCAAGTAACGGAACACCTAACATGTTGTTTTTCGGACCAGGCGGGCCGGCGCGGCACCCGGGACCGAAGCGGTCAGGGGTGGAGTTGCAAGGCGTCGCCCTCTCGCCGAACCTACGACCATCGACCGGGAACGGAGCCGACGCCCGTGCACGAACGAACAGTGCAACTTGAGGTTCCCACCTCGTTTTCGCTGAAGGCGACGGTGCTCAGCCACGGCTGGCACGAGTGCGCCCCCATGAGCTGGTCGGAGGGCGGGCGGTGCTTCCAAACTATCGAGCGCGACGGCGAGCGTGTGCTTCGCGTGTCCGTCGTCGAGAATGGGCGTCAACGCCGATTGCCGTCCCTTCACGTAACTGTCGACGGCGGGGATCTCGACGACGGCGTGGCTTCACGAACGTGCGATCGCCTACGCATCACCCTCGGGCTCGATCACGATCTGTCCGAGTTCTATGAGTTGTGCGCGGACCATTCCGAACTTGCGGTCATTCCACGGATCGGCGGGGGACGGTTGATCCGCTCGGCCTCGATGACGGAGAACATCATCAAGGCCCTGTGCGCGACGAACGTGAACTGGACGCAGGCGGTGAAGATGATCAACCGCATTGCCCAGCTCGGCCCGTATGTCCCGCACTTCCGCAGCCTGACCGCCTGGCCGACGCCGCGCGAAATCCTGCGGGCGGGCGAGAAGTACCTCGACGAAGTCTGTCGTCTCGGCTACCGGACCTCATCGGCCCTCGCCTTCTGCCGGGACGTGTGCGAAGGTCGGTTCGACCCGGAAGCGTTGGATACAATGGCCTCCGACGCCAACGTGAGCAGTGACGACCTCTTGGCACAACTTCGTTCCATCCGCGGCATCGGACCGTCGAGCGCCCATTACCTGCTGGGATTTCTCGGGCGGCACGATCGTCTTTCGATCGACAGCGCGACGATCGCCCACGTCGCCCACACGCACACCCACGGCCGCAAGCCGACGCCCAAACGGATCGAGCGCATCTACGCCCCCTACGGGCGATGGAAGAACCTGGTGTATTGGTGCGAAAACTGGCTGACCTGGGCGACCGCCGCGGGAATCCTCAGAGAGGCCGGGCTGCCCCGTCCTGGGGCGGAGGCTATTTCGCAGCGGCCTTGAGGGCCGTGCGGATTTCGCTGAGAAGTTGATCGACTTTGAAGGGCTTGAACAAAACCGCCGCGAGTCCTTCGCGGCGTGCTCGAATGATCGAGTGGTTGGGATCATAGCCGAATCCCGTCGTGAGGATGACGGGCGTGGCCGCATTCGCGTGTTTGGCGGCGGCGAAGACCTCGTAGCCGTTCTTGACCGGCATCTTGATGTCGCTCAAGACCAGGTCGAAGTTTTCGCGCGCGATCAGCGCAATCGCCGTCGCCCCGTCGGCGGCCGTGCGGACCTGACAACCGTAGCCGGTCAGTACGTCGCGGACCGTGTCGCGGAGAATCTCCTCGTCGTCGGCAAGCAAGATACGGCGGCCCTCAAGGTCCGGGTCGGTCCGCCGCGCGGCCGTCGTTCGCGCCCCGATGAGCGCGGGTTTGGCGGCCGTAAGCTCCTTCACCGTCTCGCGGATGCGCACCGCGTTGGCGGAGATCCTCCGCAGTCGGTGCCGCAGATCGTCATGACCGATGTAGTCTTCCACCAGATTTTCGACGTCGGTGAGGATGTCGTTGAGCGGCGCGGTGATCTCGGACATGACATTGCGCCCGAGCTGCCCGGTGGTCACTTGTCGTTCGTTGATGAGGAGTTCGAGGAGGTGCAGCGCCAAAGCGATGTAGCGGCCGAAGATTTCCGCAAACTGGCGATCATCCTCGTTGAACGCCGCAAGCCGCGTGCTCTCGAAGTTGACGACGCCCACGATGCGGTCCCGGAAGCGCAGCGGCACGGTAAGCGACGACCGCGCGTTCTCGATCCCCGGTACGTAGCGGGAATCGTGGGAGACGTCCGGGCAGAGATAGCTGCGTCCTTTCGCCGCGACGTAGCCGCAAATCCCATTGCCCTCGCTGGCGGCATAGAGTTCGACGTCGCCGCCGTCCGCCGGGATACCGGCGAACAGAGACAACTCCAGTTTGTTGGTGTTGGGGTCGAGCACGCGGATTTCAAAGTTCTCGAAGTTGAGCACGTCCTGCGTACAACGGTGGATTTTTTGTTCGAGCAGAGAGAGTCGCTCGTGCGGTTCCAAGCGCGAAAACTGCTCCGCATCGAGACTCAGAAGCTCACGTCCGGCGTTGTCGATAGCGTCGATCTTCTCCTGAAGCCGTCCCGCGATCTCACTGCCGGACCGCGCGATGCAAACACCCTGTGCCGCTGCTTCGCGGACAATGCCGGGTTCCGAAGCGGTGAAGTCGGCGGCGCGGCCGATGACCACGTCGAAGGGTCGGGTGCGCAGCGCATCCAGGGCCTCTGTCAAACTCTTCACATGCTCTACCTGGGCTTGGGCGTCCAACCAGCGGCGAAGATCGTCGTCGGAATCGTGAAGACCGATGACTAGCACATTGAGCGCCCTCGGCGGGCTTGCAGTCGGCATTCGAGTCGCCTTCAAGAAATCGCGGTTTTCCACAACACTCCACGGGATTGTAGGCCGCGTAATCCCCGGTCCCGATCAGGTTCTGCCCGACCGCCGGAGAATGCGCGAAACATCCAGCATAACCGCCCAACCAGGGTTTATACAAGACCTTACACAAAATCGCTCAGCTTCTATGCTGTGAGACAAGATATACGCAAGTGAAAGTCGAGCATCACGAGGACTGCGTGCTGTGGGAAGATGCTTGTTGCGCCGTCGAGCGGACCACGCGGGTCTCCGTACCCGCAAGTATTCTCCGGAAGTTCGCGCGGTGCCGTGCGAGAACCAGCGTCGCGACGGCGACGGCGAACGCGAGAAACGGCCAGCGATCCATCAACGCGCCGCCCGCCCGCCAAACCAGCAGAATGTAGAACACCGGAAACAGGATCGCGCCGCAGATGGACCCCACCGAGCTCATTCGTGTGAACGTCAGCCCGAGGGCCCAGACGACGAACGACAGCATCGCGGGAAAGGTCAGAGCCGGGTAGACGCCCAAAGCCACCCCGAGCGACGTGGAGACACCTTTGCCGCCGCGAAAGCCAATGAACAGGGGATAGTTATGGCCGAGTACGGCACATAACCCCGCCAACAGCCAGCACAGGCTCCGCATCGGCTCCGTTCCGGCCAATACATGCCCGGCCATGAGGGTCGGAACAAGCCCTTTGAGCATGTCGAGGATGAAGGCCGCGAAGAACCAAGGCCGGCCGGCGACCCGCCCGAGGTTCATCGCCCCCACGTTGCCGCTGCCGATCTTGCGAATGTCGATGCCTTTCAGCTTGCCGAGCAGCAGGGAGCACGGGACCGATCCGAACAGATAGCTTCCGGCACAACACGCGAGCGTAAGAAGCCAGAGGTTCATCCTCGAACGCCCCCTCACCCTACCCTCTCCCCCGAAGGGGAGAGGGATTTTGAGGCGATTTCCTCGTACAGGGCGACCATCTCGCGGGCGTGGCGCGCCATGCTCACGCGCTCGGCGAGGGCGGAGGCCGCGACGCCCATTCGTCGCCGCCGCGAACCATCACGTAGCTTTTCGACGCGGTCGGCCAGAGCCGCGACATCCGTCGGATCGTCGAGCACGTATCCGTTGTGTCCATCGACGATCATCTCCGACGCCCCGTCCCAGCGGGTGGTGATGCAAGGCACGCCCGCTGCCATGCCCTCCAGGACCACACGGCTGCACGGATCATAGTACGTCGGGTGAACCAGGATGTCGGCGGCGTGGAGGAACTCCCGCACTCGCTCGCTGGGGCCGACGAAGGTCAAACGCCGCGCGATGCCCAGTCGGACCGCAAGACGATGCCATCGCGGCGACTCCCCTCGTCCGAGAATCAGTGAACGAACGTCATCGACGCCGCGGTCGCGGAGGAGGGCCAGGGCTTCCATCCAACGCTGAACGCCTTTGAGGCGGAAGTTGTGGGCGATGAGGAGCACGAGGAGTCCGCCGTCGGCGATACCGAACTCATGGCGGACCGCGGCGCGATGACCGGCGCGTTCGCCCGGCGTGGAGCGGCCCGCGTCGACTCCGTTGTAGATCGTGCGGATTCGGTCATCGGGAAGCGCATAGTGTTCTTTCAATTGTCGGACCACGTAGTCGGAGATGGCCGCCACGATCGGTCCGTCGCCGGGTGCGAACAACTTCCGCTCGAGGGAAAGAAGATAGCGTTGTTTGAGGTTGAGGCGTCCCGTGTAGCGTTTCAACCGCCGGGCGTGGGCCGACTCGCGGAGGGCGACGTTCCGCTCGATGGTTTCGGCCACCGTGCCGCCGCGAGGTTGATAAATGTCCGCGAACCGACAGGGCGAGATCGCATGGACCACGTCGAAGGAGTCGGCCCGCAGGATGCGTTCCACGCGGTGGGAGAAGGTGACGCTGCGCCGCGTCCGCGACATGGAGGCGCCGCTGATGGTGTGCACGAACAGCCCCGGAGTCGGCGAAGGCCGGCTGCGGGTGAAGACGTGAAGCTCCACGCCGCGGTCCATCAGGTGATGGATGAATTGGAGCGTGGAGGTCTCGGCGCCGCCGCGCCACGAATCCAACCACTCGCTGACCAATGCAACCTTCATCCGCGCCCCTGCTCGCGCCGCGCGATGCGTTGGGTCTTGCCGGTTACGCGGTAGACCAATCGCCGCGCCGCACGGTCCAGTTTCTCGACCTCGAGGTAATGTCGCAACCACCGAAGACGGTCGCTTCGAGAGACAAGCGACGACGGGGTGGAAAAATCCAATGACGCGAGGTCCTTCACCACCCAACGGCGGATGCAACATCGCGGTTTAATCACCCGCTGCAAGTCGATCAGCCGGAGCGACCGTTCGATCGGTTGGGACGGATCGAAGAACACGTGCGACAGATAAAGATCACGATGAATGTACCCGCGTCCGTGAAGCCGCGAGATCAAAGAGGCCGTGGCTGGAACGAGACGCCGAATTATCGGGCGGTCCGCCTCGCCCCATTCCCTGACCCACCTTTCCAACGAACGTCCCGGCGCCTCGGCGGTCAGGATGGCGCTGCGGATCTCGCGTCCTCGTCTCACCTCCTCGCCATAGGCGACCGCTTCCACACACGGGATGCCGTCGGCGGTCAGGCGCTGAATCCACGCCCACTCGTTGCCGGCCAGACTCGGCGCACCGGTGCCGGACCGTCGCATCGCCCGCCGCGCGGCGCGGGGAGGATGAAGGAACCGTTTCAGATAGAAGACTCGCCTGCGTTCGCCGCCGGGTAGCGTCAAACGCAGTCGCTCTCGCCACGGATCAAGCCCCGGCTTGTCGAGCCGCTCGCCCGACGTACAGGCGAACAGCGCGTCGAGGGAGTCCAAACCATGTTTTCTTAGGAGTTCTTCGTACATTGCGGCGATGGTCAAGTCATTCTGCAGACATGCTGAGCCGCAACCACGATCAGAGCCGCGACCGTAAGGGAGCGGTTCAGTCGCTTCCTGCTCCCGGCGCGCCGGGACTCTGTTCCGCTCGCGGCTCGGGGAAATAGCGTCACCGTGCCCGTGCATGTTCAGGTGCGCGCAAATGAAGGAGGGCGACGGCGGCAGCGAAGACCATGTCCACGCTGACGCCCGTCATGCACTGATGATGTCCCAGCGGACAGACCCGCTGCTGACACGGGCCGCAGTCCACGTCGATCCGCACGATCCGCTCATCGCCATAGCTCGTCGAGGTCCAGTCCGGATGCGTCGGGCCGAAGACGGTGACGACCGGAACGTCGAAGGCCTTGGCGATGTGCCGCGGCCCGGCGTCGTTGCAAATGAGTAGGTCGCTGCGGCGAACCAGCGACTTCAATTCACCCAAACTGAGGGCCTGTGACGGAACCGGGAGCGCAAGCGACCGGCCTTGAGTTTCGCGGCCTGGGAAAGCCGGCCCCGCGCTTGCGCTTGGGGTTCGGTTGGGCGGTCCGTTCCGCGGCGAATCGAACACAAAGCCCGTCGCCCCCTCTCCCTTCGAGGGAGACGGTTGGGGTGAGGGTCGGTCCCAAACCCCTCTCCCCCGTTTCGGGGGAGAGGGTAGGGTGAGGGGGCTTTTGAGCGAAATCCGATGGTTTTTCATGGCCGCACCGATCGCGCGAGCAATTGATTCCTCGCCCGGTCCGCAGGTCACGATCACCGCTGCGTCGTTGGATTCGATCAAGCGATCCGCCACGGCGGCGAATCGTTCCGGCGGCCAGCATTTGGAGGCCCCGAACTTCGCTCCGGGACTAATGACAATCAACGGATGTCGATCGGCGATGCCCAGTGATTCGAGGCGCCGCTGGACGGATTTCTCGCCGTCGGTCGTTGTGAACAGCTCCAATCGATCGCCGGGCCTCTCGCAGCCGACGGCCTCGGCCAAGTCGGCGTAGTATTCGACTAAGGGCATGGGGACGTACCGCCCCAACCGAACCGGCAGTTTCGTGCCCATCCGCACGGAAGGGACGAAGGGACCCTTCCAGGGCAGGCTCCGGGACGAAGGGACGAAAGGAGACGGCGGTAGGGTCCGCTGTGCGGACCACCGTCCACCGCGGCGGTTCCTAACCGGAACGCGATCCGTGAGCAAAAACCCCCGGCCATCTCGATCGTACCCGATGCGGCGCTTGGCCCCGGAAAGTCGCGCGATCAACGCGGCGCGAAACGAGTTGGGAAGCAACACCGCTAGATCGAATCTCCGCCTTCGGAGACATTTCATGAGCGTCAGGAAACTCTGCGGCACCGCATCCGTTTCTGCGTTTCTGCGTTTCTGCGTTTTTGCGTTTTCCCCCGGCCACTCGATGCACTCATCCATCCAATCCCCGCCGGCCACAAGGTCGCGGAGGTTTGGATTCAGCAGAAACGTGATACGTGCCTCTGCGAAGCGGCTCCGAATCGCGCGCAACATCGGCGTGGCCATCACCAAGTCCCCCACCCAAGTAGGAAGAACCAGGAGGATGGACGATGGTTCAGGCGACACACATTGTGGTCCGCGCGGCATACGCCTTCATCTTACCTGCGGGGGCGATGACCCGATAGCGCGCGTCGCTCAATCCCAGATTCCGAACGCAGCACGGATGACGGTCAGTGCCTCGAGTGCCGCCAATACAGCGACGATTTGTGCTGCAATGGCGACACCCAATGGGTGCGGAATCTTGAGATAGCGTGAGTAGGCATACGTCAGCGACCACACGACGGGGATAAGAATGGTGGCGATTAAGACGTTGGCGAGCTCCGTTCGGTGCGACTGGCTGATGGCTTGAACACAACTCAATCCGAACATGAGCGCCGTTACCACAGGAAACCATGTCGGCACAGCGTACGCCCACGTCCGCACGACGTGTGGTGTCTTCACCCGACATCGCCGCATGGATTGTTGAAAAATTAGCAACGCCGGCAGGCTCAGGAGAACCCATAACACGAAGAACCAGAAAGGCGGGTACCGTCCTACGTCCTGAACCGCGCGCGAAAGGTAGCCGGGGATTTCGCCGAACGCCGGGCCGATCCATCCCCGTCCCGGAATGCGCGTCCAGGCGTAGTTGCTCCAACACCAAAGTTCGAGTCCTTGACCGGTTCCCAAACAGACGAAGAAGAGTACAAACGCGAGCGCAACCCAGACGAGAAGCGGGCGGATTCGCGGCGGGTCGTGGAGGTCGATGATCCGCCACAGTTTCCACGGTCGGAGTGCGAGCCACCAGGTGTACACGAGCGAGCGGAAGGGCCGGTCGCGCCAGTGATATTCAAACAGCGGTTTGCGTTTGCGGTGATAGTCGTCGAGCACTTCGGCCCAGGTGAAGGGTTCGCCGCATTCGGGGCATCGCGTTTCGGTGAGGCCGTAGAGGTGATAGCCGCATTTACGACAGACAAGCTGCTCGATCGGGACGGCCTGCGACCACTCGAACTCCAGCCCGCACGATGGACACTTCGGTTCCGTAAGCCCCCTCAGATCATGTCCGCACCGGGCGCAACCGACGTAGAACGGAACGAGCTTCCAATTCGGCGCTGTTACTTCGCTGTGACGAAACGGAGGAGGTTCTTGCAGGTGTAAAGTTGTGGGCACCGGATTATTGTCAGGGGCTACGATCGCCTGTCAAACTGGGTAGACGCCGCGAACGCCGCGGCAAGTTCCGAGCCGCGGGCGGAATGAAATCCCGGCGTACCGGGCGCCTGCGCTACCGGTCGCGCGGGCTAAAGCCCGCGGCTCAGGTGAGGTGATTGACACGCGGGCCGGGGCATATAGGATTCCGGGAGTTCCGATCGTAGACGCGCGGCGGCGGCGTGTGTCCGTCGAGGTTCCGTTGCGAACAAGAGGTTTGCGTAGGAGATCCAGAGTATGAGTTCAATCAAGAGGTTCGCCCGCCCGCTCGCCGGGTTGGGTGTCCTTGCGTTCGTGGCCTTGCCGGTCTATGCCCAGTGCGGCAAGCCCAACTGCGGCAAGTGCGCCGTGGATTGCAAGGAAGTGTTGAAGCAGATGGACGCAGGCAAGATCACCGCTGCGTCGATGGTTTCCGCCGCCGAGACGGCCTCCAAGGGCAAGGCCGTCGGAGTGCATTGCACGCTCGAAAAGGGCAAGATGGATTGCGGTGTGTTCGCCCTGGTCGGCGACAAGGTCCAGAACGTCGCGATCGACGCCGCGGGCAGGGCCGGCAAGATGGAAGAGGCCAAGGACATGAAGGGCATGGGCGACGTGGCCAAGGCCATGGACGCCGCCAAGCTCACCATGGCGAAGGTGCTTGAGGCCGGCGAGGCCCACTCCAAGGGCAAGGCCCTCGCCGTAACCGCCAAGGCCGCGGCCGGGAAGGCCAGCTACGAGGTCTATTGCTTGGCCGGTGACAAGCTCCAGAACGTCAAGGTCGACGACGCCGGCAAGGCGACGGGCATGGAAGAGGCCAAGATGCTCCCCGGCACCGAAGAGAAGCCCAAGCCGAAACCGGGCGGCTGATACGCAACCACGGAGCTTGCCTGCACGACCCGTGCGGGTGAGCTAGGCGAAATCACGGGTGCCGGCGTCCAAGCGACGACGGCGCCCGTTTTGTTTTGTGTAGGCGGACCCGCGAAGCCGAGTAGACCAAGGGGAGTTGCCCACCGAGCCGCTAATCACCGTTCCCGTTACGCGGCACCGGCTTCCCGTCGCGGACACGGACGTCCTTCCGTTGATAGACCGCCTTTCCGCGTAGCTTCTTAGCAGTATCCTTCACGCCGAAAGTGTGGGTCCGCCCACCGCCCGTTTCGCCGGCGGAACTCTTTTCGTACTTCCAATCGGACTTCTCAAGGAAGACGACGTCGACGCGCCAGATGATGACCGGTCTCCCCGGTTCCAGCGATTCCGTCGGGTCGACAAGGTACCGCCAGATGATGTACCACCCGGGATGGTCGTAATGCGATTGGATGGCCCACGGGCGCTTGCTGCCCTTGCTTTCCAGCGACTCGTTGGGCGTCGGCGTGCTGCCGGACCCACGTCGCCGCAGGTCGGGAAACCGCTGCTGAGCCGTGTCGATGTTCCGATGTTTTTCGTAGTTGCTGACCGAGTCCAACGCCTTCGTCCCGTAGATTCCGACGATCGCACTGAACACGTTGGCTTGTTCGCAGTAGATATCGACCAAGTCGGTCAGTTCGCGCTCGACATACTCGACCGCGCGACGGATCGCCGCGATGTCCAGTCCGGGAGGCAGCGCAACTGAGGGATCAAAGTCGTTTCTTCTGACCATTCCCGTTCGTCGGCGTAGGCTCGAAATCGGCAAGGAGGGGTATCGCTCGCCGCGCAAGCGAAAAATACTCCGGGTTCATCTCCAACCCGATGCTCTCCAAACCCAAAGCGGCGGCAGCGGCGATCGTAGAGCCGGAGCCCATGAACGGGTCGAGGACAACGCCGGTACCGAACGGCAAACTCGCGCGGACGATTTGACGCAGGAAAGCCTGCGGTTTGAGCGATGGATGGGGTGCAACTTCCCGTTCGTGCCCGCGTGCGGGGGACGAATAGATCAGGTCCTTGAACGGCTCCTCACCGGATATTCGTCGCAAACCGCCCGTCTTCCACTTACGCAAGTTGTCCTGGACACGACCCTCGCAAGGTTTGCGGAAAAGCCCCCAAGGTTCCCAGCACGATTTCGGCATGACCGTGATGTCGGCGTACTCGCGGTGGGCGTTCTTGGGGCGGTCGCCGCCACGGAGTGTGTGCACGATACGGATAATCTCACCGCGCTTTTCAAACCCGGCGGCAATGAGCGGTTCGTAAACCCAGTGCGAGACAAGCGGATTGGTGGCGATGAAAACGTGAGCGCCCGGTACGAGAACGGGTAGGAGCAGGTCAGCAAGGCGTGCAAAGAAGCTCCGTAGGCGCTCGTGGTCACGATCGCTGAGGACCGTGAAGCGCGGCAACGGACGGCGTTGGCAGCCGTCGAACGACGGGGGAATTCGCCATACCCCGCCGCGCCCGCGCTTCAGTTTTGCCAACTCCTGCGGTGAGTACTCCAAAAGTCCGTACGGCGGGTCCGTCACGACGGCGTGGATCGACCGCCGGGAAGCCGCAGCCAACCAGTCGAACGCATCGGTCAGGATGATGTCATAGGGTGCGCGCCGCCTCGCCGGCGCGACGTGGAACAGCGCGAGTTGATCCGTCAGTTCTCGGCCACCTCGGGTTTGAACCGCCGATCGGACCATGCTCCGCGCCCTCGGGCCGGGTCCCCTATCCGCGCCCCGTCGTTGAATCCTCGTTTCTCGAGTGCACCCCCAGTATACGGCCCCGCATTGCGGTCGCAACGGCGTGTTTCGGTTCCCGGAATTGACGCAAGGTCGGGTTCCTGGTCTACTATCCACCTTGATCGAGACTACCCGACTGGATGGATTGGAGACGACCCATGATCGACAAGGTGATCCAACATATCGACGCGAACCGCAAGGCCAGCGTCGAGCGACTAAACGACTTCCTGCGGATTCCGAGCATCTCCACGGAGCCGGAGCGAAAGGGCGATACGCGCAAAGGGGCCGAATGGGTCCATCGCGTCTTCACCGGCTGCGGGATCAAGAGCGAGATCATCGAGACCGCCGGTCATCCCTGCATCCTGGCCGACAGCGGACCGGCTGCGGGCGGCGGACCGACCGTGCTCATCTACGGCCACTACGACGTCCAGCCCACCGGCGACGAGTCGTTGTGGAAGTCGCCGCCCTTCGAGCCGACCGTCCGCGACGGGGACATCTTCGCCCGCGGGTCGGCGGACGACAAAGGGCAGGTGTTGACCCACATGCTCGCCGCTGAGGCGTGGATGAAGGTCGCGGGCAAGCTGCCCATCCGCGTCAAGTATCTCATCGAGGGCGAGGAGGAAATCGGCTCACCGAACCTCGACGCGATCATCCACAAGCTGCGCGATCGCCTGGCGTGCGACTACGTCGCCCTCTCCGACACGCCGAAGTTCGACAAGACCACGCCGGCGATCACTTACGGGACGAAAGGGTTGATCTACAAGGAGCTCATCCTCACCGGTCCCAAGCAGAACCTGCACAGCGGGTCGTACGGCGGGACGCTCACCAACCCCGGCAACGCGGCGGCCGTCATCATCGCGGCCCTGCGCGACGCGGATAATCGCGTGACCATTCCCGGCTTTTACGATGCCGTGCGACCGATCTCCGACAACGAACGCAAGCAGATCAAGGCTCTGGCGTTCGACGAAAAGGCGTATCAGGACGCAATGGGTTGTCCGGCGCTGACCGGCGAGAAGGGCTACACCACGCTTGAGCGTCGCTGGGCCAGGCCGACCCTCGACGTCAACGGAATGTACGGCGGATTCATGGGAGCAGGTGCATCGACGGTGATCCCGGCCAAGGTCGGGGTGAAGGTCTCAATGCGCATCGTACCCGATCAGAATCCCGAGACGATCAACAAAGCCTTTGAAGATACCGTCCGCAGGCTCTGCCCGCCGGGCGTGAAGATGGAGATTCTCACGCACAGCTACTGCTCGGCCTACGCCGCCCCCACCGACTCGCCGGGGATGCGCGCCGCCGCCGACGCCCTTAAGGCCGGCTTCGGCAAGCCGCCCGTGTTCATCCGCGAAGGCGGCACGCTGCCGATCCTGCCCTTGTTCAAGAAAGAGCTCGGCGCGGACTCGATCATGATGGGTTTCTGTATGCCCGACTGCAACGCCCATGGCCCCAACGAGTACTTCGGCCTCGACGACCTGCACAATGGCACCAAGGCCGCCGCCCACTTCGTCGAACTCCTCGCCAAGGCGCGGTAGGGAGGACCGAGTACCACTGGTCTCCGCGCGGCGGAAGCGTGTAGGGTGCATCCAGCCCACTAAGGCGGCGATCGGCCTATGCACTTCAGTTACGTGTCGAAGATGCGCGGCGTGGTTCGCGTTCGGTATCAGAAGCCCATACAAGGAGACGCAAATGCGTAGGCAATGGGTTTTCGCCGTGGGATGTGCGGCTCTCGTGATTTTGGTCGGAGGGCTCTTCGCGCTTGCTCAGAACAAGGTAGCCAACGAAGAGAAGGAGCGCAAGGTGCAGGAGGCCGAGGTGCCCAAGGCGGCGCTCGAGGCGCTGAAGAAGCTCGCCGACAAGGCGGCGATCACGGAATACGCGGAAGAGATCGAGCACGGGCGTAAGTTCTACGAGGGGTCGTGGATGGGCCCGGGCGGCAAGGTAGACGGGCTGGTTACGGAATCGGGCGACTTGGTGGAAATCGAGGAGGCGGTTTCGGCCGACAAGGTCCCCGCCGCGGTGCGCGCGGAATCGGAAAAACAGGCGGGAAAAGACGCCAAGCTCACTTTCGAGAAAAAAACGATGGTGTTGTACGAAGTCCACTTCAAGAAGGGTGACAAAGGGCAGGAGATGGTTTTTACGCCCGACGCCCGCCCGTACCACGAAGAAGGGGCCAAGAAGGGTGAAAAGGAAAAGGATGATGACGACGATTGACGCGGATGTCGGCCCACTCGACGCCGGAGGATGAAAAGCGTCGCTCGCTGGTCCGTCTGCGGCCTGGTCGGGTCATCACCCCGGCTTGCCCGGGTTACGGTTCGTCGTGCGTCTTGTCGATCAACTCGAAGCCTTCGGGCAGCTTGTAGGTGAAGTAGTCTTCGCTGAACTCCGGATTGGCCTTGAGGTCGGACAGCGTTAGGGTAAGCGTGTCCTTTCCGTCCTTGTCGCGCTCGATCCTCTTCAACTGCGCCCCGGTCTGCTTGTCGAAATAGTGGACGGCGCTGCCGTCGCCGGTCGTCGACGTCGCTTCGATCACGTAGACGGCCCGGTCGTCGACCATCTGCTCGCCGGCAAGCTTCAGACTGTTGGTCTCGGAGAGGCTGCGAAATAACTCCCGACCTCCGACCTGAAGCACACGGTCGGGTTCGTAGACGGACTTGGTCGTCTTCTTGAGTTTCGGCTGCTGAAGCTGGGAATAGAGAAACTCGCCGTCGTACACAAAGACGAGGATCTCGCCCGTGTGGACGCGCTTTGCATCGCCGGTCTCGACCCAAACGTTGTTCACCAGTCCAAACCGGATCAGGAGTTTGTCGCCACGCTTGGCGCATTCATACGTTCCCTTGCCCTTGGTCAGTCCCGGCTTCCCGGCGCCTTGGGGCAAGTCCGTCGCCACGGCGGCGGAGAACGACTGCAACTGGTCCCAACGGGCGACCAAGTCGGCGATGGCGTTCGCCGCCTTCTCATCGATCGCCGGGGCGTTGGGTGCGGCGGCGGGACGCTTCGCACCGGTTGCGGGCGGGGAAGCGGTTTGAGAGACGGACGGCGGCGGGCCCGGCTTTCGGCAGACGGTGTAGAGGGCCAAGCCCATCAACACGATCAAGCCGATGGTAACGGCGGAAGTTCGATTGCTCATAAAGTCGATCCACATTCCTTCGCCTCGGGGACTGCGGCAGGCTGACCCCCGAGACATCATCCAAAGACAATGCGCACATTCTACCACAAGAAAGGCGTTGGGTCATGGGGCCGGGGTCGAACCTCCGCGGCCAGATGCTTTCCTTTTGCCGCCCGATAGTCCACAATTCGTCGGCGGGTGACTGCGGGTGCCGATAAAGTCGACGCCGCGGTACTGCACTTGACCGTCCATGCGACGGGGGGAGTTTGGGTGCATGGGGCAGACCGGACGACGAGACACGGCGGCGGCCATCGAACGCGAGCAACTCAGCGCGATTATCCGGACGAACGACCAACGTGTAGCCGGTGAGGCCATGCGGGCGGCCGTCGAAGGCGGCTTTCGAGTGGTGGAGTTCACGCTTACCACGCCGGGGGCGATGGCGTTGATCGCGGAGTTCGCGCGACGTTCCGATCTGCTGGTCGGGGCTGGGACGGTGCTGACGGTCGAGCAGGCTCGCCGAGCCGTCGCGGCCGGGGCGCGGTTCCTGGTGTCGCCGATCTGTGATCCGACGATTGTGGCCGAAGCCGCGGCGCTGGATGCCGTGAGCATCCCCGGTGCGTACACGCCCACGGAAATGGAAACGGCGCACCGCCTGGGAGCGGATTTCGTCAAGGTGTTCCCGGCGCCGGCCGGCGGGGTGGCGTTCATCGACGCCGTCCGCGATCCGCTGCCGCATCTGCGGCTCTTCCCGACGGCGGGCGTGACCACGGAGAACTTCGTCGATTTCTTGAGTGCCGGCTGCGCCGGGGTGGGGTTCGTGAGGCCGCTCTTTGAACCGGCGGACCTTGCCCGCAGAGATTTCGCCGCCATTCGTGATCGCGCCTCGGGGATTATCCTTAGACTCGCGGCCTGGCGGGCGGGGAGGTAGGTTCTCGGTCCAAAGAGGCCGTGAAATGTGTGGCACCGGCATCCTGCCGGTGTCTCACGGGCTGGAAGCCCGTGCCACATCGTCACCCACTAGTCAAGTCGTCGTGTGATCCTTCCGAACCTTGGGTTAGGCACGGTCCATCGGATCGTCCGATATCGGCGCGTGCGCTTGCGGATCGACGAGACGCAAGCGCCATCGCCCGTGGTTTGGCGGCTGCGACCCAGTGAGCGAACGAATCAAGCACGTCTGTCTCGTGATCCTTGCCCAAGCCGGCTGTCTCGGCGTCGGGCTGTGGATGCAACATCATTTCGTGGTGTCCTCGACACGCACTGAAGCGGTGGAGCAAACCTGGGTCGAACTCGACGAAAGCGCCCAGCGCGTCCTCTCCTACCTGAATGACACACCGCTCAGTTTCTCGGAGGGGGAGACCTTGGAGGTGGTCCGACTTCGACGGCTGGCGGCGTCGGCCGTTTCTCAAGCCACCGGTGTGTGCATCGTCGATCCAAGCTGGACCGTGTTGTTCAACGAACCTGCCGCCGCCCCGTTGGGCGGACGGGAGTTGACAGCCGGCACACACCTGCCCTGGACGGCCGAGTTGGGCCCGGTCGTTGACGGCCCCCCACACGCGCGCGGGGCGTTCGAGGGACCCGGTGGAGCTCAACTCGCCGTCGCGTATCCGCTCAAGAACCTGAGCGGACACCTGATCGTTCACTGTCCGCGGGCGGCGGTCGAGGCCCGGACGACGGCGATCCTTTCGTCGCGCGCGGCCATCGGCGGGTTGACCTGGCTGTGGACGAGCGTGCTGCTGAGCATTTCGAGTTACATGGTCCTGGCCCGCTTCCACGACGACTCGGAGCATGAACGGGCGCGATCGGCGGCGGAGGGCCTGCAACAGCGTCAGAAGCTGCTCCGCACCCGCGACGCGGTGATCTTCGGTCTCGCCAAACTCGCGGATTCGCGCGATCCGGAGACGGGCGACCACCTGGAGCGCATTTCGGTGTACTCCACCACGCTCGCCTCCGTCCTCCGCAATCATCCCAAGTTCAGCGAGCGGGTCACGCCCGCGTTCGTGCGTTTGATCGGAATCAGTTCCGCGTTGCACGACATCGGCAAGGTCGGCATCGAGGACCGCATCCTGCTCAAGCCCGGACCCTTGACGGCGGATGAGCGGGCGCGGATTCAGGAGCACGCCGTGATGGGCGGGGAGTGTCTCCGCGAAATCGAGCAGCGCTTGGGAAGCTCCAACTTCCTGCAAATGGCCCGAGAGATCGCCTTCGCCCATCATGAGCGCTGGGATGGGGGGGGCTATCCGCGCGGACTTAAGGGCGAGGAGATTCCGCTGGCGGCGCGGATCGTGGCCATCGTGGACGTCTACGACGCGCTGTCGTCCCGCCGCGTCTACAAGGGCCCGCGGAAGCACGAGGAGTGCGTCGCCATCATCCGCAAGGCGGCGGGCACGCAGTTCGACCCCGATTTGGTGGCGGTGTGGCTGGCGATCGAGGGCCAGTTCCGTGACATCGCCCGGCGTTACGCGAACGTCGCGCCGCCAGAACCGCGACCCGAACCGCCGCCGGCCGAGGCGGCCCAGGAAGCGGAGTACAACGCCGAGAAGGAATGCCTCGTGGCATCGGCGTTCGCGGACGACGAATGATCCGAACCCGGAGCGCGAGCGACGGGCCAAGACCCCGCGCTGGCGCTTGGGGTTCGGACTACGAGGAGTTGAATCTATGAGTGCGAAGTTGACCAAAGACCGCGGCGTATTCGAGATCATGCTCATCATTGTGACGCTGGGCATGACCTACCTGCTCTATCAAATGGGCGGACACAAGATCGTCGCCTTGAACCTGTTCTTCCTGCCCATTGTGTTGAGCGGGTACTACCTCGGCCGCACCAGCGCCGGCGTGCTGGCGTTGTTCTGCGTCCTATCGGTGACGATCGCCACGACGTCGGACACGTCGGGATTCGCGACCTTTACGAATCCCCTCATGGTCGGTCTGGCCCTGACCGTGTGGGCGGCGGTTCTCGGTCTGACCGCGATCCTGGTGGGGACGCTGTGCGACGAGCGGGCGGCGAAGGTTGACGAACTGCACGAAGCCTATGTCGGCGTCGTCGAAGTTCTCTCGAAGTATCTGCAGAGCGGACATCCGAAGATCAAGGCCAAGTCCGTCCGCGTCGCCGAAATGTGCCAGATGGTTGCGGAGGAGATGCGGCTCTCCCGCAAGCAGACCGATGACATCCGGGTGGGCGCGTTGCTGCACGACCTGGGGAACGTGGAGATCACCACCAAGCTCATCAGCAAGGCCGTCGATACCCTCGAAGCCGACCCGACCCGATCGGACAAGCACACCTTCCTGGGCATGGACCTGGTGCACTCCCTCGGTTCGGTGCTGCACGGCGCCGTTCCGCTGCTGATGAGCCAGGATGATCCGGCGCGGGACGGGTTGGCCATGGAGGATGAGGTGGAGTGCGGGGAGATGCCGTTGGGGGCGAGGATCATCCGCGCGGTGCGGGCGTACGACGCCTTGACGGTCGGCGATTCGAGCGAGCCGAAGAGTTCGTCCGCCCGGGCTCTGTTGGAGCTTCGCAAGGGCACTCCCGGCGAGTTCGACGATGAGGTCCTCAACGCCCTCGAGCGGATGGTGAAAAAGTCGTCCATGCCTTCGTCCTCCGAGCCGTCGTTCGCCTGACGCACCGGGTTGGAAAGCTCGGGTCCCCCAGCCCTTGGGCTGGGGGACCGACTGGGCAGAGTATCCCGGCGCGCCAGGCCTCCGGGAACTCATGGGACGATCACGGAGTTGAACATCAGTCCCCCACCGCAAGCGGTGGGGCACCCAGCCCGAAAAGTGAGAAGGAGTTCTGATCGAAGGTTATTATCGGAAACGAGCGGCTGCGATGCGCGCGGAAGCTGCCGGCGACCCGGCGGTCGAAACGAGAACTCGCGCACCCGCCGGGCCGATAGTAGGGGAGGTACGGAGCGACGCCGACCGACGCGGATCGACCGCACGGGATATCTATGAGCAATTTACTGCACGTTTGCATCTATAACACGGAGCCGGAGTCGTCCAAACCCTTGCAGGCCCAGGTCACGGCCCTGAACTTCGTGCGGCTCGTCGCGGAGGTCGGAAGCGCGGAGGCCCTGGCCAAGACGCTCCATCAGGCCACCGTCAACCTCATTTTCTTCCACCTCGACCCCAACGCCCCGGCGGTCGTGGAGGTCATCGACCACGTCTCCACGAAATACCCGGAGTTGGCCCTGATCGCGGTGAGCCACCAGACCGACCCCGAGGCGATCCTGGCGCCCATGCGGGCGGGTTGCGATCAGTTCGTCTGTGAGCCGATCGACCACAGCGACCTGGCCAACGCGGTCGCCCGAGTGGCGAGTCGCCGGCTGTTGTCCAACACGAAGAGCCGCTGCATCTGCGTCGTCGGATCAAGCGGCGGGGCCGGCACCACCTCGATCGCCTGCAATCTGGCCTTGGAAATCGGCAACCTCGCGGATCGGGACTGCGCCTTGGTCGACCTCGACCTTCAGTTCGGCGACGTAGCCCTCAACTTCGACTGCGAACCGCGATACACCATTTACGACCTCGCGGAGTCCGGCAACGAGCTGGATCGTTCCATTCTCGCGACGACCGTCACCACCTTGCCGTGCAAGGTCGCGCTGTTATCGCGCCCCGAGACGATCGAACAGCATGAAGCCATCACCCCGGAAGTCATTCACCGGGTGATTGAGCTCATGGCCCTGGTGTACGAGAACGTGGTGATCGACGTACCGGGTCGATTCGACATCCAAACCATCGCGGCCATGGGGCAGGCCGACTTGATCCTCATCGTCTGTCAGCTTCAGGTGCCCAGCCTGCGCAACGCCAAACGCCTCTTCGAGACGCTGACTCGAATGGGCGTCCCGGAGGAGCGGATCGAGGTGGTCATCAATCGCAGCGACGGAAAGTCCGGACGACTCACGGAACGCGATGTCGAGGAGACGCTGAAGAAGCCGGTCTTCGCGATCATTCCCAACGATTATCAGTTCGTCGCCCGGTCGATCGACTTCGGCCGGCCCATCGCCGCCTTGGACCGCAACAGCCCGGTGCGGGCCGCCATCCGCAAAATGGCCCGCAAGATCGTCACGGGACCGGCCGTGAAGCCCCCCGAAAAGGAAGCACGCAAAGGCCTCTTCAGCCGGCTGCTGTCCAAGTAGGCCCGGACGCCTTCCGAAGGTGCATCACTCCGCTACGGCCGATGTCCTTTCCCCGCACCGGGGTGGACGGCGTTGATCGGACGCCGCCCTTTTTGTACAATCCCGTTTCGAGTCAGGTTCCATGTTGGGAGGTGAGCGATGTCATCGACGCACGATCTTCGTCGGGGAATGGTGTTTCGCCACGAAGGCCAACTCTTCACGCTGCTGGACTTTTCCGTCTCGCAATCAGGCAAGCAGCGGCCCACCGTACACCTGAAAGTCCGCTCGCTCAAAAGCGGCAATACCGGCGAACACTCCCTGGACGAGTTCGGGAAGATCGACGAGGTGCCCACGGACGTGCGAACGATGCAATATCTGTACGCGGCCGGCAAGGATCGCGTGTTCATGGATACGGAGTCGTTCGAGCAATATTCCATCTCGACGGAGGCCGTGGGCCGCGAGGCCGATTTCCTGGCCGAGGGCGAGAGCTATCGCGTCCTGGCCATCGAAGGTCAGCCGGTGATGGTCCAACTCCCGCCGGTGGTCGTCTTGGAGGTGACCGATACCGCCCCGAGCGAGCACGGCAGCAGCGGCAGCAACATCTACAAGGAGGCCAAGCTCGCCAGCGGCATCACCATCCACGTGCCCCTGTTCATCAAGAACGGCGACAAAATCCGCGTGAAAACCGACACCCGGGAGTACCAAGGGAAAGAGCATTGACCGCGCCCGATGACCGGCGTATCCGTCCACGGTGTGCCGAAGGGCAGACGGAGCGAGAGAAGCGTAGTTACCGAAAAGGTGGAAAGCCATGAGACCTGCGAAGCGAAAACCCGTCACCATGCTTGATGCCGATGAGCTTGCGAAGGCGACGGCCGAGTTTGACCGCGAGTTCATCGTCGATGAGTTCCGCCCCCTCGACGTCGCCGCAAGGCGACGTTGGGCGGCGGCCAAGCGGAAACGCGGCCGCCCAACCCGCGGACGCGGCGCACAGATCATCTCGCTCAGCGTCGAACGCGGACTTCTGCGCAAAACCGACGCCCTGGCCAAACGCCTGAAGCTCAGTCGAGCGCGGATTATCGAACTGGGGCTGCGAAGAGTGTTGCAGGAGGCTTCGTAGGGGTTCACCCGGGGGGCTCGGTGGAATCAGGCGTTCACCAACTCGCCGGAATGCACTGGTGAAGCTGCCATGACCGTCGTTCTTGGTGTCGAAACCTCCTGTGACGAGACTTCGGCCGCGGTGGTCGTGGACGGGGTGGACGTGCGCAGCAACATCGTCGCGTCGCAGGTGGATTTGCATGCCAAGTACGGCGGGGTGGTGCCGGAGATCGCTTCGCGGGCGCATATCGAACGGCTCGACGCGGTGATCGAAGAGGCGATGGCCGTCGCCAAGGTGACAAACGATGACATCGACGCGATTGCGGTGACGAACCGTCCGGGGTTGGTCGGGGCGCTGCTCATCGGGGTCACGGCGGCCAAAACCCTCAGTTGGGCGTGGGGCAAACCCTTGATCGCGGTGGACCACATCCGCGCCCACGCCTACAGCCCGGCGATCGGGCTGGACGAACCGCCCTGGCCCGCCGTGGGGCTGATCGTCTCGGGCGGGCATACGTCGCTGTTCTTCATCCACGCCCCCACCTCGATCGAACGGCTCGGGGCGACGACGGATGACGCCGCGGGAGAGGCCTTCGACAAAGTCGCAACGATCCTGGGCTTGGGCTATCCCGGCGGGCCGCTGATCGAAAAGGTCGCCCGCGACGGCAACCCCAGGGCGATCGACTTTCCTCGAACGATGCTCTCAACGGATTCCCTCGACTTTTCCTTCTCCGGGGTCAAGACTGCGGTGCTCTACCACGTCCACGGCCACGGGCGGGTCAGCGGCGGTCTCGAAAAACTCTCGCCCCGCGACATCGCCGATATCGCCGCGAGCTTCCAACAGGCCGTCATCGACGTGTTGGTGCGAAAGACGATGCTGGCCGTGACCCGAACCGGCCCTGGCACAGTCGTCCTCGGCGGCGGAGTTGCGGCCAATAGACCCTTGCGTTCCGCCCTTGAAGCCGCCTGCTTCGAGCGACAACTTGCCTTCCGCGCTGCGAAAATGGCCTACTGCACCGACAACGCCGCCATGATCGCGGGGCTGGGGTATCATCAACTCCAAGCGGGCGACGTGGCGGGACTCGATGTAGACGCCTACGCGAGACCAGAACATTAAGTGGAGGAACCGCAAGCATCGAATCCCGCTCTGTGAGGGGCGATTGTGGGTGAAGGTTTGATCGACGAGCACGACCGTGGTTCGCTTCCCCCGAACCTATCCGGTAGACTCCGCACCATCGAGCCCAATACAATGGAATGATATCTAGTCGGGTCGTCGCCCGACGTACCTGTGCTTGAAGTCGGAACGCCATGAAACGAGATGAGTTGGTTCAGCGCGTGCGGTCGGAAGGTCTCTGCGTTTTCTCGTGTCGGGATGTCCGCAATGCGTTTGGTTGGAAAAAACTCGATGCCGATGTTCGTGCGTCGATCAAAATGGGGCTCGAACACCAAGAAATAGGACTCGGGAGCCCATTGGGTAACAATCAAGACTGGAGCGTAGTCCTCTTCGACAATCGAGCCGAAGGCACGGTGCGCAAGTTGCTCAATGTAGCTCATGGCTTTGACGTGGGCGAAGGCGCGCAGTCGGAAGTCTCGGGGTTCTTGCAAGCCGTGAAAGCCTTCAAAGCGTACGCCGACGAACTAGATCGCCGCTACCCAGGGCTCGCTCGGCGTCGAAGCCAAAGCGAAGCGCCGAGTCGATCGCCCGACTCGTGAGGCCCGTGCCACCACCCGCAAGCGGTCCGTGGCACGCCCGTCTACACCGGGAAGCCGCTGACTTGAGACGAGAGCTGTTCGAGATGAACGGGCAGATCAACGGACGCGACTTCGACCCCCGCGCCGACCTGCAACGTGACAGCGGCGGAACTTCGGATGGGTCCGCTCCCTGACGGTCGCGGCTCTGATCGAGCGGTTGTGGATTCGAGACGTCCGCGATAACCTCTTTCCACCATGACCGAATCCTCGCTTCGTGAACTGTTGGAATCGGTGCGAACGGGGCGACAGACGATCGACGCCGCCGTCGCCCGGCTACGGGCCATGCCCTTCGAGGACCTGGGTTTCGCCAAGGTCGATCACCATCGCTCCATCCGTTGCGGTTTCCCGGAGGTTATCTACTGCGAGGGGAAATCAACCTCCCAAGTTGCGGAAATCTTCACGGCGTGTGCCCGGTCCGGCGTGAACGTCATCGCCACGCGGGCCGATCGGCCCGCGTTCGACGCCGTGGCCGAAACGCACGCCGCCGCAATTTATCACGAGACCCCGCGGACGATCACGCTTCGGCAGAGAGAGAAGGCGCCATCCACCGGCACCATCGCCGTGGTTTGCGCGGGCACCAGCGACCTACCCGTGGCGGAAGAAGCGCGGGTCACGTGCGAGATCATGGACCAGACGACGGCCACGTTCTACGACGTGGGGGTCGCGGGGATTCATCGCGTGCTCGCCCAGGCGGCGGCTCTGCAATCGGCGAGCGTGGCGATCGTCGTAGCCGGTATGGAAGGGGCGCTGGCCAGCGTGGTGGGCGGGTTGGTGGATTGTCCCGTGATCGCCGTGCCCACCAGCGTCGGGTACGGAGCGAGCTTCGGCGGGGTGGCCGCGTTGCTGGCGATGCTCAACAGTTGCGCCTCGGGCGTGACGGTCGTGAACATCGACAACGGTTTCGGGGCGGGGTACGCGGCCTCGCGGATGAATCGACGTTGCCAAGCGCCGAAGACGTAAAATCTGCTTGGATTCCCTCTCCCCCGCTTCGGGGGAGAGGGTAGGGTGAGGGGGTCGCGACGACGACCCTCACCCCAACCCCTCTCCCGGCGAGGGAGAGGGGTACGAGGTGCGACGATGCCGTCTGAATTGATCGTGACCCACGAGATCGCCGCGGCCCCTCAGCGGCGTGACGACGCCCACAAGGGCGACGTGGGGCGGATCATCATCATCGGCGGATGTTGCAACGACGTGTGCATGGTCGGCGCCCCGGCGCTTGCGGCCAATGCCGCCTTTCGTAGCGGCGCGGGGCTGGTTCAACTGCTTGTCCCGGAGGCGATCCGCGCATCGGTCGCCGTGCTCGCTCCCTGCGCGACCGTGCGCCGTCTGCCGACCGACGCGGCCGCGTTGGTGCGGGCGACGACCGAGTACCATGGCGACGTTATCGCCATCGGTCCCGGACTGGGCGATTCGCTGGCCGCATCCGTGCTTGTCGAATTCTCGGCCGGTTTTCGCGGGCCCATCGTGATCGACGCCGACGGACTGAACCTGCTCGCCACGGTGCCACAGTTTGACATCCCCGACCCGCGGCGAGTCGTCCTGACGCCGCATCCGGGCGAAGCGAGCCGACTTCTCTCGGCTCGGGGGATCGATCGGACCATCGACAGTTCACTCACCGCGCGTCGTGCGGCGGCGTGTGCGCTGGTGGAAGCCTACGGATGCACGGTGGTGCTGAAGGGCCGAGGGACGATCGTCACCAACGGCGACCGCATCTATACCAACGAGACCGGCAACGCGGGCATGGCGACGGGCGGCACGGGCGATGTGCTGACCGGCGTGATCGCCGCCCTCATCGGCCAGAAGATGGACCCCTTTGAGGCCGCCATCCTCGGCGTCTACCTTCACGGGCTCGCCGGCGACTACGCCGCGGAGGAGCTGGGCCGATGGTCCATGACCGCGCTCGACGTGATCGACTACCTGCCCGAGGCCTTCTGCGAGCACGAGATGTCCGAGGCCGACTGATCCCTCTCGCGCTTCGTGAAAATGGGAGTCGTAGCGACTGCCGGGCCGCAGGGTCCGTCCGGTGCTTCAGAGTTTGCGCCCCACCGCCTCCAGGATTTCGCGCTCTTTGGCCGTGGCTTGCGCCTGGAGCTTCTCACCGCTAGACAGGACGGTGCACACGCACTCCTTATCATCGAGGGCCCCCGTGTTGATCTTCACATTCAGGAATGCACCGAGCACGGCGGTTCGGGCGCAGAGGGCGGCGACGCCGGCGTCGGAGACGGAATTGGGATTGCCGCATTCGGCCATAGCCTTGATGACTTCCATCGAGCCCAGTGCGGTTTCCATGACTCGTAATGGAACTTCAATGGCGTGCTTGGTGGCCTCTTGGATCGCTTGCTTTCTCGTAGTCTTCTGGGAGTCACTACTCTGGGGCAATCCATAGGCGGCCATGACGGCATTGAAGGCCGCAGTGTCTTCGTCGATCAGGTGAAGCAACTCCACATAGTATTGTTTCCCCTTTTCAGCCCAGTCGGAGAACTCCTCCGAGCGTTCATCCCATCCGCGTTTGTGGGCGGAGAGATTGGCTACCATGGCGGCCAACGCCGCACCGAGCGCCCCCACCGCCGCCGAGATTGAGCCGCCGCCAGGGGCGGGTGACTCAGAGGCCGTCTCTTCCACGAAGTCGGCGACGGTCATATCGACCAGCCGTTTCATTTTCTTGGCTCGCGCGGCAATGGCGTATTCGATGATCTTTTCTTCGGGCTTGAACGGATAGAGGTCATTCAGTCCTAGGGATTTAATCGCGATCTTCAGCAGTTCCTTGTCTGAGACGCCGACGGAGCGTTGCTGTTTCTTGAGGAAATACCGCCCCGCGTCGAGCATGGCTTTGAGGGGAACCAACCCGACCAGTTCCGAGCCGGTGACACGGATGCCGCGTGCGTCGGCTTTCTTACAGCATTCATCGAAGGCAATATGCAGCGGCGTCACACTGAGGTTGGTCAGGTTAATGGAAATCTGCGCAATGCCGTATTCCTCGATATACCATCCAATGGCTTTGACGCACTTGAGAGTGCCGGGCGTTGTCACGGAATTGCCGTGCTCATCGCGGACGATTTTCCCCGTGACGGCATTTCCCTCTCGCTGGGGACGACCCTTTTCGCGGATATCGAAGGCGATCGCGTTGGCACGGCGGGTGGAAGTGGTATTCAAATTGACGTTGTAGGCGACGAGGAAATCGCGGGCGCCCACCGCCGTCGCGCCCGACTTCGCATGGAAGGCCGCCGGACCGAAGTCCGGTTTCCACTCCGGTCGAGTGAGTTTGTCTTTCAGTCCCTCGTATTCGCCGGAGCGGACGGCAGCGAGGTTGCGGCGTGCATCACTGAACGCGGCGTGCTCATAGCAATATACGGGAATGCCCAGTTCCTTGCCGATCCTTTCCCCCAAACGCCGCGCATAGACGACCGTTTCTTCCATGGTAAGGTTGGCGACAGGGACGAGCGGGCAGACGTCGGTGGCGCCGAATCGAGGGTGTTCGCCGCGGTGTTTGCCCATGTCGATCAGCTCCGAGGCCTTCCTGGCGGCGCGGAAGGCGGCTTCGATCACGGGTCCGGGCGGGCCGACGAAGGTGACCACGGTGCGGTTCGTCGCCCGGCCCGGATCGACGTCGAGAAGCTGGACGCCGTCCACGGTCTCGATCTGGTCGGTGATCTGTTTAATGACCGTAGGGTCGCGGCCTTCGCTGAAGTTGGGAACGCATTCAATCAGTTGGTCATGCATCGGCGGCCTCGTCGAACATACTGAGCCGTTGCCTGCTTGCACTGCTCACAGAGCAGTGGCACATCCATTCGGTACATGCTAACGCGCGAGGGATCGGTTGTCTTGAGGACGGGACGCACCCGAGTTAGGCGGACGCCGGGCCGGCGGATGGAACGAGTGAGTCCCATCCGAGCAGCTCCAGGAGCCCGGGGTCGAGCGGCCGCAGAGTCTGCCAGCGAGCGCACAAGGCGGCGAGCCTCGCGGCGTCCGCGTCGGATGGACGGTGGGAAGCTAAGCGATCCAGGACCTCACCGAGCAGCCGCGTGTGGTGGTCCTGGTTGAGACCGGGCGGCAGGTCGGAGGCCACGTCGAGGGCGGCCTCGGCGGCGACCAATGCGTCTTCTCGCATGAGTGCACGTAGCGTCGCGTCAATCAACGGCTGAGCGAAAGCGGCGTCCTTCCGTCGCCAGAGGGCGACAAGTCTCGGCCAGAACGTTCGGGCGTCGGCCCAGCGGACGATCGCCAGGCGTCTAAGTAGAGTCTGGTGGGTTCCCGCGAGCAGCTCCTTGCGGATGTCGTCTTCCACTCCCGAAGAGCAGGCGCCGAGATGGCTGACCGCGAGAGTCAGGAGATCGAGGATTGACGTTTGCGGGACAGCGTCAATGGCGTTGTAGAGATTGCCGATCCGTTCGCGCGCGGCCGCGCCGACGTCGGTGAACGGGCGCGACGTGCGACGGCTCAGAGCGGCCCCATCGGCCCGGATCCAATGTCGATCGACGAAGGCGAGCCATGCGCAAGTCGGTGCGTCCGGCAGCGCGACCATCGGATCGAGGTACTCGACGGCCTGGCCGACGATGCGGGAACGCGCCGCCCCTTTCTCGTCGCAGAACACGTGCAGGCGGTGGCATCGACCGACGGAGTATCGCAGGCCCGCGCCCAGGGAGACCTTCGATCTCATCGGACCAGGAATCCCCAGAATCAGGGCTTCGGCAGTCTCGACCCAACCGGTTTGGAGCGGAACCACGAGCGTTCGCTCATCAAACAAGCCTTGCAGGGCGCAGCGTCGATGCGGCGAATCCACGGCTACGGCAAACGATGCGGTGGAAGGTGGACCGCCGGCGTCGATCGGAAGTCGAACCTCGGGCAGCACGGCGCCGGGCGCGAGGTCCGGGACGGTCAAACCGGCGGCGATCATCGCGCGGATGACGCGGAAGGGGTTGAACTCACACGATGGAAAGTCGCGTTCCTCAAAGACGAGGTTGTGTGTATAGACGCGATGGCCTCCGCGAGCGGTGTGCTCCGCGCCGGCGTAGCAGGAATACGCGACGCACAGTCGCCCGGTGGGAAGCGGGTAGAACGCCGCGGCGAAGGCGGGGTCGGCATCCCCCCCCGCGCCGGGCTGCCAACAGAGCGCCTCGTGCGAGGGCGAGAGGCGGGTGACGGCCTGCTTTTCCTCGGGCCGCAGGCCGCGGCTCGCGGCAACGATGCGATACCCCTCCCCCATCGCCCCGCGGATGGACGTGAAGATCGCCTGGTCGCAGGTAAGGTAGGCCACGGTCATGGTCTCGCCGGTCCCCGAGCCCATTACAGCTTCGAGAGCACCCATTCGAACGGTTCGAGGATGCCGTGGGGAGCGATGTGCAGCGGATAGGGGACGACGTTCTGCGACTCGTCGGAACCGAATCCGAGGGCCCCGACCACGCTGGCCGCGAAGAACTCAAAGTGGGTGAAGCGGCTTTCGCAAATGTTCCACAGGCGGTTGAGGTTCGTCTGGGCGAAGCCGCGAGGATCATCGAAACAATCCGGGCAATAGTCGGCCTTGGAGAGGACGACGGCGACCGGCGTGTCGAGCCGCTGCATGTGTTTGGAGGCGATGACGCCGTCGAGGTAGGTCATCAACTTCAGGGCGAAGAAGTCGGGTTGCGGCGAGCCGGCGGCGGCGAGGGCCCCGTCCACGAGGAGAATCGCCCCGGCGCTCTTTTCCAGAAGCGAGCGGATGACCTTGAAGGTCTTGGGGTTGGCGACTTCGGCGGCGATGGCTTCACCGGCCATGTCGGGCAGGACCAGATCGTAAATCTTCGCCCCGCGTTTGTGACGCGAGACTTGGTAGTAGGCCCAGTGCCAATCATCGACCTCCGTGGCCGTCTTGGGCGGGAACTGCCGCGCGCTCAGGTAGCTGATCACGGTGTGCTGGAGGTTGACGGAGTAGGCGCCCTTGGGGACGGCCTCAAAATCCTCAGCCCGTTTGGAGAGCATGTCCAGCAACATGCCGAGGTAGACCGTCTTGCCGACGTTGCTGTCGCCGACGACGGTGACGATGCAGGGGTCGCGGTCCTGGGCGACGGCCTCTTGGATGAGGGCCATCGGCGCCCCGCACGTGCTGCAAACCAGGGCCTCCATCTGATTCTGCGTTTCGCAGATCAAACAGGGCAGCGTCGCTTTCCTCGGTAAGGTCATCGTCGCCATAACAGTCACCCTCTCTTTGTGTGGAATCAGGCTCCGTTAATCCAGCTCGCCTCGCTCAGGTCCATCGCACATCGGAACCCGGTGTTGTGGGTTCGTGCGAGGGCGATCTGTCCGGTTCGGAAATGGGCCGTCGTCTGGGCCTCAAAATAGGTGTCGAAGGCCCCGCCACGGACGACGTGCATGGGCATTTCCCCCACGATGGGCCGGCCGCGGTCGTCGTTGACCGCGTACTCCGTGTCCGTCCATTCCCAGACGTTGCCGACCAGTTGGAGCACGTGATTGGGCGCCGCGCCGTTCGGGTAGACGGACACCGGCACGGTCGTTCCCTTACGTGAGGACCAGATGTTGCACCGCTTGTTGTCCATCGCGTCGCCCCACGGGAAGCGGCGCATCATGTTCGTGGAGCTGTTGAGGTGCCAGGAAGCGGCCATCTCCCACTCGGCCTCGGTGGCGAGCCGCTGGCCGATCCACAGGGCGAACGCCTGAGCTTCGTACCAACTCACCCCCACCACCGGATGATCGGCAAAGCGGGAATCGTGTCGCCCTTGCCGCCAGAGGCGCGGACCGGGCTGGGCGGTGAGGTCCTTGAGTTCGATCAAGTGCGGCCAGATCTCTTCAGGCCAGTATTCCAGGGCGTCGTAGCCGCCGGCGTCGACAAATCTCTGATAGCGGGCGTTGGTGACGGTGTGGACGTCGAGCAGGAAGGGTTCGACGACGACCTCCTCCTCCTCCGAGCCGGGCTCGGCGGTGAGCGTCTGGGAGATCGCCACGCCGCCCGCGGGGACGAGGGCCATTCGTTGCTCAAGCTCACGTTTGGACTTCTCGATAACCTCCGTTCCACCCGGCTGCGAACGCCACTTGGCCTCCTCGCGCAGGATCATGGCGAATCGGCCTTGCTGAAAATTGCGTCTCAGTTCGTCGGCCTCCGTGCTCTCATAGGGCGCGGGCTGATACTTGACGCCTTGCGATTCAAAGGAGGGTTCCACGGGCACGCTCCCGCTGCGCCGTGCTTGGCGGTCGGCGGGCTTTTTTCGAGCGAAAAGTCGTAAGGCCATAGTCCTACTCCGTTCGGGGAACGTTGTTGGGTAATCCGTTTAGACTCCGATGGCTTTGCGCTTGGCGTCCCGCCGCAGCTTGCGAAACTGATCGTCGGTCTGGACGGCGGCGGGCTTCGGCCCCCGTACCGGCGTAGCGTGGGCGGAGACCGGCTCTCCGGCGATCCCGGCGCGCCGGGACTCCGCCGGCGCGGGGGTGACACGGGCGGCGCTGCCGAGCCGTTCCAGCAACTCATCGCGCTGGACGGCGATCTCCTGATGGTCGCGGGTGAGTTGGGCCTGCATCGCCGCGAGGGTTTTGCGGGTCTCGTCAAGCTCGGCGGCTTGGGCGTCAACCTGTCGTCGTTGGGCGATCAACTCTTGTTCCTGTTGTTCCAACTGCCGCTTGCGAGGTTCGAGCGAGCGGAGATGGTTTTCCAGCTCGCGTTCCGCCTGGGCCAACCCGTTTTCACGCTCGGCGAGGATCTTGGCGGCGGCGGCTTGGCGTTGTTCCTGTTCGGCAAGGCGTGCCTGGCCGGCCTTGCACTCCTCCTGCCGTTGGGTCAGCGCCTGGGCGTCGTCCTCGAGTTGCTTGCGGGACGCATCGACGTCGGCCGTCTGCCGTTCGATGTCCGCGGTCATCTTCACGATGTCGGCAAGCTGGGTTTCAAACTCGAGGCGCTGCTCCGCAAGCTGGGTCTCGCTTTGGGTGAGCCGCTCGCGTTCCCGGACGATCCGCTCCCGCTCCGTCCGTACGCTTTCGGCGTCGAGACGCACGTGTTCCTGCGCGGCGCGCAGGGCTTGGACCGCCTGGCGAGCGAGCTGCTGGACGCGACTCGGCTCAGGGGCCGCGGTTTCCGATTCGATGGATGGCTCGACGATCAATTCAACCGTTCCCCCAAAAGACGCTCCGTCGCCCGCCGAACGCTGCGCACAGACGGTCCGGCCATGGTCGGACCGGGTGCAGAGCGGACGATCGCTGAAGTTCCAAGAGCCGAGGCGTCGAGGAACATCGCGGAAGCGAGTTAAGCGTACGATACGGTCCGTCGGCGAAAGGCGTCACGACGTGCGGCGGCGGTTATCGCTCCCCTTCGTCGACGGAGATCCGAGTGCCGTATCGGATCGCGGCGAGCGCGTCGTACGTAGAGTGCATCCCCAGGACCCCTCTCCCCCGCTGGGGGAGAGGGTAGGGTGAGGGGGTTTCAGGAGGCACTCTTAGCGGACGACGGGTGACGTGCGATCCGAGGGCCGCCTGCCGATCCTTGGTGAAATGTAGACTTGGGGGGGTTTTTACGTTGACTCGACTGTGGCGGACGTGTGCCGCGAAGATCGGTCGCTTTGTCCGGCGACCCGCGAACTTCTCTTGTCCAAAAACAATGAGCAACGCGATCATGGGTAAATCCAACGCGCAGGACGACGTGTGGACGGCCTTGGAAGGTGCGATCGAGTCCTTTGAAAAAGGTCTCGGTGAGTACGAGACGCAGGTTAACACATGGTCCGAGGACCGTCGCAAGCTCATGAGCCGCGAGACCGCGATGGCGGAGGAACGTACGTCCTCGCGGGCCCGCGATATCGAGCAGCGCGCCGAGCAACTCGCTCGCGAACAAACGGCCCTAGAGCAGGGCCGAGCCGAACTGGCGCACTTCAAGGAGGAACTTGAGGCCCGCCTCTCGGAATGTGAACAGCGCGAGCGGCGGTTGCAGGAGCGGGAGAACTCCCTCAATCAGACCGGCGCCGCCCATGAACAAGCCGCGGCCTCGCTCGAAGAACGAACACGACAACTCGATGAGCGACAAGGCGAGCTTGAAGCCCGGTTCGAGGGAATCCGACGGGAACTCGAAGAGCGACGAAACGCCTCGGACGCAGCCCAGAAGGAATTCGCCGAGCAGCGCCAAAAGTTCGACCATGACCACCAGGACCTGGCTCGTTTTCGCGACGAATTGAGCCGCCGCGAAAGCGAGCTCGCGTCGCAGTCGTCAGCGAATCAAGAGACGCAGCAACAACTCGCCCGGCGCGGTCAGGAACTGGAGGCAACGCAGCGGTCACTCGCCGCTGAGGGCGAGAAGCTGGCGACCCGTTGGGCGGAAGTGGAAAGACGGACGGTGGACCTTGCGTCTCTCGAAACGCAAGTGAAAGCCCGTCAAGCGGAAATCGACGCGGGCCGGCGCCGCGCCGAGGACGAGGCCCAGGGCCTGAAGAAACACGCGGAGGACCTCGCCGAGCGAGAGCGGGAACTTGAACAGACGGCGGCCCGGTTCGCTAAGCAAGCCGCCGAGCATCAGGCGACCGCGCAGGAACTGGAACGGCGCGAACGCGAGCTTGCCGATGCGACGCAGGCCTTGGCGTCTCGCGCGGAGGGCCTCGACGGCCGCCGGAACGAACTCGACGCGAAGCAGCAGGCTCTGGAAACCTCCGCACGCGAGCATCAAAAGCGCGAGCAAGAGCTGTCCGAAGCCCTCCGCCGGTTGGAGAGCCGCGAGGCGAAGCTCAACGAGGCCGATGGTCGAGCGCAGGCCGATCGGCAAGCGCAGCTCCACGAGCGCGAACAACTCGCCGCGGCGCGGAAATCACTCGATGCCGAAAGCGTGTCGAAAGCCCGAGTGTGGGCCGAAAAGGACGCGGAACTTCTCGCCGCCCGGAAGCAGATGGAGTGCGACCGGCAAGCGGCCGAGGAGTGGACGGAAGCGCTCGATCAGCGGAAGGGGGAGCTGGAGGCGAGGTCCAAGACGCTGGCCGAGCGTGAGGGGCAACTGAACGCCCAGCAGCGTGAACTCGAGGCGGCTCTGCAGAACCTGCACAACGATCGGGCCGCCGTGGAGAAGGCCCGCCGCGTAGTCGGCGAGGTCGACGAGTCGCGTTGGAGCGAGCTGGGGAAACTCCGGGCAGAGTCGAACGCCCTACGCACTGAAATCGAGCTGTCCCGGACGCGAGAGCGAGAACTCGCGGGATCGCTGGGAAAGGCCGAGGCGGCCCACGCGCGGGAAATGCACGCGGCCGAGGACGCTCGCGTCGAAGCGAAACGTCTGGCCGTGCAACTCGACGAGGAAAAGAAGGCCGCCGCCGAGCGCCAAGCCGCCATCGAACGGCGCGAGCAGGAAGTCCTTACACTCCTGGAAGAGGTCGAGGCCAAGTCGACTGCTTCGCCGAACGCACCGGACGGCGTAGCACTCCTGGCGCAGCGTCAAGCGAGTCAGGCGGCGGTGGCTGCGTTCTGGGCCGAATACAAGATTGCCCCGCAATCCGGACCCGGAGCGCGAGCGACGGGCCGATCGAAACAAGCGGATCCCCCGGCAAGGAACACGGCAGCGCCGGATGCGTCCGAAGCCCGCACATCCGCCGAGACCGCCCCCGTCGAGCCGGGCGCCGCGGAGGAGCCGGTGGATACGCAGGCCTCGGCGATGCGCGACGCCTTGGCGGCGGCGCGGGCCGAGGTCGAGGCGGCAAAGCGTGAGGAACCCTCGGCGGTCCATTCCGGGCCTAGACAGAAATCCACGTCCAACGGCCGGAAACGAAAGGCCGCCAACACCCCGCAGAAATTCACCCGTGACCTTGCGGGGACTGCGCCGGAGCTTCCCGCGCCGCAACCGGCGGCCGTCGTAGCATCGATCGACTTGGACCCGGATACGGCGAACCGACTCCGAATGCTGCGACGCCTGAACCCGAGCAAATCCGATGCGGAACTACTCGCCAGAATTACCGCGGAGTCCACGAAAGCGGGCAAGCCCAAACAGAAAAAAAGTTGGTTCGCCCTCAAATAGTCATCCGCCCCGGGGACCCTCCCGGACCCTCCCTCCTCGGTCGGCTCGTCTGACGGTCGATCGTCCGAAGGATCGCCCGGACCGGGCTGGCGTCAAACCCCACGAGTTTGAGCGGCAGGGCGATCAGTTCGTAAAGCCCGTCGGGCACGCCGCTCAACACGAGCCCTTCGAGAATGGCCATGTCGTGATGCAAGAACCGCTGGTGCGCGGGCAGGTCCTTGGATGAGAACAAATCGACGCTCGGCGTGTCGATCCCGACGAGAATCACTCCCTCTTCGTGCAGAAGATCCACGAGCTGCGGCGAAAGGGCCGCAAAGTCCTCATTGAAGGCCGTCGGATCGGGGAAGGTGCCTGTCGCGAACAGGACGCGCGGGGCCTCAATCGGTCCAGCCAAGTCCTCCGGCGTGATGCGTGTGTTGCGTGCGACGTTTACACGCAGGACCTGGGATGGGCCCAGGTAGTATTCCAGGCTGCGTGCGTCGATGGCCGGCGCCTCGGGGCCGTAGTGGCTCGGTGCGTCGGCGTGCGCGCCCAGGTGCACCGTCGCACGAAGCGTGGAGAGGGTCACGCTGTCCCCACGCCTCAGGTCGCACAGCACCTCACGCGAGGGTGGAGCGTCACCCGGCCACACGGCCAGAGCGCCCGTGATCGGCGGCGTGATGTCGTAAATCAACGATCCGTCCCCAGCGCGTCCCGTGTGTCCGGTTCTGCGATCATCGGTATTGGAAGACGAGCCATAACGGCGTGTCAAGAGCGCTTTCACCCCCGGGAACGCACGCAGCTCGTCGCAGATGTGTGAGCCGCTTGCCGTATCACGTCGCCCGAGCGAGAATGCGTGCCTCGGACCTTAGTCTGGGGGAGCATCGCGGTTGCGGCGTTGCGGAGTCGTGCGAATCGAAATGGCATCGTCGGCGCGAGCGTATCACTGGGGCATCGCTTTCCTTCTGCTGGCTTCCCTCCTGTGGAGCCTGAACGGGGCGCTGATTAAGCTGATCAACGACGGTGGTCGCGGACCGCACGGCGTGACCATCGCCTTCTATCGCTCCTTGTTCGCGGGGCTCTTCCTCCTACCCCTTGCGCGGGGTAAGTGGCGGACGCTGGGACGGCGCAACGAGGGTGGGTCGCTCCGTGGGATTCGAGCGACGGCGGTCTGGTGCGTCGTTTTCTTTACCCTGATGACGGCCTCTTTTGTCATCGCCAATACCAAGACGGTAGCCGCGAATGCGATCATTCTCCAATACACTTCCACATTGTGGATCTTTGCCCTGTCGCCGTGGCTGCTTCGGGAGCGGGCGCGTAGCGGCGATGTCTGGGTTCTGGCTCTAGCGATGGGAGGAATTGCAGTCATTTTTGCAGGCAATGCCTCGACTGATCTCGTCGGACTGGCGATTGCCCTGGCCTCCGGACTGTTCTTCGGTTTGCTGACCCTGATGATCCGCCGGCTCCGCGATTCGGATTCCGCGGCCGTAACGGTCTTGAATAACCTCGGATCGGCCGTTCTGCTGCTCCCATTCGCGTGGGGAATCGGCGCCCTCATGTTGCCGACGCGTGCCTTCCTGCTCCTTGTCATCATGGGCATCGTCCAGTTCGGGATCCCCTACTACCTCTATACTCTGGGGCTGACGCGAGTTCCGGCCTATCAGGCATCGCTGATTACCATGCTGGAGCCGGTCCTCGTTCCCATGTGGACGTACCTTGCCGTCGGTGAACGGGTTCGGGCAACGACGTTCATCGGCGGCGCGGCGATCCTAGCGGCGTTGCTATTGTTCATTCGGGCCGCTCAGCGCGCCCGAACCTCGACCGCGGGCGACATTCCATGAAGAAACGAGCGATTGTTTTGAGTTGCGGACTGGTGGGAGCGACGATGGCGCGGGAACTCGCCGGCGACCCGGCCTTCGACGTGACTGCCGCAGACCTTTCCGATGAGAACCTCCGCAAACTGCGGGACTGCAGCGCCATTCACACACTGCAAGCCGACCTGAGCGACCCGACTCGGGTGAGGGAGATCATAAGGGACCACGACGTGGTCCTTGGGGCGTTACCCAGCCGCATCGGCTTCCGCACCCTGGATGCCGTCCTCCGCAGCGGGAAATGCTACTGCGATATCTCTTTCATGCCGGAAGACGCGATGGAACTCGATCCCCTCGCCCGGCAGCACGGCGCGACGGCCGTCGTGGACTGTGGGGTGTCGCCGGGACTGTCCAATATGATGGTGGGACACGCCGTCGCCCGGTTGGACCGCGCCGATCGTGCGGAAATCTACGTGGGAGGATTGCCGAAGGTAAGACTCTGGCCCTATCAGTACAAGGCGCCGTTCGCACCGTCGGATGTGATCGAAGAATACACCCGCCCCGCTCGCATCGTCGAGAATGGTAGAGTCGTTGTGAAACCGGCGCTATCCGATCCGGAGCTGATGGACTTCCCGCAAGTGGGAACACTGGAAGCATTCAACACGGATGGCCTTCGCACTCTCCTCAAGACCGTACGGGTCACGGAAATGCGGGAGAAGACGCTCCGCTACCCCGGCCACATCGGGTTGATGCGCGTGCTCCGAGAAACCGGATTCTTCGATCAGTCTCCAATAGACGTTAAAGGGGTAATGGTTCGACCGCGCGATGTGACGGCCCGACTCCTTTTTCCACGCTGGACCTACCGGCAGGATGAGGAGGAATTTACCATATTGCGCGTGGTCGTGGCGGGCATGAAGAATGGAAAGGAACTGCGCTTCACCTACGAGTTGTACGACGAGTACGATCGTGGGAGCGGTACGTCCTCCATGGCCAGGACCACGGGCTTCCCTTGTGTGATCGTGGCCCGAATGCTGGCGCATCGGCGGTTCGCCGAGCCGGGCGTCTTCCCACCGGAGATGCTTGCTCAGCGGGACGGCGTTTTTGAATTCATGGTGGATGAGCTTGCCCGCCGCGGTGTCGTTGTCCACACCGACGTTCGGGAGGCGCCCGAATAAATCTTGGATCCGTCGAAATGATGACGGAAGACAGTGTCGTCCCAGCGTTGGCCATCCTACTGCTCTGCCACCGGCTGTAGATCGTGACCTCCGCGGGGTCGTACTGTTCGTGGTACGCGCTACACACGTCAGGACTCACGATTGGTGCGCTCGAGGCGCGGATTCAATTTGGTTCACCCGATAACCCGCATCTCGGCAATCGACCGAGTCGCCGCCCACACGCGGATTAGAGTGTCATTGTTCGGCATGTGCATCATCTCCGTCGGGTAGGACGCCGCCGTTTTTGTGGCGTAAGTTTTTGTCGCCGGGGTCGGGCCGGAAGCCCCCTTTGGGTCCAGTACCTCGCCCGCGCGTATTCGAGGTGCTGCGCACAATGAGCGAATCCCGGTTCAGCCTTACGACCACATTTTTGGCACAGCCCGGCGGCGATTCGGGCTTTGGATTTGGCTTTCATCCGTGCTGCGTTCTTGGCAAGGCACTTCGCACACCGCCTCTTACCGGCGGCCAGTGGTTCTTGGCACACGCACAGACCGCGCTTCGCCAGGTTCTGCCGGCGTTGTGAGGCTGTCATACCACAAGCGGTGCAGAACTTCGGTCTGTTGCCGCGCGGTTTCCCGCAAAGAACGCAGAAGGCAACGGGCCTCGCGGCCCGCTTGCGCGCTCTGTATTGGCGACGAAGTTCGTACTTGTGTGCTTTGCATGGTCGGCAGTAACGGCTCTTGCCGTCGGTTGGCTTACCGCAATTAGGGCAGCGGCCGGCGGCCCGCATTCGCTTTACATATCGATGCTGATTCGTCAGGCCGTCGTCAATTCGTCGCATGGGACGCCCCCGCATCGACACGTTGCTCGGTAGGTGATTCAAGAATGCCGCCCGCGGTGAGCGCCGGGTCGCCCACCGGAACTGGGGCGCGATCAGGCGGCGTGCGACTCGTGTTTTTCGGCTCGCCGTCTTGCATGTGCTTGGCCGCACAAAGGTACGAGGTCACGCCGGGAACCCCCGAGCGCCCACGGCTGCTCGGCCGCGCTTACGTCGCCTTGACAGGCGATCGAGCCCCGTGGGGGAGACCCCGTCCATTATCCTCGCCTTTCGCCCGGTGTACAACCCCCTGGACCAATACCCCTTTGACCAGCTTGACCAAGATGTGGACCCGCAGTCCAATGGCCGCCGACGCGGAGCGCGACGATTCGGAGGGTGCTACCATCGAAACCTGTCCCGGCAACGGCGCGGACCGATTCCTCCTCACCGACGATCACCGAATGCTGTTGCAGATCCGGGACACGCTGTACGAGGGGAGCTGGGACGACTTTGTCCACGATCTACGGGCCAGGGCGGAGGGTCGCCCCCATGTTTTCGAGATCGGCCCCGCGTCCGAGCGGATGAGGGCGACCATCGCCGGCCACCTGGCGATGATCGAGCAGATGCAATCCTGGGAGGCCGCCCACGGACGCGCCCTACGGGCCGACGAAGGCGACTCACGGGTCGGTTGACGGAGGACGGTTTTTCGCCTTGAATACCGACGGAGTCCTGGTGAAGGCGGTTTCCAGCCCGGTAGCCTGCCGAGGAGCCCCGGAGTCAAACGAATGCTGTTGCAGATGACGGTCTTTCTCGCGGTTGCGGCCAGCCTTGTCGGTCCAGCCAAAGCTGCCGGCGGCTCACCGCTGGTGAGCGACGCCGCCCTTCAACGGGGCGGGTTCATTAAGTTCTGGGAGGCCCGACTGCCGCTCGCGGCCGACGATGCCGTGCGTGACGCCTATCTGCTGGACGAAGCCCTTTACGTGGTTTCCAAGGGCGGAAGCGTGTTCTCCTTGAAGGCCGACTTCGGCCTGCTTCGTTGGGGCGCGAAGCTCACCGAGGCCGGCTATCGAATCTACCCCCCCGCCCACCTGCGCGAGGGCAACGGCACCGGCCCCGTCGTCATCCCCACGACGACCGCGGTCTTCATCTACGACCGATTCGGCGGGGAACTGAAACAACGGTTCACGCCCGAATTCCCCATTGGCAGCGCCGCGGTGGGCTTCGGCGACAAGCTCTTCATGGGCGGTGCAGACGGGCGGTTCTATTCCCTCAGCGTCGATCCCCGATTTCCCAACCGACCGATCAAGCGCTGGGAGGTCCGCGCCGGCGGACCGGTGACCGCGACCCCGATCCTCTACGACCACGACAGCCTCCTCTTCGCGTCACAAAGCGGCTCGGTCTTCTCGTGCCTTGCGGGCGACAAGACGTTTCGCTGGTCGTTTCGCACGGAGGGGGCGATCAACGGCGACCCCGCCGTGGATGACAGCGGGGTGTACGTGGCCAGCGCCGACCGGTCCCTTTACAAGCTGCACCGCGGGATCGGGACGGTCCTTTGGCGGGCGCGGTTTCCCCGCCCGCTGACCGAGGGACCGACGGCCGTCGCCCAAACGGTCTATCAATACTGCCCGGATCAAGGTCTGACGGCGTTGGATGCCATGACCGGACGGGAAAAATGGCGGCTCGCCGATGGAAGGTCTCTCGCCGCCCATAGCGCCAACGGGGATGTCGTTTTCACCACCCGCAACGTCATCCAGGTCGTCCACCACGACAAGGGCGATGTACTGGCAACGGTCGAGACGCCCCTGGTGTTCAAGGCGGTGTCCAATTCGCGGGACGACTCGGTGTACCTGTTGGGCCATGATGGCCGCGTCCTTTGCACCCGGTTGGATGACGTGCCCTATCTCCGCCGACAGCAGGTACTCGCCGCACAGGCGCAGCTCAACCAGCCGCCGATCGACGAGTCGAAGGCGTCTGAGCGGCCCCCCAAGGCCTTCGTCCCTGAACCCGACCCCAGCGACAACGATCCCCTTCGCAGTAAGAAAGACCCTAAGCCGTAGATGTCCGGCGCAGCGATTCCGCAAGTAGGTTTTTTTCTCGTCCATAAACCCATGTCGTGACAGGCAGTTACGTTCTCGGTGGCAGGGTGGAGCAGATTCGCATTCGTTTTGGGGCTTGACAAGGGCGTGGTATCTGATATAATATATGT
>JAZDHF010000214.1:0-33727 GCA_043806315.1 Planctomycetota bacterium | reverse complement strand
GGGGGCATTTCCCGCCTCCTCCACTCCGCCGAACGCGGCGTAGCCTACCACCTCCCGCCGCATTCCCTACGCAACCTGCCACCAACCTCTGTTTTCGGCTCAACCAGCATCGACTCGCAACACTTGGTGAGAAATGCGGGTTAAGAGTTTTCCCTAGGGTACGGTACGATAGGGGGGCGCGTCCGAAAAAGGTTCGGCGACGCGACGGCTGGGCTTTACTCCGAGCGAGCCGAGTTTCCGGACCATGTCAACACAGTGCGCGCCAAGTGGACGGCACCTGAAAATGCGTCAACCACATCCGATCAGCAGCACTTCCTTGCTTCTGGAATTCGTGGACAGGGCGTACTTGTACAAGGGGCCGTCGATGACTCGGACGTGCCGCTTCACTTCACGCAGCATCGTTGCAAGTTCGTCCACGGATGGGATGCCGTCACTGCGATAGGAGACGGCGAGGATGCTATCCCGAAAGCGTGCGAAAAGGCGGCGAAACATCTCGCCGCAGCGCCGCGGATCGGACCACGGTTGATCGACGCGCGCCAAGGGTCGGTGTTTGAAACGATGGTCGATCCGGTCGGGCCATTCGTCGTAACGGATCATCCCTTCCAAGAAATGGTAGAACTGATGGTAGTCCACGCCGACGCCCGTGCGGTTGATGTAGGGCGTGTCGATGTAGACAAGATCGAAGCCGGGTCCTACGTCCAGGGCGTCGCGGCAGATCGCGCGGCAGAGACCGCCGCTGTCGATCAAGGCCGCATTCGCCTCGTTAGCAAAGCGCCGGAAATGGGCCTGGAAGCTGCGGTCCCAAGTTGCTTTGTTGCCGAAGGACCGCGTCACGTCGGCCGTACGCATGTACAGGTTGCTGCGGTGGAAGAGATTGTACGGCCGCTTCACCATGGCCGATTGAAACAACGCGAACCACGCCAGCGCGCGACTGTAGCGGTTCTCAATTCGGCGGGTGTTGCCGACGGCGATGTCGAGCCACTCGTTCTCCTCGTCGGTGAAATAGATTCCCGCGAAGGTGCGCTGAATGAAATCGCCGTAGATCACGCCGGGTCGGCGAACGCCGATGGACTCGATCTCCTCGTCGCCGAGTCGTACGCAATCACTCTCAATGAGCGCCAAGCCGATCTGATGATTGAAAGCCAGGACGTCGTTGTAGGTGACGTGTTTTCCCATCTGCTTGAGCGCATAGGCGACGGCCCCGGTGCCGCCGAAGGCGTCGAGGACGGTCGTGAACTCCAGATCGCGCAGTTGCTCGACGATCGCCGCGGCGAGCTTGCGCTTGCTGCCTTGATAGCGCGTGGCCGGGAAGCGCGAAACGCCCCGTAGGCTCAACCACTGACAGTCGGCACGAATCGGAGGCACGGTCTGCATCGAGGGCAACCTAGTCAACGCGAGGTTTTGCGCTCCGTGCCACCGCCACAATCGCGTCTAGCTTCTCGATCACCTCTCGATCAACCTTGTTCTTCGGCAGCAGACTCGCGAGAATGTGAAAGTCCGACTTGCGAAGGCCGAGTGGCAAGGCAAGTTTCTCGAAGAAAGCCTTGAACAGAGGCTCGAGGAATTCGCTGCTTGCCTTGATGTCAGGCGACCAAGGATCCGGTTTCCCCAGTCTCTGCAGAGCCTCGGTGATCTCCTGGAGCGATTCTCGCATTTTCTGGACACTCGCTCGCCCGAGAAGATCGTCCTGAAGATCGCGCCGCGCATAGGCCAGCAAGGCCTCCTCATCGTAAACATAGTTTTCGATCTCGCGCCGGCTCCACATCAATTCAGCCAACGGCGTTTCCTGCTTCAGTTTCCTCTCCAAGCGATCAAAGATCGCAATCCCCACGAGATCGTCTTTCGCTTCTCTCAGCGCGTAGAAATGCTCCTCGGCTCGCTCCGGAAGATTTCCGCAATAGTGCGCAAAAGGGCGCTCCAGGAAACGCTGCGATTCGTGGTCCAGGGTCCGGGCGAAGGCTTGAAGAATGGCCAGATCGGTCGAGCCCTCCAAATACAGCACCCACCCCGCTTGCTCGGCCTGGTAATACTGTTCGAACCCGAAATCGCGCAGAGCCTTGAGGACCTGCGACCCGCGGTTGTCGACTCGGTGTGGTCGACCGACGAACGCAATGACGACATCACGGTCGGCGGCTTCGTTCAGGACGACCTCGGAATGGCTCGCAGCGATGACCTGCGAACCTCGCTTGTCGGCGACGTCCGTCAGCAGCTTGTAGATCTGGCGCTGCCGGAGAATTTCCAGATGTGCGTCGGGTTCGTCGAGCAGAAGAACGGTGCGAGGATTCGTGTACAAATGCGCCAGGAGCAGGAGCGTCTGCTGAAGCCCGCGCCCGGACGACGACAGGTCGAGCCGGGTCCCGGCGGGTTCCTTGTACGCCATCGTGATCTCGCCGCGTTCGCCGATGTACGTCGGCGGGAGTAACTCCACTCCGAAGAGACGCCGTATATCGGCCACCAGCGTTTCCCAATTGGACGCCGAATCGGACTGAGAGTGGATTTGGAAGCAGAGATTTCGCAGCACTTGTGCGGTTTGACCCTCTCCAAGAAGCACATTGATCCGCCCAGGCTCCCATTTGGGTTCTACCGCAGCAAGTCCGGACATCGGCGGCAAATAAGCCACGCGGACGTTCGACGCCTCCGGCGGAACATCCATTCGTTGAGGCTTATTACCGTTCCCGGTGCGAAGCGGACGACAGTAAAACGACTCCTCGTTCGCATAATCAAACTCAAGTCCACACGACCATGCCTGGTCGTTCGTGATTCCATCAACGATCACGTCAATGCGAACGTTCTCGGTTTTGGGCTTGTTTTTCCTCTCCTTTTCGTCCCAGACCTGTTTGACATCCCGGACGTGCAGGTTACGCCAGAGGAGATTGGCGTCCGGGACCGGGATCGAGATCAGATCGCGCCGGTTGATGGTTACGCCGGGCCTTTTCTCTGGCGAGGTCTTTCCCTTTCGTTTCTCGTTCCAGCGTCGGACTCCAATGTCCCACAGCGCCAGAACCTGGAGTGCCGTCGTTTTGCCCGAATCGTTCGGGCCTATGAGCACGACCGCTCGGCCGAGTTCGATGTCGACCTCTTCAAATCGCTTGAAGTTCCGAACTCGGAGTCGCGTCAGCATGCGGATGACATCACGCCTGGGCCGCGGTGGCGCCGAGCGGGTCGGAAGGGCTTAGACCGCGGGCGGCGGGTTCGTGAAGGCTGTCCGATGACACGCCGGTTTGGGCCAGGGCGGCACGAACCAGGCCGACGAACATCGGTTGCGGGCGAAGAGGCCGGCTGGTCAGTTCAGGGTGGGCCTGGGTGGCGAGGAAGAACGGATGCCGGTCCCTGGGAAGCTCCAGCACCTGCATGATCGGGTGATCGGGACTCCGCCCGGAGAAGATCAACCCATGTCTCTCCAGCGCGGGGATGAATTGGGGGTCAACCTCATAACGATGGCGGAAGCGAAGGCGGATTCGCTCGGCGCCGCCGAAAAGTTCGGCGATCATACTGCCCGGCGAAAGCACCAGGTCAAACCCGCCCAGACGCATGTTCCCGCCCAGCCCTTCAATCTTTTTTTGCTCCGGCAGCAGGTCGATGACCGGCTGCGGGCAATCAGGTTCGATCTCCGTGCTTCCCGCGTGCGTCAGCCCGCAGACATTGCGGGCGAACTCGACCACCGCAACCTGCATCCCGTAGCAAATGCCCAAATAGGGAATGCCCTGCTCACGGACGTGCCTGACGCAGGCGATCTTTCCATCGAAACCGCGGAATCCGAACCCGCCGGGAACGATCACCGCGTGCAAGCCGCGAAGCCGGTCGGCCACGTTGGCGTCCGTCAGGTCGGCGCTGTCCACCCATTCGAGTTGCACCTTGGCGCCCGTGTAAGCGCCGGCGTGCTCGATGGACTGGATGATGCTCGCGTAGCTGTCGCGGACCGTAGTGTACTTACCGATGATTCCGATTGTGACGGGGTGAAGCGCGTTGCGGAATCGTGCGATGTACGAGGCCCAGGTCTTCCTCGCGGACTCCTCGGCGACGGGATCGATCGTGTCCGAAATCCCAAGCAAGTCGATGACCGCCGCGTCAATGCCGGCGCCGCGCAGCATCTCCGGAATGACGTACACGCTATCGCAATCGTGCATGGAAAAGACTCGTTCCATGGGCACGTTGGCGAACAGGGCGATCTTTTCGCGGACCTTCTTGCTGACCGGCGCGGCCGCGCGGCAGGCGATGATGTTCGGATGGATTCCGGCGGCGTTCAGCAGTTTCAGGTTGAGCTGCGCCGGTTTCGACTTTTGTTCGCCGAGAACGTTGGGGGCGACGATGTAGGTCAGGGCGACGAAACAGAAATTCGCCGGCCCCTCCTCGTACGACATCTCGCGCACGGCCTCAATGAAATAGGCGTTCTCCACGTCGCCGACGGTGCCGCCGATCTCCACGAAGACCACGTCGGCCTCGGCGGCCGTCGCCAGTTCACGGAGGCGCAGCTTCACCTCGCCGGTGACATGGGGGATCATCTGCACGTCGCGGCCTAAGTAGCGACCTTCGCGTTCCTTCTCCAACACCGAGGAAAAGATTTGGCCGCTGGTGGTGAAATTGAGCCGCGACAGGTCCTGGTTGAGCATCCGCTCGTACGTGCCCAAGTCCATGTCGCATTCCATGCCGTCGTCGAGGACAAAGACCTCGCCGTGACGGAAGGGGTTCAAGGTTCCACTGTCGCGGTTGAGGTAACCTTCGAGCTTGATCGGTGCGACGACGAGACCTTTGTCCTGGAGAATCTTCGCCAGCGAGCTGGAGAAAATCCCCTTGCCGAGCCCGCTCATCACCGTGCCGACGACGATGACGTACTTGGTCTTGCCCGGCTCGTAGCCGGCGGGCATGGGCGTGAAGAACTCCGTCTCCTCCGACAAATGACCGATCCGAGAGAGGTTGTCTTCAGATCTCATTGCAACGACCGCTCAACTCTTACGACGCCACCACCATCAACCCTGATCCGATCTGCAACGCTTCGCATCGGGTCAACAATGCCTCTCTCGTCCCCATCCGCTCACTGCCGTTCGCGGCTCTGCTTGCGACACCGCGCCACAAAGGCCGCGTAGTCCTGCGGCGTATCGATCCCCACGCTGCGCTGCTCGACCAGCACGACGGCGATGGGCATCCCATTCTCCAACCAGCGAAGCTGCTCGAGCGATTCCGCTTTCTCCAGGGCGCTCGGTTGAAGTCGACCGCCGGTCACTCGCCGTAGCGCGGCGGCGCGGAACGCATAGACGCCCATGTGCAACAGCCACCGTGACGGCCGATCGACGACGCCGCCCGTGTCGCGCGGGAAGGGAATCGCACTCCGCGAAAAGTACATCGCTTGTCCGGCAGCGTCCACCACGACCTTCACGCAATTCGGGTCGAGCGGCGAGCCGGGTCCTTCCTTCGGACCGTGGTCGTCGAACCTTGCGCCCACTGTTCCGATCGCGGCGCGGCCTGTTGAATCTTTCATTCGCACGATCAGCCGATCAAGAACGAGTGGGCTGATCTCCGGCTCGTCGCCTTGTACGTTCAGAACGATATCGTCGTCCACAAGCCGTAATGCTTCAGCGACCTCTCCTACCCGGTCCGTACCCGTCGGATGGTCCGCTCGCGTCATCCGCACTTCACCTCCGAAAGATTTCACAGCCGCGACGATCCGTTCGTCCTCGGTGGCGACGACGGCGCGGTTGATGCTTCGGCACTCGCGGACCCGCTCATAGACGTGCTGGATGAGATACTTGCCCGTTTCGTTGGCGAGGGGTTTGCCCGGAAACCGCGTCGAGGCGTAACGGGCCGGAATGACCGCGACCGTGGTCATTTCAGGCTCCGCCAGGCGAAAAACTGTGTCGTTTGGTGCTGCACGGGCCGACTCTAGCGGACGCCGACGCCCTTGTCAAAGCGCCGCTTTCGTCACCGCCGAGGGTTCCCCCCTGAGCTTCGGCGGCTCGCTGGGCGTGGACTTCCTGAAGGAATCACTGTTCAAGCCCGTCTTCCCGGGTCTGTGGGCCATTCGGCACCGACTCCAGGCGTTCGGGAACCTCGTACAGCTCCACCCATCGCCTATCGGACTTGGGACTCGGAAACTCGCCCGCCCGCCTCAGCCCGGCGCGCGTCAGGCGATCGAACAAGTCCAGCGTGATTTCCGATGAAAAGCCGTAGGTTCGTGCAAGGCGGTTGATCTCATTCCAGTGCACAAGCACGTGGGTGTAGCCGCGGTCGCGCAACCACTGCAGTACCCCCTCCACGTCGGAGGTCTCCACAACGTCGACAAAGGGGCTTTGGTTGAAGACCACACAGTAATCGACCCGCCGTTGAAAATAAAAGGCTCGCGCATCGCCGACGACGAGTACTTTCGCATTCGCGGCTAATTCGTGATTCACGGCGGCGAAGTACTCGAACCCGGGGAGAAGTCCGTCGTAGATCAACGACGCCGGCGCCCCGTCCGGCGACTCCCGCCCATTCAGACGCGCCGCGAAAGTAAAGTTCCATGCTCCGCCGACCACCAAGACGCCGAGGGCAATCCAGTGCCGCATCCATGACCTTGTTCCCATTACGGCGCGCCCGGCCAAGATTCCCAGCGGAATCAAGAACGGAACTGCGAACCGCGCATAGAGATGCGTCGCAAACAACCATACCATCAACTGGACGACAAGCATACCCAGTAGGATTCCATCGACTGGTTCTCGACGGCGTCCGAAGAGCCCACCGAGAGCCATCAAGATGATTCCAGGTCCGAAACGCTGGTCCTCGTCCGCAGGAACGTGGCGCCAGAGAGTGCGAAAACGCGCCGCCACGGATCGGTCCACGTCCGGTAGACGGTGTCCCCGATTCCACTGCTCGGTCTGTTGTTCCCCCCATCCCGGTGGACTCGCGCGGAACAATTGATTAGACAGCGGAAACACGGGATTTCCGGTCATTACCTCATTTTTGATGAGCCAAGGGGCGAATGACAGCGTGGCGGCCCCAACGAACACACAAAGGTCCAACGCCCGCCGCCGCCACGCCCCGTACATCCAGGGAATGATCGCCAATGTGAGTGCGAGCGTAATGATGGGAACGCCCGTGTATTTGCATCCACATGCCCAACCACTGCATAGCCCCGCCAGGCCGACCCATCTCCGTGAGACACTGGCTATCGGCGAGACCGTTCCCAGGTCGAGCTCGCCAACCGTTTGTGCCTTCGTCGACAACGCGCGCAAGAGCGTGGCCACGGCGGTCGCAGCAAAAAACAACATCCCATTTTCGACATAGGCCAATCCGCTCAAGTAGCCGAGCCAGCCGACACTCCCCACGGCGACTGCCCCTAACCGGCCCGATGTCGGGGAGTATTCCCGTCCCATGACCCAAACCGCATACACGGCGAGACCGCCGAGAATCAGGTGAATCATGTTGGCCGTCGTGCCCACATCGTATACCTCGTTGTGCACGATCATGGCCAGCAGATAAAACATTTCCACATTCATGGGAAAGTTGGCATACACATTGTGCGGAGCGTACGCAATGCGACCGGCCTGGAAGTACTCCTTGGGCATTTGGAGGTGGTATTCGAGCACGTCGTAGCCGTTGCCTTCCTCCGCCCAAAGAAACCCGGGCGCATTCGAGGCCGCCAGGAGCGCGAGAATCAAGAAAGGCACGAGCACCAACCACAAGTAACGCTCCCCCGTCGCCGGCGTACCGCTCTGGTCCTTGCGGTAATGGATGGTTTCCCGAGCGCGCTCGACCAATAGGCTCCGCAGACGAATACTCCCCGCGACTGCGAAGGCGCCCAACAGGCCGATCCACACTGTGCGCTGGAGCACGCCCGCGAGTCCCAGCAACAGAACTAGCAGTGCCGTGACTCCCAGTCCCAACGACGAAGCCAGCAGGAAGTGCCATCGTAGCGGTAGGTTGCCCAGTCGGAAGAGCGGCACCAGCCACAGACCGGCCAGAATCGGGGGAACGAGGATGACTGCCGCGGAGGCCCCGTCCAGAGCTGCGACCAAGAGGGCGCGGAACGAGACGATTCCCAACACAAGGACCGTCAGGGCGACGAACACGACGGCCAGACGAACGCCCGAGTTCTCTTTGATCGCCGACGGTTCGCCGTGTTGGTTGGGAAGCACGCGGAAGTCAGCCTTCGTCCGGGAACAAGGCTTGTCTCGTCTTCATCAACCCCAGCAAGGCATGTTGACAGTGGTCAATGCGGAGCCTGTTAACGGCCGGTGCCGCGCGGATGCCGCCGATCGCATCCTGTGCACTGCGAATGAAATAGGCCTCCTCCGGTCGAATCTGCAATTGCATCGTGAAACGCGCGGCTTCGCGCACCAGCGTTTCATATCGCCGAGCGCGGTCCAAATCGCCAACGGCTCTTGCTAAGTTCAAGGCATCGGTGAAGCCTTCCAAATACGAGGCCGTCGTCACTCCCGCTCTCCCCTTCGTCTGTGCCGCGACCCCGCCACGCAGCTCAGGCCATCCGCAGTTGGCGGAGGTCAACTGTTTCTCCGCCAGCCAGTCGGTCAACTCGAAGACATAATCCACGTAGTCCTGACGTTTGCTATGCTTCGCGATCAGGGCGAAGGCCTGCACCTGCCAGGGCACAAACGCCGGGGAACGGGAATCGCGGAAATAGTCGCGGTAAAAGGAGATCGCGCGGTCAAAGGCTTCGAGAATAGGGGCCGACGGCCGATGGTCGTATTCCATCGCCAGAGCAAGCAAGGCCTCGCCGGGGAAGTAGTCTTGCGCAGTAATCTGCTCCGCCGGAGGGAAGGCGGTTACGAACATTCCCGAAGGTCGTTGCAGCGACAACATCCCCTTGATGAGCCTCTGCCGCACGGCGTCATACTGTTCTGGATTGGGGTATTGCGCTAAGGCGAGGCAAAGCAGTGCAGTGACGCCGAGTTTGTTCTGCCTGTCCGCAGTTGCGAAGAAGCTGCCACCGTCCACAGAGGGTAGGTCAGTTAATCCCTGTAGATGGTAACGGATGGCCATGTCAGCCGCGGCGAGCGAGGCGCTTTTCTTGGAAAGCCGTGCGTGGGCGGATATGGCCAGGCTCGTCCCGACTTGGCGGACCACATTGTCCTCGTCGCCGTACCGATCCAGTCCCGGCTCGAACTGATAGGTGAACAGTCCTGACGGCAACTGGCGGTATGCGATGTACTCCGCCAGCCGCGCGATCGCGGCATCCAGTCCGTCGCGTGAGACCGCCTCGGGGGGCACGAGCGTCATCCCGCGATGCAACCACACCGTACTGGCGGCAGCGGCGGGTTGATACCAGTGGAGGGTGCGAAAGCGCAGAAGCGCAGGAATCCCCGCCGGGGATGAATCGCCCTGGGCTAGAAGCTTGAGCGCGTCGACCAGACTGAGGTCGCCGGCGAGAATCTCCGAGGGACATAGGCGACGCACACCGCCCGGGATGGCCAGCGCCAATCCATGAACACCCGGTTCGATGAACTCATCCGCCGCGCCAGGGATTCTCCAATCGCCCGCCACGGGGACCGGCTCCGCGGTTCCGACGATCTCAACCTCGAGAAGGAGCTGATCGACAAGGTCCGCGGCCGTCCCTTGATCTTCCTTGAGTCGCGCGGCTGCCGCGAGGGCCGCGTCGCGGGTCGCTTGGGCGATGGGAGCGGGGCCGCCCGCGCCCGCCCCAAGGAGAAAACCGTGTTGTCGCAGCCGAACGACCGCCTCCGCCGCAACACCCTCCAGCCCGGATGGGACGTAGTCGGGTTCGTACGGCTTGCGGTTCGACACCGCGTCCCGGACGGTCCGCCGGGCCAAGCGGGCGAGGAACTCTCGATGATGTTCGTTGAGACTCGGAAGAGGCGGCCCGGGCGCATCAGCGGCGAACAACTGCGCCGCGGACGTCGCAGCGACCACGATGAAGAGGGTCGAGACCGACCCTCGAAACTTGTGACCTGACATACGGACAAGTATAGTCCCGACCGGGGAGTGCCTCAAATGCGGCGCCCACCGTCGGAGCCTCGTTTGTCGAAATCCGAAACCGACTTTGCGGGACCGATCATCAACGCCGCCGCCGAGGTGGCCAAGGCGGTTTCCGCGCGGGTCCTGTTCGCCTATGTGAACGCGGTGGACGATCCGGCGGCTCTTCAATCCGCGGTCAAGTCGCCGACCAAACTCATTCTCGTCTGTCGCAACGCGGAGGAGGAGCGGCGTGCCCAAGAACTTTCCGTCCATGCCATGTCGGTTCCCTCCTTCGACCTGACCCGTATGGGCCAGATCAAAATGGCTACGCTTATCGCCTTTTCGCAGCAACTCCTCAAGGCCGGGGATGTTTTCGTTTTCCTAGCGGGAGTGGCCGGGCGTGCGGTGGACACCCTCGTGACGATGCGGGTGGGAGAGGAGTTTGAGCTGTTCCACTCCGTCGGTCAACCGCAATTGACGGAGCACATCCGCCGGCCGGTGTTCGAGAGGGTGCTCCGCCTCGCCCTCGAACTCGCCCACGAGGGCCGCGAGGGGAAACCCGTCGGAACGCTCTTCGTCATCGGCGACCATCGCGAGGTGCAAAAACACTGCCTTCCCGGCCGGATCAACCCCTTCAAGGGCTACACGGAGAAGGAGCGGAACATCCTCGACGACTCCATGGGCGATTCGGTGAAGGAGATCGCCAAGCTGGACGGGGCTTTCATCCTCAAGGGCAACGGCGTCATCATCGCCGCGTGCACGACGCTCCGGCCCACGATCGCCGCGGACGCCCTCCCGCAGGGACTCGGCTCCCGCCACGCCGCCGCGGCGGCCATCACCGCGAGCACCAGGAGCATCGCGATTTCTCTATCGGAATCGACCGGCGACGTGCGCGTCTGGCGCCGCGGGACGATGATTACGGAAATCGAAAAGGCCCCCCGCGTCCTCCTGGACCACCCCGTTCCGCCGGCCATCAAGAAGACGTAGGCTGCACATCGCGGGAGTCGGGTTCAAACCACGCAAAGCGCCGCCGCCGGCCAACGGATCGACACGGACGTTTCGTCGGCCCGTTCGAGCGTCGCGGGGACGTGGAGGGGAAGCGGCGTCATCGGCCAGACGTGGCCCACCTGCGAGGTCACGAGGACGGGGAACGAACCGCCTCGCGGTAGGTGGTAGGAGAGGATCGCGAGCATGGCCTCGGTGAGGTCGCGCTCTCCCAGGTGAAAGTCACCCAGCAGGACTCCTTCGCACTCCTCCCAATACCCCGCAAGAGTCAGATGGGCCAGAAACCGGTCGAACCGTTCAGGCTTGTCGTTGAAGTCTTCCAACACCACCCAGCGACCCTTCGGACGGATGCACTCTTGGTACCGGGAGCCGATCATCGCGGAAAAAACGGTGAGGTTTCCGCCGATGAACCGCACTTTACCCGGACGCGGCAGCTCCCCGTGCACACGCCGGGCCAACAACGGCCCAACGCCGCCGCGCCCTTCGATGGTCGAGGTGACGTTCCGAAAGAACGCAAAGAACTCTTCCCGCAACCGCTGGAGCATCCACTCTTCCGGCGATACGCCTTGGAGGTCACCGGCGTGCAGTTGTGAGGCTGCGTGCCGTTTCATGCCGTAGGTTAGGAATGCCGGCCCCATGCCGTAAACGCCTAGCCCACGAGGGTGCGCCCCGACGATGTTCACCAGAGAGGTCAGCTCGCTGAACCCGAATGCGGCGACGCGCCGCTTACGACGGTCAAGCACGGTAAAGTCGATCAGCGGAAGAATCCGCGTGAACCACGCCCCGCCGCGAAGGGCGACGACCGCGACAACATCGGGATCGGCCAAAGCCTGTTGCAGGTCCTCGGCGCGGAGTCGGTCGTCGATCCGCCCGCCGCGAGATTCGTCCTCCGCAGCTTCGAGAATCGCTTCGTTCGCCCTGACCTGGTAAGTCCCGCCGACCGCCTCCTGGGCCAGAGCGACGAGCTCCGCGGCCGACCGGACCCCTATCGGCTCGAAGAAGGGTCGGCAAGACCCGGCCGGGGCGATGAGATGAATGCGGAGTCGCTGCGTCAATGGTCAACCCCGTCCGGCGGCACGCGCGAAGGCCGTGGCGAGGGTCGCGTCGATCGGTTGAGAGGCGTCCCCGCCGGGTTTCAAACCCGTGCCCACGATCACTCCGCTCGCCATCGTCAACAACGACGCCACCGTGCTTGCCGTCGCACCGCTGCCCACGAACACCCGCCGGTCGGGCACGGCCTCTCGGACGCGGCGAAGCTCTTCGACATCGACGGCCTCGCCGGTCGCGCGACCGGTGACGATCAACCCATCGGCCAAGCCTCGATAAGCCGTGTCCTTTGCGGCCCGCGAGATGTCCGGCTCGCTGAGGGGCGTGGCGTGTTTGACGTGCACATCGGCCAGGATCGCGATCCGCGATCCGAGCTGCTTGCGATAGCGCAACGTCGCCGCGGCTCGGCCTTCGATCAATCCCTGGTCCGTCGCGTATACGCCGGTGTGGACGTTCACGCGGATGAACGAGGCCCCGACGGCGGCGGCAATGCCCAACCCAGCAACGGCGTCGTTGCGCAGGGCGTTGATCCCAATCCGCAATCCCCCGGCGCGTCGAACTTGGTCCGCGACCACCGCCATCGCGGCCGCGCTCGCCGGCGGAAGCGCCGACGCGGTGAACGGAACGTCGCCGAAGTTCTCGATGATCGCCGCGTCGAAACCGGCCTCTCCGAGTGCGCGGGCGTCGGCGAGAGCGCGGTCCACGATCTCATCCATCGACAATCGATGGCAGGCGCTGCCCGGCAGCGCGGGCAGATGAATGACGCCGATCAGCGCGGGAGAGGGTAAGCCGATCACGTGATTCCTCAATTAGTATGCGGGACTCTTCACCGGTTCGGTTCTTCAATACGAAGAAGACCACAAGCCTTCTTTCTCAAGACGTTTCTCAACGACCGCAGTGGACACCTCGAATTGCCTTGCCAGGAAACCGGCAATCATCCGACGTGCGTCATCGGACAACGAACGCACGTCAACGCCCTGTTCTTCAGCGAACGTCCGCGCTTCGGCGAAACGCTGACGCAACTGAGCCGACGGAACGAGCACATGTCCCGCGAACGCGTAGGCCTGCCACTCCAACTTGCCGTAATCGTCCTCTGGAATCGCCGCCTGGACCACCTTCCATTCTGCAACGTTGGTGAAGCTGAGACTGTGGAACACTTTCTGGTGCAAGACGGCGTGTGCGATCTCATGGGCCAGGCTGAATCGGTATCGGGTGGGGACGTTCAGATAGATGTAGTCATCAATGTAGATCGTCGCCATGTCTCTCGAAATAAACGCATCGACCTCGAATCCACGCTTGAGACCCGGTGTCGGCACGATGTCGAGCTTCAGGCTAAGATCGATCATCTCCTCTATCGGAATCGGAATACTTCGTGATGGATGGTATCGGCTGAGAAACGAGTCGGCCTGCGACCGTAGCTTGTCCTCGGACAGCCATTCGACCTTGACCGGGCTGGGCATCCCTACGCTCTACGAATCCGTTCGATGAGTTGATCAAGATGGCGATCGGACACCTTTGCGCCACGAAGAGTTCGGAACAGGACCGGAAGCTTCCCGAGCAGTTCGTCATCGGAGAGCAGATCCTTCGGAATCCTGCCGCGTTCCGCCGCGGCGAGATCAAAGAACTCATACCAAACGCTGCTGCCCCGTTTAAGGCCGAGCATGACCGCGTACTCTTCGATCTTCGAGTCTAATTCCGGGGGCGGGAAAATCCCGCGTTCAAGCTTGCTGAGATTCCCGGGGTCGACTTTGTTACGCTCGCAGAAAGCACGCAAAGTCATGCCCGTCGCGACACGACACTCCTTGAAGAAGGCCCCGAAGGTCTTGGCTGCCATGGTTCTACTCGCAAAGACTCACGCTGTTGTAATAATCCTACAACACCCGCGGGGCTTTGTCAAGATGGCCCAAGAGCGACCGGAGTTGACCTAATCCGCCTTGCGGAACACGGCCACCACGTCCTCGATGGGCACGACGTAGAGGTAGTTGTCCGCGTCGAACTCGACGGGGATGGCGTGTTTGGGGTTGAACAGGACGCGGTCGTACTGGCGGATGGGGAAATCCTCGTCGTGGGCGACTTGGGCGGAGACGGCCACAATCCGCCCGGTGATCGTCGGAATCTCGATCGAGTCGGGCAGTTCGATCCCGCCCTTGGTCACCTTCTTATCCTCATCCTTGCGGATCAGGACGCGCTTGCCCAGCGGTTCCACGGTTTCCAGCTTCGTCTTTTGCGTCTGTGCTCGATCGGACATCGGTTCCACCTTGTCTTATCCGCCATCCCGCTCGTTCTTCACATTCTAGCAGTATGGACGTTGGAAAACCAGAGGCGTTTTCCGAACTACCATCGGTCCGGCTCGCCGGGAAACTTGCGGAAAACGAGGCGGCGGGTGGCCCACCTTTTCCAGGTCCGAACCCCAAGCGCAAGCGCGGGGCCGCCACGTTGGCACGTCGCTCTCGCTCCGGGCTCAGTTCCGCCGACGCGAAACCACTACTCTACATCTGCGGTTGGGCGACGCCGAAGGCGATGACTTCATTCATGCTCCCACTACGAAACCCCCGTAGATCGAGGGCGACGTACTGGTACCCCAACGACCGGAAGTAGGCGTCGACGCGGGCGGCCCGGTCCGGCTCGGCCAGCATGGGGATGAACTCCACCGGCACCTCGATGCGGGCCAAGCTGTCGTGATGACGAACGCGACACTCGCGGATGCCCAGTTCGCGGAGGAACGTCTCGGCGGCCTCGATCATGCGGAGCTTCTGTGGAGTAATGTGCTCGCCGTATTGTACACGGCTGGAGAGGCAAGGACTTGCGGGCTTGTCGTGGGTAGGTAGCCCCAAACGCCGCGATAGCTCACGGACATCGGCCTTGGTCAAACCCGCCTCGGCTGCGGGGCAGCGCACGCCGTGCTCGCGGGCGGCCTCGATCCCGGGACGATAGTCGCCGAGGTCGTCCACGTTGATGCCGTTCACGATCGCCTTCAGCCCGCGCTCGACGATGAACTTTGCCAAATGAGTGTAGAGCGTCGTCTTGCAGAAGTAGCAGCGGTTGGTTGGGTTGCTGACGTAGTGGGGATTCTCGAACTCGTCGGTGTCGAGGACGACGTGCTCGGCGCCGAGGCGGGCGGCGAGCGTGCAGGCCTCCTCAAACTCCGCCCGTGCCAGGCTGTCACTGCGTCCCGTGACGGCGATGACCCGACCCGGCCCCAGCGTGTCGATAGCGACCTTGAGGATCAGCGTCGAGTCCACCCCTGCGCTGAACGCGACCGCAACCGATCCCAAATCGCGAAGAATGCACTGGAGACGGGCGTACGTGTCATCGGGCGTGAGCGGTGTCATCGCGTCGCCATCATTCGCTCGTCGTGTGTTTTCGCGTCGCGGGGGATGGGAGGATCGGCAGCTTGTCGAACTCGCCCTCCGGCTTGGTCAACTCCAACTCCTCGAACACCACGGCCGGGGCGATGACGCTGGCTGATATCCCGGAAACGGAGTTGTAGGCCCGCCGCTCCTTTCCCGCCGCCAGAATCCGTTTCATGGACTGCGGCTGAACGGGGCGGAACTGCATTCCGCGGACCAACTCCTCCCGACCATCGGCCACGTTGACCTTGTAGGCGTAGATCGGATCGCCCAGCGAACCCGACTGCCCGTCCTCGATCGCCGCCACGCGCAGCCCGAACTCCAACCCCTCGTCGCGCGCCGTCTGAATCAGTTCCTGTTCCAGTTCTTCGGCGGACAGTCCGTCATCAGCGGAGACATAGAGGCAGCCGATCGTGGCCCGCGGATCGCCGAAGCCGGGGCCGCGTCCGTGACCGGTGGATTGCTTGACCTTCTTGGTCGGGGCTCGCCCTGCCACCAACGTTTTCAGGATGCCTTTCTCGACGAGACTCACATGACTCGCGGGGACGGCTTCGTCGTCGTAACGGTATGCGCCGGCGAGGACGGTAGTTTCAAACGCCTTCGGTCCCGGATCGTCGTACGCCTGGAACGACCGGGGCAGAATGCGCAGGCCGATCTTCTTCTCGAAGCTGTTGTCCTCCGACCCGCCTCCCAGCGGCGTCGGCCGGGCGCAGAGGCGGTCGCCGAGCAGCGACTCGAAAACGCTCGCTGAAGCGCGCGGTTCAAACAGTACCGGACCGGTGTATTGCTCCAACCGTGGGGCCGCCGCCAGATCGACCAGCTTGGTGCACATTTCGTCGATGTCGGCGAGCATCTTGTCCATCGGCGGAAGCTGGTCCACGCGCTCGCCGAGGTAGGTCCGCGAATCCGAAAGCGGCATGCCGTCCTCCGCCTGGAGTTCGGCGGTGATCTGGATATGAATACCCGTGTCGGCGGCCCGCAGACGAGTGCCCTCCGTATTGACGATCCACTCCGTTACGGCTCCCGCGAAGAGAGACACGTTGGCGTCCTGAATCTTGGGATGCTGTTTGAACCGTTCGGAAAGCCGCTGAAGGTTCGTCTCCCAACCCTTGCGGTCGAAGTCGATCTTACCCGGCGGCTCGACGACGGAGACCGCGGTTGCGGGTGAGAAGTCGTCGGGACGCTCCTCGACGGTCTTGTCCTTGAGGTATGCCAGCTTTTGCGTGTACGTCTCGACGGCTTGCTTGTAGTCCTGATCCAGGAGAAGCCAGACGGCGTGGCGCAGCGCGGAGTAATCGTCGTCAAGGGGAAGATTGCCCCCCTGTCCGAATCCGCGGCGGAAGTTGGTGTTGTCCAACTCGTAGGCCCCGACGCGGACGCGCACGCCGATGGTCCGACTGTGCGACTCGTTGGAGCGCTGCAGCCCGCCGTAGGACGCACTCTGCGTGTACATCTGCCGGTCCTGGGCGTTGAGCTGGATGAAATACGGCCGCGAGAGGTCCGAGAGCACCAACTCCTTCGCCGACCGATCCAGTTCGTCGGCCAAGGCCCGCATGACCACGTCGTTGCCGCTCGGTACGTCCTCGGCGAGCGCTCCTCGACTGCCGACTGCAACAGCGGCGATGGAGAGAAGAATTGCCAATTGCCGATTTCCAATTGCCGATTGAACGCCCCGCCAATTGGCAACTGGAAATTGGCGATCGGCAATAGATGGATTCATCGCGTCGTCCTTTCGGTTGGTGCTAATCGCCTCACGGTTTCACCGCCGGCGGCGGCGGGAGGATCGGCGGTCGGCTCTGATCGCGGGTCCGCTTCTCGATCTCAATCGTCGCCACCAGAATACTCGGCGAGGCCGCCGCGACCGGCACCCACCCTGACTCCGCACCGCACGAGCCGTTGAAGACGCCCATGTCGTCGCCGGTACAGAGAATCTTCTCGAACGAGGTCAGCGGCGTGCCGACGATGTCCGCCCCGCGGATCAATTCATCGGGTCGCCCGTCGGCGTAGACGCGGTACACCACGATCGGCAGCACCTTGAACGATTGCGGTCCGCGACGGCTGGTCATGGTGAAGCCGCCGGAAATGTCCTCAAAGAGCAACCCATACGGCCGGCCCTGCCGCGTGCATTCCTCAACCAGCAGTCGCCGAAGTTCGTCGAAGGGGACTTGCTTCGTCGATCGGACGATCAGGTTGGCCTGACGGGATACGACGGCGTTGCCCGACTGCCGCCGTCCGTGACCGTTGGATCTCGGGGAGCCCTGAACCGGGCTTCGGGACATGAGGAAGGTCTTGAGGACGCCGTTTTCCACCAGCGCAACATTGGAAGAGGCCACACCTTCGTCATCGAAGTCGTAGTGCCCGCGCAGATCAATATCACCCAGCCGCGCCATCGTTGGATCGTCGTACACGCCGATGAAAGTGGGCAAGACCGGTTGGTTGAGTTTCTTAGTGAAGGTCTGCCCCTCGGTGACGTCCTTTTGTCGATGCCCCTCGATGCGGTGGCCGAAGATTTCGTGGAAGAACACGCCGCTCGCCCGGTTGCGGAGGATCGCCGGTCCGATGTACGGCTCCGCAAGCGGCGCCTCGCGCAACGCCAGCACTTGTTTGATCACCCCGCGGAACGCTTCCTCAATCTTCGCGTCGTTGGGAAGTCCCTCCAACGACGCCGCGTTAAAGTCCGAGTATTGGTAGAGGTCCATGCCGTCCTCGGCCTTGGTACCCGCGGACATGGTGATTCGATAGCGACGCTCCGCCGTCTGCAGGCGCGTCCCTTCGCTTGTCACCATGTATCGGGTCCCGGCGTAGGCCCCGACCGTGACCGTCGAGCTGTAAATCAAGGGGAACTCCCGGGCGATCGCGGAGAGTGTTCGCAACCGCTCGCTCCAGGTCTTCCCGTCGAAGACAAGGGCGACCGGCTCTTCGTAGGAAACGTGAGCCTCTTCACGGCTGAAGTCGTCCGAGCGATCCTCCTCCTCGACCTTCACCTTCAGGTCCGTTTTGACCTGGGTAAGGCGCTTGGCGGAGTTCTTGAACATCTTGTCGGTGTGGTACCAGAGCTCGTGGCGGACCGCGTCCGCGTCGTCGCCCAGCGGAAGGGCGATGTTTCCGCTGCCGAAAACGTGGGACGGCCCTCCGCCGCGTAGTTGGTGCGTGTTGTCCAGCGTATAGTCGCCGACGCGGAGATCGATGTTCAGATTACGCTCGTCGCCGCGCTGGTCTTGAGTGATGGCGCCGAGGCTGGCGGAGATCGTGGCCGTGTGCTCCTCATAGGCCGTGTAGTTGAGGTAGAACGGCTTGGTCCCGTCCTCCGTCGCCATGTGCTCCATGGTGTACGCCAACTCGTCCGCGAGGTACGTCATCAGCGGCTGGGGAGCGGCGGTCTTCCCGGAGGCGTGGATGGGTTCGCTCTCAGCGCGGAGCGTACCGGCCGCCACAAACAAGATGATTCCCGCGAAACCCCATAGTCGTTTTCCCATCTGCGTACCCTTCTCTACGACGGGCCTCGTCGACTCCGCACGCCCGCCGCGACTAATCCTATACGAACCGACGGCCTACCGTGTTTTGACTCCGCCGGCCTTTCTCGGACAATAGCCGTTTGCGGGTCGTAGGGGAAGTCGTGGTTTCGGAATCCTCGTGTTGCTCCCGGTCCTTGCGGGCAGCGGCTCGGGCTGTGCCGCCGGTCGCAGCAAGGAAAACTTGTCCAACGCCGTCGCGGCGGGCCGAACTAGGCCGGAGCAACCTATGAGCATCGCACAAGTCATGCCCGAGGAAGCGAGACGACTTCTGGACGGCGGCGGGTTCCTCTACCTCGACGTTCGGACCGTACCCGAGTTCGTCAACAGTCATCCGCCGTCGGCCCTCAACATCCCCGTCGCCGAGATCAACCCCCGGACCGGTCGGATGGAGGTCAACGAAAAGTTCCTCGGCGTGGTCACCGCCAACATCTCGCCCGACGCCCAACTCCTCGTCGGCTGCAAGACCGGCGGACGCTCGGCGACGGCCTGCGAGATGCTCGCCCAGGCGGGCTACAAAAACTTGCGCAACGTGATCGGCGGTTTCGCCGGCGTTACCGACCCGTCCGGGCAGGTCGTCCAAGAAGGCTGGTCAACATTGGGCTACCCCGTCGAGCGCGGCGATGGCGGAGCGCAGAGCTACATCTCCCTTTCCGCCGCCGCTCGGCACTGACCGGCTCGGGCGCCGCGTCACCGGTTCGACGAGGCCGGCGGCCTCGCCGCAGGCTCATTGGTTACGTATTTCGTGGCGTGAGCTGCGCCGGTATCCTTGGACCCATGTCAGTCTATCGCTGCACTCCGGCGTCCGGCCCGCTGGACGCCATGGTCGTACTTCCCGGATCAAAGAGCCTCACCAACCGCGCCCTCGTCGCAGCCGCGCTTGCCGACGGGACCAGCGTCCTTAGGAACGTCCTGTTCGCCGAGGACACGTTGCTGATGATGGACGCCCTTCGGACGTTGGGCATCGCCGTCACCGCCGATGAACAAGACCTCATCGTCGAGCTCACCGGTTGTCGGGGGCATATCCCGGAGAGCGACGCGAATCTGTTTTGCGGCAACTCCGGTACGACCATTCGCTTCCTGACGGCCATGGTGGCGCTGGGGCAGGGTCGCTTCCATCTCGACGGCATCGCGCGAATGCGGAAGCGCCCCATCGGCGGTCTGGTCGAGGCGCTGCAAGCCCTCGGCGCTGGAATCGAGTATCCGGGCGAGGAGGGGTTCGCCCCCGTCGTCGTTCATGCTCACGGACTGCGCGGCGGTCACGTGTCCTTCGATTCGCCGCAGTCCAGCCAACTGGTGAGCGCTCTTTTGCTCGCCGCCCCCTACGCCTCGCGCGATGTCCTTATCGAAGTCGCTGGCGACGTCCCGAGTATCCCCTACCTGAAGATGACGACGGCGATTATGGAGCAGTTCGGCGTAGCGGTATTGGAGGACCTTGGTGACTCGCGGGCGCGCGGGGACTTCGTTCCGCCTGCGGCTCAGGAACGCCACGGCGCGTTGCGCTTCATCGTCGAGGCGCCGCAGCGGTACCAAGCTGCTTCCCTGCCCATCGAACCCGACGCCTCCAACGCGACCTACTTTCTTGCCGCCCCCGCCATCGCCGGCGGTCGCGTCGTGGTGCAAGGACTCGGCCTCGAAAGCGTGCAGGGGGACGTGGGCTTCATCGACGTGTTGGAGCGGATGGGCTGCCAAGTCAATCGAGAGCCGACGCGACTGTCCGTCGAAGGCCCGCCGGAGGGAGTTCGCCTGCGCGGCATCGACGTCGATTTGAACGACATGCCCGACACGGTCCCGACGCTCGCCGTGCTGGCGTTGTTCGCCGACTCGCCGACGACGATCCGCAACGTCGCCAATCTACGCCTTAAGGAGACCGACCGTCTCGCGGCCCTTCGCTGTGAACTGTCGAAGCTCGGCGCGACGGTCGAGGAACTTCCCGACGGCCTCATCATCCGCCCGCCCGATCGCCTCACCCCCGCGGCGATCGACACCTACGACGATCACCGCATGGCCATGAGCTTCGCCCTCGCCGGACTGAGATGCCCGGGCCTGGTCATCAACGATCCGCAGTGCTGCGCCAAGACCTTCCCCGACTTCTTCGAGCGCTTCGAGCGCATGACCGCCGCCGGTTCAGGTCCGGCACGAAGGTCGACGTGACGCGGGCTACTGCCCTAACCCACACCCCCAACGCCGCATCGCCCGCACTACTCCGCCATCAATTCCACGTACCCCCAGTAGTCCTCCTTGCGGAAGAACGTCCGCTGACGGCGGTTGCCCCGCTGCGTCACGTGATGTGCCATCCCCGGAACCACGACCCTGGGCATCCTCGCCTTGCGCCGATCCTAGCGCCCTCTCCGACTAAGGGTGATGCACTGGCGAGGTGTCCGCGGATTCCCTGCCAACACCAACTTCCTCCCAGGCTCCGCGTTCCTCTGACGGGCGGGTGCAAGGCATTCTCTCGCTGGTAAACTGGACGCCTATGGATCCAAGCGAACCCCCGCAGCGACCTTGGCCGCCCATTCGATATCTCGATTACGAGGCCACGATCGAGACGAACATGGGCCCGGCGAGGATCATGACGGACGCCGGTCGGGCGTACCTGAAGCCGATGGCACCGGACGTGAGCCCGCATAACCTCGCAGTCGAGTGGGTTTGCACAAAGTTGGCTGCGTGGTTTGGCCTACCCGTCCTCGATCATTGCATTTTAAATCTTGGCTCGAGCGACACGTTCCCGCGTCCCAAGGGCGGGAAGTCGCTGCCGGGGCCCGCGTTCTGCACGCGCGCTGTCAAAGCGACACCGTGGGACGGCAGCGCGCAGACGCTCGCCAAGATCATAAATAGGAACGACATCGCAAAGCTCGTCATTCTCGATACGTGGGTTCGAAACCAGGATCGCTATCCACCGATCAACGGCGAGGGTCAGCTGCAGTCGCAGCGCGGGCCGAACTTGGGTAATGTGCTACTGGTACGAGACCCACCGAAGGCGAAGGGCCTCCGCCTCACTGCGATGGATTTTGGACACGCGTTGGTCGGCGGGCGCGAACTCACCCCAAGGGCGTTCGGCGTAGAGGCGGATCAGGATGAATGGGTCTACGGTCTCTTCCCGCCGTTCCGTTCGTACGTAACGCCAGCACTGGTAGACGCCTCGGTCGAACACCTCAAGCTGTTGCGGTCGGATGAAGTCGAGAGGTTGGCGGCGGACATCCCCGCAGCGTGGGACGTGTCGAGGGGTGCGCGAACCGCGATGTGCGAGCATCTGTATAGACGTGCGGGGTACCTCGTCGATACGATCAAAGACCGGCTCCAGCCGCTGTGTTACGCGCAGGGCATGCTGCCGGGTTGTTGACGGACCCAGGAGTCATCCAGCGTGAAAGCCGAAAAGGGATACTACAGCCTGATTCAGTACTGTCCCGACCGCGGACGCGCCGAGGTGGTGAACGTCGGGTTGGTGCTGTTCGTTCCAGCACTTCGGCAACTCGAGGTCGAGATGACAAGAACGGCGAGGCGCGTGCAACAGGTCTTTGGAAAGGGGACGATCGATTCGTGGTGGCTCAGGACGGTACGTGATTCGTTTGAGCGCGGCTTGCTCAATGAGCACGGCGCGGGACGCTTCGCGTCCTCTGAGGATCTCGACCGCTACTTTGGCACTCTTGGTAACGACATCATAGCGACGCCATCGCGCCCGACGCGCGTTGAGAACCCGCGCGAGAGCCTTGATCGCCTGTTCGCGCGCTTCGTGGATGCGACGAAATCGGCGGTCGATGAACTCGCCATACCAACCGTGGTTCAGCCACTCGATAATGTGTTTCGTCGGCTCTACGACAGACTAGTATCCATCCAATTTGACGAACACTTCACAATCGCCGAGTATCCCCATCAGATTCAGGCTGACTACGTGTATTCGAATGGCGAAACCAACCTCGTCCGGCTCTTGACGATTGCCGAGCGTCCCGCGCGGGCGTTCGACCAGGCCATCAAGCTCGGCGGAGAGAGCATCGTAGTGAAAAGACACTTGCGGATCGATCGCCGCGAGGCGCGCCTAGTCGTCGTCGCCGCTCCCACGTCCGTTACCTCGACTACCGACAACACTGAATCGAAGCTCGCCGCTTTGTACAAGGACTTTCCCGACGCCAAGTGGGTGCCTTCGTCACAGATCGAAGACTTCGCGCACTGTGTGGAAACGCAGGCCAAGTGACATCGGTCGGCGTCGTCGTGGCATCCACCGGGTGGACCGTCTCTCAATCCCGACCAATCCGGACACGATACTTATTTGTGTCCCTCGCGAGGCGTGACGCTACAACGTCCGCTCGGTCGCGTCTCTGATCGCCCCGTCATGCTCTCACGACCGAGCGCCCGCCACGTTCTTGATGCGGGGCGAGCGCCTCGGCGCCCAGTCCGCGCGCTGGCGCGGTGAGGGGAATGTGTGGCGCGAAAAAACGCCTAATACCAAACGAACCCAGTTACAAAACGATAACCCATTGCAGGACAACGACTTACCGAGTTGTAAAGTGGATAACGAAGCCAAACGAAGCCGATTGCGGCCGGACACCCTTCCCCACCAAAGGGAAGCCCGGCGTCTAAAGGCGGCCGAGCCTCAGGACCGATAAGGAGAGAGCGTGGAGGGTGTGCGCTGAAGGGAGTCCCCGATCGTGGCTGACGTTCTGGATCAAAGCGAAGTCGATGCCCTGCTGGCCGCCGTGGAGACCGGGGGCGTCGAAACCGCCGCCAACCCTGTCGTCGTCTCCCGGCCGACGCAGCCCTCCCGCGAGGTCCACGCCTACGACTTCAAGCGCCCGGAACGTGTCAGCAAGGAGCAGATGCGGGCCTTGGAGGGGATTCACGAGTCGTTCGGGCGCAACTTCGGCGCTTTCCTGTCCGGCTTCCTGCGAACGATCGTCGAAATACGCCTGGCCACGGCCGAACAACTCACCTACAGCGAGTTTATTCACTCCCTGCCCAACCCCACGAACTTCAACGTCCTGACCGCAGAGCCGCTCGAAGGCCAGTTGTGCCTGGAGATCAGCCCGCTCATCATCTACCCGATCATCGACCGTTTGCTGGGCGGGTCCAACTCCGAACTGTTCATCCCCCAGCGTCCGCTCACCCTGATCGAGCAGCGCCTCGTCGGGCGAATCACCGACCGGGCCCTCACCGTGCTCACCGAATCCTGGTCCGAGTTGGTCGACGTCAAGTTCAAAATCACCGAGGTGGAAAGCAACCCGCACCTGGTCCAGATGGTCGCGCCCAACGAGGTCGTGGTGGTGCTGGGCTTCGAGATCAAGATGGCGGGCCGCGCGGGAACGATGAGCCTCTGCATCCCCTTTAATGTGATCGAGCCGGTGATGGGGAAGCTGTTGTCCCAGGGCTGGCTGGCCTATCAGCGTCGAACGCCCGCCGAGGACAAATCCGAGGACATCGCCCGCGGCCTCGGGGCCACCTGCGTGGACATGGTGGCGTATCTTGCGGAGACCTCGATCACCTTGGGCGACTTGCTGACTCTCCAGCCGGGCGACATCCTCCAAACCACCAAGGCCGTGGGGTCGGAGATCATCGTGCAGGTCGAAGGCCAAAACAAATTCGCGGGAATCATCGGACGGCACAAGGAGAACGTCGCCGCCAAAATCACCCGCCTCGCCGAAGTCGAAGAACCGCTCTAACCTCAATTTCCGAACCGGCGGCAGTTGCCTCCAGCGCGAGCCGGGTCAAGACCGTAACGGGCGATAGGTCATCATCTGCAATGTCGTAGGCTGGCGATGGTTCATCCGACTATTTCACGGCGACGAAACACGCAACCCGCAAACGGAGACTTGGTACAATGAGACGCGAGAATGCGTCGGAATGCGCCCCGTTCACGGAACCGGATCGAAGTATCGGCGACTAAGATGATGTGATGGAGCCCGTCCATGTCTGATAAAGCGACGCTCTGGAGCTTGGCGATGGCGGCGCCGCTGTTCGTCGCCGCCGCGGCCGAGGGCAAATTTTCTCCGTTGTGTCTGTCGAATCTGTCTGGTGGCGCCGACCTCATCGTCCTCGGCACCATCAGCGATGTCTGCGACGATACTTATACCTTTGATTCTGTGCAGACGCCAGATGGGATCGTTGTTACTAGCCGCGATGTGCGTGACGGGACATTCACGGTAGATGTCGAGCAGGTTCTTGCCGGTTCGTTCGAGGGGGCACCCCTCGAAGTCCGCAAGTTCGCCGACTGGACCTGCGGTCGTCGCTGGGCCCCGTATGGAGTCGGACAGCGCGTGCTCCTTTTCTTAACGCGCGGCACGCCTGACGAGCCGCACGCTTGGCGGATAATGGGGGGTGGCGGTGAAGGCGAAATGCTCGTTGAAGGAGAAGTCGTGGTTCCCCGAGTTCCGGCAAGCCTCGCTTGGGTGCACAAGCACAACGACGCCTATTACACCGATCAAGCCCAGCGCGTCCCGTTGGACCCGCTCCTCTCCGCCCTTCGCGACCACCGCCGATGCTTCAAGTTCATCACCCACCCGGAGTTGTGCGGTGCGTGCGGTGTTCGCGAAACTTGCACGATTGAGGAAGTCGAGGAGCTGCGGCGTCGCTCGGACCTACATAAGTTTCTATTTGACGAAACGACGACGCTCGCCCGGACGCTGGTCGCCAGGTGGGAATCCGGTCGCCGCGAGGCCCGGGCGGCCATTGAACGCGGTGACCTTGTGGAGGCGGCGCATCATGTGAAATGGGCGGCCGTGTTCGTCGAATCCATCGGCAAAGACGATCCTCGCTACCTGGAGACATTGCGGGAATGCGCGGAGATGATGAAGCAATGGGGACACGACCTCGAAGCACAACAGCTTGAGTTGCGAATCCAGTCCCTGACCGACCCGGTTCGCCCCGCCGCCCGTCCGTAACGTCGCGCCAAGCGGCTCAGCCTACACGAATCCGCTTAGAAACTCACACTCCCGAAGACGGAGTCCCCGCGAGGACGCGCCAGCAAACCGCAGTGTCGATACACGTGACGGCCGCGATGTGATCGTCGTGTTCAAAGTGTTCGATGTGCCATGTGCGTCCCTGGAACTCCGTTACCACATGCCGAGCATCGGCGACCTTGACCACTCGGCAGGCGGACAAATAACCGATCCCCACGCCGTTGGCCTTCAGCGTCGCCTCCTTGGCCGTGAAGAGTCGAAAAAATGAATGCCACGAGCGGTCCCCCAACAAGCGCCACTCGTCTTCTCCGCCGACGGCGTCAAACAGAGTGTGCCGCCGGGGGGTGACGTGCTCGATGTCGATGCCCACCGGGTGATCGGCGATCACCGCCGCCGCCCATCGCCGCTTGTGCGCAATCGACCAGTGATAGCCCTGCAACGGAAGCGGCGCGCCGTCAGGCGATTGAAGCCAGCCCTCCGTCGGGGCTCCGCACAATCCGGCGCAGTGGCGCAGAGCTCTACGGGCGTAATCCCTTTGCTGTTGAACGCGCTGCGGCGGCGAAAGTCCCTCGATCAACGGAATCGGGACGAGCACCAGTTGGAGGATCATGGCGTCCCGGTAGGCCAGATGCCGCGAAGGGCGTGCCGCACGATGTCCGCGTCGAAGTAATTGCTCCCCATGCCCGCGTCCACGACGATCCCCTGGGCGTTGATTCCGCTCGATCGCGCGCTCAGGAGGAATAAGGCCGCATCGGCGACTTCCTCAGTGGTCAGTCCCCGTTTGCGCAGCGTCGCCTGCTCGGCGAATAAGTAATGATCCGCATACCCCGGAATGCCCGCCGACGCACTGGTTTTGAGCAGCCCCGCGCAAACTGCATTGAAGCGAACTTCAGAGAATCGGCTGAACGATTTCGCCAGGAACGCCAACGATGAGTCCAGCGCCGCCTTCGCCGGGGCCATGTAGCCATAGCTCTCCACGGCCATCCGCGTCGCGGAGATCGAAATCGTCACCACGCTCGCACGTCGATCAAGCATCTCCTTGAAGGCGTTTGCGATGGCGATGAGCGAAAAGCAACTCACTGAGACGCATTGCACGAAATCCTTCCGCGACACCTCGTGGAACTTTCCCGAAAATGACTCGTAGCTCGCCGAGGCGATGGAGTGCACGAGTCCGTGAATCACCGCGTGCTTCTCCCGCACCGCCTCCGCGAGCGCCCGAATGGCATCGTCGTCCTCGACATCGCAAACGTGAATATCGCACTCGGGCAGCAGCTTTTCCCCCGCCTCCCGCCGCGCCTCGGACCGGACGCTGCAAACCACCCTCGCACCCTCGTCCAGCAGCCCTTGGGCGATTCGGTACGCGACGCTCCGCTTGTTGGCGATCCCAAAAACGACGAAGACTTTGTCGTCCAGTCCCAGGAAGCTCACCCGGTCTCTTCCTTGCCGCCCGCCAACATGCACGAAAAGGACACTCGCACCGCGACCTTGTCCTCCACGGTGACCTGCCCGCTCATCACGTACGCCCGGTCCAGTTCGTCATCGAGCGTCACCTCCGCGAAGATCGTCTGTCCGGGTAGCACCATGTGCTTGAACCGGGCGTCGTTGATCCGGGCCAGGACGGGCATCCCGTCGGACCAGTTCCACCCACCTTTATGGTGCACGATCAGCAACGCCCCGGCCTGAAAGCAGCACTCACAAAGAAGTACGCCGGGCATCACCGGCCGGCCCGGATAATGCCCCCGAAAAAAGTCCGCCGCCGGATCGACGTACGTCTTGGTGACGATCCGTCTCGCCTCGATCTCGAGGACTTCATCGACAAACAAAAACGGCGGGCGATGGGGAAGGACTTCAAGAAGCGTTTGCGAACTGGGCATCTGTGGCAACTTAGGTTCGAGACCTCGCCTTCGCCTTCTATCACCGAAGTAAGACTTCCAGACCGAACTGCCGAAAATGGTGGTCGTAGGTGAACACGCGGCGTATGCCACGGTCCTGGCAAATCAACATCGATGAACAATCGACGAAGGACCATGCCTTGTCCGAATGCCGCTCGAAGAACTCGAAGGCTCGATCCCAGTCTCGGTGCGTTGCTTCGACGGACGTCATCCGCGGCAACGATTTCAACGTCGCTACGATGCGTATAGCGTTTGAGCGGAACGGCGGGCGCGAGGCCGCGGAAAGAAACTCGGCTAATACCCAGTCACTGGTCACCAGTGGGGTGTTCGCGCCCGCGAACTCCCGATGTAACGCCATCGCTCCAAGATGGAGATTGTCAGCGCGGTTTGTGAGCGCCATGAAGGCCGTTGTGTCCACGAAGACTTCGTTTGCGGGCATCGCTAGTCGTCGTCCGAAGTCGGGATCCCGTAGATATACCAGTCGTGACGTGACGCCCAATCAGGCGGCCCTCCGTCAACTGCGAACTCCTCCAGACGATCCAGTGGATCGGATTCGTCCGGAACATCCACCCGAACCGTGGCACCCTCCGGGAGCTGAGTTCCCGGCGGCAACTCGACCTTCCCGTTGCGAACGATTCCCAGGTAACTCATTGGAGGCACTCCCAAGCCGCTTCCGTTCTCAACCCGCCTTTGCTACTAACAGGATAGCAAAAAAAGGCGGTTTTGTCGACCCGGCCAAGCGGTCGATCGTTGCCCCTGTTCGGTACGACCGCTTAGACGACCGCATACGGTTCGGTTACGGATTGCCGGGCCGTCGAAGTCGTCAAGAAGCCTTCCACCTCGTTCGCCACGATCACCCCGTAGTTGATCGCCCCCAGCCAGCCCGACATGATGATCCCCACCGACCCGGCGTGGAACAGCCCGCCGATCTGCTTGGGCAAGTCCATGCTGACCTTCAACCCCTCGAACTTCGTCCCGAACGTCGCCCCCATTGCGTGCCGGGTGTAATGTTGGAACGTCTTGGGCGTCGAGGCCTCGACGTGGTCGAGTTTGCTGCGAACGTCGGGAACATACTTTTGCAATGCGTCCAGGGTCGTCTCAATCAGCCTTCGCTTCGCGCCCTGGTACTCCTCCTCCGACAGGTGCGCCCAGTCCCCCCAATTCGCGTTGGTGGAGGACACGATCGCATATCGATCCGATCCAGGCCGGATGTCGGGGTAATACATGGAGAACGTGCGGCTGGTGATGTCTTTCGCGCACAACCGCACTGAATCGAACTCCGGATCGACGGAGGTGAACAACAAATCGCCGATGTAGTCGATCTTCTCCCCGCGACGCAGCCCCATGTAGACCTGGCAACTGCTGTTGTTGAGCCGGACGACCTTCGCTTCCGCGGCGAACCCTTCCTCGAACTGATCCAACCCGACCAACTTCTCGATGGTCGTCTTGAGATTCGCGTTGGAAACCACACCGCCGCACCGAATGAGCGTCCCGTTGGCGATCGCCCCGGTGACACGACCGTCCTCCACGACGATCCGATCCACCTGCACGCTGTGCCGCAGGTCGACCCCGTTGTTCTTCAACTCGCGGCGCATCAGCCGAATCAGCCGATCCGTCCCGCCCTGGAAGATGTACACGCCCTTGTTCATGAAGTTCGAGAAGACGATCCCGTAGGTAATCGCCGGGTCGTCCAACGTCGATCCGTTGGCATAGGCGATCGGCTCCATCAGCAGCCGCACCACGTCCGACCGGCCGGGGAAAAACCGTTCAAACAGCTCCCGAGTGGTCAGGGACTGGTCGTCGTAGAAGTCCATCGCCCGGGCCGCGTCGAAGAACTTCTCCACCGTTTCTCGCGCGACCCCGAACCGCTCCACGAGGATGCGCGTGAAATCGACGCGGTCGAAGGTGGTCTCCAACTGAAACTGTGGGTTGTCGAAGCGGATGCCTTTGAGTTGCACGATGGAGTCGGCGATCTCCCGCGTCCAATACTTGCGGCAGCTCTTCATCATCCCGATGGGAAACCCGTGTAGGGAAATGTCGAAGATGTGCCCGCCCTTGCGCCGAAACCAGGTGGCCATGCCGCCGAAGTTGTAGTGTTGCTCCAGCAACAGCACCGATCGGCCGCACTTGCCCAAGTAATTCGCCGCGGTCAGACCGGCCAGACCGGAACCGATGACGATCACGTCGTAGTAAGGCCGGGCGTCTCTTAACCGATCACGAGCCATAGATACGGAAGACTGAAGTGAGAAGAGAGAAGTGAGAAACGTCCGCCGGCATACGCTGTACAGCCCACACGCTTCTAACTTTTCACTTCTAACTTCTCTTTTCGCCTGTTCCTTCCTTTGCCAGTACGTGCAAATTCGCCATCGTGATCCCGCTGAGCATCGCCCCGATGATACCCAGGTATCCCTGATCCGTCCCGCAGATATACAGATTCTCGTAGGGCGTGCGTCCGTCCCGCCGCTTTCGCGGCGAACCGTAGACCGCGCCGTTGAGGTGACCAGTATACTGCCGAATCGTCCGCGGCGTGAAGATGTCCGTGAACACGACATGATCCGAGAACGCGGGAAGGAACTCCCTCACCCGCTCGACCATGCTTTCCTGGTATGCCCGCTTGCTCGCCACGTACGCGGTCTCATCAAGACTTGCCCAGCGTTCATAATTCGCCAGCCACGTCAGCCGAACGACGCCCTCCACCATGTCCTCGTGTCGCTCGTAGTTGTTCGGGCAGCAGAGGATCCCACTCGACAGGTCCACCGGCTGGCGCGGCACGGCGTAGGTGAACGTCTCCGCGTCGTTGAAGAAGACGATCGTCGCGTCGTGCCCAAGGCTCGCCGGTGCTGCGTCCAGGATGCTCACCGTCTCGACGAAGGAGATTCGACCCTCCTCCGCTTTCGGCGGCGCGACGCCGTCGGGGCAGAGCCTCATCGTCTCCACGTAACCCGCCGACGAGAACACCACATCAGCGGTCAGGGTCTCCCCCGATTCCAGTGTAACGCTGACCACGCGACCGTTCTCAATTTCCAGCCGCCGCACGCCGCAGCTCATTCGGAGTTTCCCGCCGCACGACCGGTACTTCTTGACCAGGGCCGAAATGATCGTCCGCACGCCCCCGCGAGGCCGGGCGAATCCTTCGCAAAACAAGCTCTTGAACAAGGTCACGAACTGCGTGAAGTCCATGTCGTGCTCCTCCGCGCTCCCGTAGAGCATGATCGGACACAGCAGCATCTCGATCAGCGTCGGCTCGCGGAGGAACTCCCCTAGCACGGAACGCGTGGGCCGATAGGGCGCGTCCAACCGCGCGCCGTCATATCGCTCGACTTCGGACAGCAGGCGGCGAAAGTTATCCGCGTCGGGTGGAAACTCCCGCGTCACTTCGTCGACCAGTACCTTCACATCGTTGGTGAACCTCAGCCGCCGTCCCGGAAAACGCACTTCTGAATACCTCTGCGGGCACAGGTCAAAATCGTCTCGCGATAACCGCAACTGTCGAAAGAGGCGGTTCAGCGGCGCGTTGCGATGCTCGGGCGAGGCGAAGTTGGTGACGGCGTGCAACCCCACATCGAAGTCGCGGCCGCCGAGCCGATAGTAGGAGTTGAGCCCGCCGAAGGCGTAGTGCTTCTCGACGATGCAAACCCGCTTGTCGAAGTAGGCCAGCCGAATCCCCGCCGCCAGCCCCGACATCCCCGCGCCAATGATGACAACGTCATAATGCATCGCAAATGAGTGTAACGCTCCGAGCCGCGGGCGGTAGTGAGCGGACCATTTTAGCCGCGAGCGGAAGCGAGCGGATGGTAGACGTGAGCGGACCTGCTATAATCACCGTCGGAGGTTCGCTATGACCACTGCTACGCGAAACACTGACGCGCCGATCCGTACCGTTCGCGCCCTGCGCGGGACGAGCCTCGTCTGCAAGAGTTGGCAGACCGAAGCCGCCATGCGCATGCTGATGAACAACCTCGACCCGGAGGTCGCGGAAAAGCCCGACGAACTGATCGTCTACGGCGGATCGGGCAAGGCCGCCCGAAGCTGGACCGATTTCGATCGTATCGTTGCGGCGCTGAAGGAACTCGAAAGCGACGAGACGCTCCTGGTTCAATCGGGCCGCGCCGTCGGCATCGTCAGAACCCACCCCGACGCCCCGCGAGTGCTCATTTCCAACGCCATGCTCGTGCCCCACTGGGCGACGTGGGAGGAGTTCCGCAAGCTCGAGGCGATGGGTCTCACCATGTTCGGCCAGATGACCGCGGGCAGTTGGATTTACATCGGAACGCAGGGGATTCTGCAAGGAACGTACGAGACCTTCGGCGCGGCCGCGAGGAAGCATTTCGGGGGCTCGCTGCGCGGACGACTGGTCGTAACCGGCGGACTGGGCGGAATGGGAGGCGCCCAACCGCTCGCCGCGACGATGAACGAAGGCGTCTGTCTGTGCGTCGAAGTGGATAAGGCGCGCATCGAGCGACGCCTGCGTACGAAGTACCTCGACCGGTGGACGGCCGACCTCGACGAAGCGCTCCGTTGGACCCTGGACGCGCGGAAGGCGAACCGACCGCTATCGGTTGGCCTGTTGGGCAACTGCGCCGATGTCCTTCCCGAACTGATTCGTCGCGGCGTCATTCCCGATCTCCTGACCGACCAGACGTCCGCGCATGACGCATTGAACGGGTACGTTCCGAACGGCATGAGCTTCTCCGAGGCGGTCAACCTGCGCCAGACCGATCCGAACCGCTACATCCGTGAGTCGATGCGTGCGATGGCCGAGCACGTCCGGGCCATGCTTGAGCTGCAAAAACGAGGGGCCGTCACTTTCGACTACGGCAATAATATCCGCGAACAGGCCAAGCTCGTCGGCGTCGACAACGCGTTCGAGATCGAGGGCTTCGTGCCGCTCTTCATTCGACCCCTCTTCTGCGAGGGTCAAGGCCCGTTCCGTTGGGCCGCCCTCTCCGGTGACCCCGAGGATCTCGCCCGCACCGACCGGGCCGTCCTCGAAACCTTCCCGCAGAATAAACATCTTTGCCGGTGGATTCGGCTTGCCGCCGAGCGCGTCGCCTTCCAGGGTCTGCCAGCGCGGATTTGCTGGTTGGGCTACGGCGAGCGGGCCAAGATGGGACTCGTCTTCAATGACTTGGTCGCCAAGGGTGAGATTTCCGCGCCGATCGTCATCGGCCGCGACCACCTCGACTGCGGCAGCGTGGCCTCACCCAACCGCGAGACGGAAGGGATGAAGGACGGCTCGGACGCCATCGCCGATTGGCCCATCCTCAACGCATTGGTCAACACCGCCTGCGGGGCGACCTGGGTTTCCGTCCACCACGGCGGCGGCGTGGGCATCGGCTATTCCATCCACGCCGGCCAAGTCGTCGTCGCCGACGGCACCGAACAGGCCGCCGCCCGCCTCCAACGCGTCCTCACCGCCGACCCCGCCACGGGCATCTTCCGGCACGCGGATGCGGGGTATGGAAAGGCCCACGAAATCGCCCGGGAACGGGGCGCCGCTATTCCGCGCAAAGAGCCAGTATAAGGAGTATTATGCCTTCTACTGGATCCGAGCGGCGAAGCCCAGTGCAAAGGCAAGTCAACGACATTGCAAGAAAGATCAATCGTGGACTCGCTGCTCTCTATGGCGCGCGGTTAATCGCAGTTTTCGTCTTCGGTTCCTACGCCCGCGGCGAGGCGGATGAGGAGTCCGACATGGACGTGCTGATCGTTCTCGACCGGGTGGAGAGCTACGGCGCGGAAGTAGACCGCACCAGTGAGATTATCGGAGAGCTTTCGCTTCGGTACGGCGTCAGCATCAGCCGCGTGTTCGTGTCCGAGGATGAGTGGCTGCACGGCGACACTGTGTTCCTGCAAAACGTCCGCGAGGAGGCGATTGCGGTGTGACGACGGAGGTGCGCAGCCTGTTCGGAAAGCCGTCCCGAACCGCCGCCCGCCGCGAAGACCCCGAGCCACACCCAGTTAATCCCTCAATTGCGGTCCGCCGCAGCGATTCCGCAAGTAGGTTTTTTTCTCGTCCATAAACCCATGTCGTGACAGGCAGTTACGTTCTCGGTGGCAGGGTGGAGCAGATTCGCATTCGTTTTGGGGCTTGACAAGGGCGTGGTATCTGATATAATATATGT
>JAZDHF010000213.1:0-7133 GCA_043806315.1 Planctomycetota bacterium | reverse complement strand
AAGCCCAGTCGATGCTTGAGGTCGGCGGCCAGAGCGAGGGCGTTGGGTCCGATCTGATTCCCCGCGGCGCCGCCGGCCGGCGAAGTCTGGTCGTCATGCCGCGAGCGAACCCGCTTCCCGCATCGTCGACAATAGCCGCTAATCGACGTTGAGGAACGCCCTTTGCAGCGTCCAGAAAGGACGAAAGATCGATGTTACGCTACCCCAGCTCAAGGGAGGGGGGATGCAACCCCCGGCCCGCGGCGTTGCACACGGCCGACCGTCTGCGCGAAACGCAGATCAACACCGACCATCGCTCTAATGGCGGCCCCATTCACGGGCCGTTGACCTCGAAGCCGCCGCCGTCGTAGCCGTTCAGCTGCTGCTCCAGGACACGATGCGCCGCAGATCGGTCGGCGCTCGCCTCAATCCGGCCGATGTCGGCGAGCGCCGGCCGCGCAACGTCCTCCATCATGGGTTCAGATACGGCTTCACGGAAGCATAGTAGTAGGCAAATGCCCCATCGACAGTGGAGTTGCTTGCGGAGTCGCATACGTCGGCACAATTGTAGCCGCAACAGCCTGTCAGCTGTCCGACGATCTGCGATGAGCCGTTCACCACCGGCGAGCCGCTGCTACCGCCGTCCGTGGCGCCGACGATGTCGCGACTGTAAATGCGCTCACCGCGAGGCCAACCGGTGCACGTTGGAGCACTCGTGTCCACATTGTGCTGCGAATACACCTGCGGTCCGAAGTTCGGGTTGCTGATGCGATACAAGGGCACGCCATTCGTGTTGGCGACAGGCGTTGTCGTCCAGCCCAGGAAGACCGAACCCGACGGCGGATTCGCAGTAAGCTGCATCAGCGTAAAGTCCCCGACCTTGTTGGTCGCTTTCACGCTGGCGCCTCTGGTCTTGTACGGCCAGCCAGTATTGCTGGGACACGTTCCGTCACACGTGGAAGTGCGGAAGCGCCAGTAGAAGTCGACGTTTTTGGCGATCGTGCTCTTGCTGATGCAGTGGTTGGCGGTCAAGAAGAAATTATTCTGCGTCGGGTTGTTGTCCGCAATCAATCCGCCGGTGCACGTATAGATGTACGGCACCTTGACCCACTCCATTTTGGCGATGGCGTCCTTGGCAAGGTCCGCCGGTGTTCCGCTGTAGCATGAGGCATCGAAGATGCACTCGGGGTTTCCGCAGAAGCTGGTGGCGGCCGTCACCTGGCTCACGAAGTCCGGCGTAATATATCCAAGCTGCGTAACCGTGAAGGTCGCGACATCCAGATCCGCCGGAGTGGCGGCAAGAAGCGCCAAGATGCCCTGAGACGAGAAGACTGACTGCGTCCAGAAGTCGCCGTCGTCGTTGGGTCCGCGTCCGAGGTACGGTCCATAGGTCTCTCCCTCCGGACTGAAGAAATAGAGTTGTGCACCGTCGGGCAGGGACATATCCTGGATGTGCAGACGAACTCCGCCTGCACCGTCCACGGTCACTGCCTGACTCCACACCAGCGTGCCGTCGTCCAGCTCGCGCACCGAGTCTTGCTGTGGGACGTGATTGTTCGCGCGAGTCACCCCGGCATGCGGATTCGCAACCTGGATCGTCGGGTTCAACTGCTTGACCAGCCCGATGCGAAGTGGTTCACCCGCGTCGCGCACGGCAAGTTCCGCCAGTTCGTCGTCGGTTATCACGACCCGGACGGCCCCGTGGAGCACATTGTCGGGTACTGCGGCGTCCAACAGTACGAACGTTGCATCCTGCCGGGCGAAGTGTTCCTCGACGGTCACCCCATTCTTGAATACGTGGGGTAAGACCGACACCGCCTCGCGATCGGTCGCCACGCCCGTCGGCTCTCCTGCCCAGGCAACCGCCGCCAGTATCAGCGGAATTACAGACCGCACAATCCCGATTGGTTTCCTTGTTGTCCTCATGACCGCTCCTTTCGAATCGCCGAACCGCACCGGCACGCGCCTGTGCAACGGTCGGCGTGACGCAAATTCCTTTTGGATGGCATGTAGAAACGCAATGGCAATTTCTTCAGAGTGAGGGAGCGGCACCGCGACCGAACGCCGGAGCCCCGCAGCCGCTGAATACTCGACGCTCGACCTCAACCGATCAGAACCGGTCGTCGCGGTAGCAGCACCAGACTGCCGGCCGTAAGTACCAATAGCGCCGTGATCACCATTCCCCAGGTGGAAACCATCGGGATTGGCTCCGGCGACTGGGCAAACGCGATTCCAACAGGACCTTCTAGTTGAGGCCAGTGCAGGAGTGTCTCAACGGTGTCGCCGCCCGTAAAGGCCGCCCTGCGCAACTTATCGCTATAAGTGCCAGCGCCCGACGTCTGCGCCCAATAGATGTGCCTGGCGATCGGATCTACAGCAAGTGCCACAGGGTCGAGAAGCTGCGGGTAGAGCAGGACGGTTTCCACGTTCAGTGCGCCAGTCACGTTCGCTCTCAAGATCTTGGCGTCCAAAGAGCCTACGCCCAATGTCTGCGCCCAATAGACCTTGCCTGCGACTGAGTCCACGGCCACTGCAACAGGCCCCTTGAGGCCATCTAAATACTGCAGCAGTACCTCCATGTTTGCGCCGGTAAGATCAGCACGCAGCATCCTATCATCATAGGCCCCTACGCCTGCCGTCTCTACCCAGTACATCTTCCCGCGCATCGGGTCCAGCGCCAGGGCGATGGGGGGAGCCTGCAAATCCGGGTATTGTAAGAGCGCCTCGACGTTGTGACCATTCAGGTCTGCTCGCAGAATGCTGTTGCCATAGGACTGGGCCCAATAAATCTTGCGCCCCACCGGATCGACGGCAATCGCCGTCGGATCAGTTACGGGCGATCCCTGCAGCAGCGTTTCGGGATTGGCGCCATTCACATCCGCCCGGAGGATCTTGTTTTCGAAGGACTGAGCCCAGTAGATCTTGCCCCCAATGGGATCTACGGCGATGCCAACCGCATCGTGTAAGTACGGCCAGTCCCAGTCGAGAAGCTCAGTGACATTATTGTTCCCTGTGTCGACCCGAGCGATCAGGTCCTGATAGCTCTGGGCCCAGTAGACCATGCCCCCCCTGACCGGCGTCAGTGGACTGCAAAGGAGAAGCACTCCGAATATGCCCGTGTTCTTCGTCAGCCGATGAAAGCACATTGTTCTCACACCTCCGGATCTATAACTGTGCAGGAGGCGAGGACCGTAGTCCTCGCCTCCTTGGAAGAGGCAGGCATCATTACCGCGGCCGTCGGCTACGGGCAGGTTTGCACGCACTCGCGTACGTTTGCCTGCGCTGCCGCTACGCACTCTGCCATAGTGCCGCCGGCCGCCAGGCAATCACTGAATAGCTGCTCGGCTGCCAGTGCGCACGAAAGCTCACACGGTAACTCTGTTCCGCAGTTTTGCAGGCATGCCTGGAGCGCAGCAACGGCGGTCGCGGCGCAGTCCTCGGCAGTGCCGCCCCCCTGGACGCAATCCCGGAACACGTGCTCCGCGTCTCGGTGGCACGCCTGCTCGCATGGAGGATTCTGTGGGAGGTGGCCACATTGTTCGGCCAGACACGCCTGCAGAACGCCCCTCGCAAGGTCTCCGCATTCCTCCGGCGTCCCGCCCGTGCCGATGCAATCCTCATAGGCCTGCTCCGCCTGCTCGTGGCATAGGGCTTCGCACGGTGACTCGGGAGGCTGCTGGCCGCACTCGTTCACCAGGCATGTCCGAACAACGTTGTGAGCCAGTTCCGCGCATTCAGTCTCCGTCCCGCCGGCGTTGATGCATCCTTCGAAGCTCGCTTGGGCCTGCTGTTGGCAAAGAAACTCGCAAGGTGGCTGCGGCGGCTCCTGGCCGCATTCGTTCAACAGGCAGGCGCGGAATCCTGCCCCCGCTTGCTCGCTGCAGCTCTCGGGCGTACCTCCCTGCCCGATGCAGTTCTGGAAGGCGTAGCCGGCCCGTTGGTGGCACAGAAACTCGCACGGCGCGCCGGGAGGCTCGATTCCGCACTGTACGGACAGGCACTCCCACAACGCTGCGAGCCGCTGAGCCTTGCACTCGTCCGCAGTGCCGCCTCCGTCGATGCACAATTGATACGCCGCGTCAGCCTGGTCACGACAGAGTTCGCAGCATGGACAATCCGGCTGGCACGCCTCCAAGCAGGCCTGCCGGTAGATTGCTGCTTCATTATTACACTGGTTCGGAGTGCCTCCGGCCTCGATGCAGGCGGCGTAGATGCGGTCAGCCTCGGCGAAGCACGCATCCCTGCACTCCGTCGTGGCATCCGATACCGAACGGCCGGCCGGCAAGGCCCTTTGCAGGCCGATCTTTCCAGTATCGCGTGCGTCTACGACAAGTGCGGCGGACAAGCATACGCATGACAACATCAACACGACCTTGTTTTTACTCACAGTCATCCCCTTTTGCATCAAGACGCCCAGATTCGATCGCGGCCGGATGTCGGACCAGGCCCGACTCAGTTTGCTCGCGGCCCCGAAGCCTCGTTCCCTTAATGGAAAGACTCTCCGGAGGGGATTCTGACATCTCAATCAGGTTGTTCTTGAGATTGGGAGTAGCGCTCGCGGTCTATTCAACGCACATGTCGTCGGTCGTCCTGATCCTTGTCCGGCGCGGATGGTCCAGTCGGACTCTCTTCCGAACAACCGGTAAAAACGGCGTTGGGAGCCCAGGAGTGAAGATGATCCGAGGCGTTCGCAGCCGGGGGCGTGAGTCCAGAAACGCCGTACCCCCTGGGCGTTCGATCGGGGACGCTTGAGGCGAATCGCGGTCTGGCTTTTTCTTGCGGATTTCATACGCCGCCCCTTGCTTCGGAGGCCTCACATCGGCATAATGAACGTGCCATGGCGTCTACCGGCGGTACGACTCGCCTGTCATTCCTCGAACGGCTTCGGGATGGGGCCGACACCCGGAGTTGGGCGTACTTCCACAAGCATTACGGGGAGTTGCTTCTAAATTACGCTCGCCGCTTGGGCGCGTCCCGAGAGGCAGCCGAGGATGTCGCGCAAGAAGTGGAGATGTATGTTTTCAAGGCGATGGGCAAGTTTCATCACCAGGAACGTAAGGGGTGTTTCAGGACCTATCTCAGATCTGCGGTTGTTCACGCGCTGGCGCGAAGGACAAAGACGCAGGTCCGCCGAGAGAGCGTTCTGGATCCGCGAGCGCTCGACCAATTAGCCAAAACCGACGTTCTTCAAGATGCGGCGTGGCAGCAGGAGGATTACTTCCATCGGATCCGCTGGGCGATGCGGTCCATCGCGGGGGAATTCGAGCCTGTTACGCTTGAGGCTTTTCGGCTCCATGTGCTCGCGAATGAACCGGCCTCTGACACCGCCGCGAAGTTGAGGATCAGCAGGGACAGCGTTTATCAAGCCAAATCGAGGGTGCTAAAGAGACTCAGGGAACGGATCGCGTCGCTGGATTCCGACATGCCAGACTGACGAGTCTGCGCTCGACCCGTGGGATCATGCGGCTCGGACCCAAAGCGAATCAGATGGACGCCTCAACGCTGCAAGCGGTCTTTGGGCGTAATGGGCTCGAGGCGGTGAACCACGAGCGAATTCGCGAGTTATGGGAAACGATCGGCTCGACGGAAAATCGTTGTCAGATCGGCCCTCGTTGCGTCTTTTATTGAGATGGGCTTACTGTCGCTTTCTGCACGGAGGACGAGGTGGTCCAACTTGCCCGCCCGACATGCGAATACGGTGTCACTCTTTCGTCAGCCAATAGCTACGCGAGGTACCCGGCGTGCGGGTGAACCCTGAGCCGGGCACGCACCGATGCGGGGCCGCACATGAAGATCGCAGACGAGCAGTTTGTCGCTGACGTTCGCGAGGCATTCGGTTCGAGCGCCTCCTTCCTTGATGACGGGGCGGATTCATCTCTTGCGGAGTGGGAAGCGGCTGCAGGCAAGCGCGAGAAGCAAGCAACGATCTGCGCTCTGCCGAGAGGAAGTCGCCTCGACGATTTTGAGGTTCAGGACGAGATTGGTCGAGGGGGAATGGGAATCGTTTATCGGGCTCGGCAAAGATCGCTGAATCGTGAGGTAGCGCTCAAGGTGCTGCCACCTGCTTTATGCCGCGGAGGCTCTGCGCTTCGCAGGTTCCACACGGAAGCCCAAGCGGTGGCTCGGCTGAAACACCCCAATGTCGTCCCGATCTACGCACAAGGCGAGTACGACGGGCACCTCTACTACGCCATGGAACTGATTGACGGTGTCAGCCTCGACGTGGCGATCCACAGCCACCCGGAGGTACTCACCTCTACCTTTTGGCGCACCCGTTCTACACCGCTTTCACCGCCGCTGGATGCGTTGTATTCAGGGAAGTCGGACGGTGGCGCCCGAATAACTGAGGATGAACCGACGCACGCCGACCCGGCGCCGCTGCCGCGAACGCTTGAAGACTTCCGGCACATCGCGCGCCTAGTGGCCGGTGCGGCTGACGGGCTGGCACACGCCGGCGAACGCGGCGTCATCCACCGCGACATCAAGCCTCATAATTTGCTCCTGGGAACCGATGGTCTTCTGCACATTACCGATTTTGGCCTGGCTCACCTGACGGACGAACCGCACCTGACAATGGGCGGCGAGCTCATGGGAACCGCTGCGTATCTGTCGCCGGAACAGGTTGGTGGTGACCCCCGCCGAGTTGATCATCGAACCGATATCTACTCGCTCGGCGCTACGCTATACGAACTGATCACGCACCGGCGACCCTTCGAGGGAAACACGCGCGATCAAATTCTGAGCGGCATCTGCACGTCGGAGCCGCCACGCCCCAGGCGTTTGGATGAAAGGATCCCGCGCGATTTAGAGACAATCTGCCTGAGGGCAATGGAGAAGGACCCTACTCGCCGCTACTCGTCGGCGGGGCTGATGGCCGAGGAGTTGCGCCGGTTTGCTGACGACCGTCCGATCCTGAGCCGGCGCGCCGGCCCTCTGGAGACGTTACTCAAGCTGGCAGGCCGGCACCGGGCCGTTGCTACTGCGATTGCAGCCATCGGCGTCGCTTTCGTTCTTGCGCTCTGTTGGATGCAAAGCGCAGATGTGTCCCGCCACGCGGAAGCCGCCAGGCTGTTGCAGTTGGCCTACGAAAGACTCGCGTACGAGGATTACCGGATGCCTGACTTGGCAACTGGTACAATTGACCGTGCGGAGGA
>JAZDHF010000212.1:0-41609 GCA_043806315.1 Planctomycetota bacterium | reverse complement strand
TACATATATTATATCAGATACCACGCCCTTGTCAAGCCCCAAAACGAATGCGAATCTGCTCCACCCTGCCACCGAGAACGTAACTGCCTGTCACGACATGGGTTTATGGACGAGAAAAAAACCTACTTGCGGAATCGCTGGACCGGCCGCCGCGTCCCCGCGCACCGATCGCGGGCGGAATCGCTTGCGATGCGGCTCGGACTTGCCGTCCGAGAAAACCTTCTCACGCCGACGGCTCATCGCATCCCTGCGGCGTTCTGACCGTACCATGCAATAGTCGCGCCGCGTGATCGTTAAGCTCCTTGGAATGTGCGTTTCGGAAGGGGCGGATCGGTCGCAGGACTGTTGCAGTACGCGGATCGAGAGTCGGGCCTTGGGGGGAATCGTACCCGGCCGCACGGAGCCGCCATGAGAGGAGAATCCTCGGCAATTGCACACGATTGGGCGGAGGTCATTCGCCGGGCGAAGGAGCTGGACGCCGAAGCCTTCGACGAAATCGTCGACGCCTACGCGGGTCGGCTGTATGGGTTCTTTCACCGCATGTTGGGCCGGCGGGAAGAGGCCGAGGACCTGGTGCAGGAAGTTTTCGTCCGAGTCGTGAAGAGCATCCCGGAGTACCGCGAAGAGGGGCGGTTCGAGGCCTGGCTCTTCCGCATCGCCGGAAACCTCGTCCGCGATCGGCTGCGGCGGCCGACTGCGGGCGACGCCGTCGACCCCCAGGCGGGGATGAATGACCCTCCGAGCGAGAGGGCGAAGGGTGTGGACGACGGACTGGAACGCCGCGAGGAAATCGACCGATTGCAGCCGCTCCTTGCGAGGCTGCCGTCGGTGGAGCGCGAGGCGGTTCTCATGCGGCATTACGGCGAATTGAGCTTCGCAGAGATCGCGGAGTATACCGCCGCCCCGCTGGGTACGGTGTTGTCGCGGGTACATCGCGGGCTGGCGAAATTGCGGGAGTGGATGGAGTCGCCGAGATGAACGACTCAGAACGACAACGGGGCGAGATCGAACGCGATGAGCAGTGGTTGGCCGGGGTCTGCGAACGATCGGCGGAGATCGACCCCGCGCGGATCAAGCGGGCCGTGCGAGTCGCCATCGAGGAGCAATGGCTGGCCCGTAACCTCAGCCCCGACGCTCCCGCCGGACTTTCGAGGCGCGCTCGACACGCGGTTCAAGAGGCGCTTGCGGCGGCGCCGCGGGCGGGACTCCGCGGACATCGTCGGGTCGTCCGCGTTTGGGCCTGGATCGGCGGCGGGCTGGCCGCTGCCGCCGCGGTTGTGTTGACGGTGTTGGGGCCGTGGAGGCTGGCCGCAACGTCGGACGGCGACGAGGCGTCAACGAGCTTCGTGAGTGCCTTCGAGGAGTTCAAGGACGAGGACGAAGCGTTGGACCAGGAATTGAGCCAGTTGCGGGCGGCGTTCTACGAGTTCGATCAAACCGTCGCGAACGGTTGGGGCGAGGAGTCGTGGGAGGAGCCGGTGGACGAAGCCTCCGACCTCACGGAGGACGGGGTGTAGCCCAGCGTTGGCGAGTCAATCAAAGGAGTCAGGACCATGATGAGACAAGGAAACGGCGGAGGTCGGTTGCGGTGGAACGGGGTGCGGATCGCCACGGCCATCGGGGTACTGAGTTGTACGGCAAGTTATGCGCAGCCCGCAGCGAGGATGCGCTCGCGGCAGTCTGACGGGGTGCGGTTGGCGCAGGCGAACGAGCCGCGTCCTGCGGGGCGTCCGTTGGGTCGGCCGGGCGGTCCAGGCGGCCCCGGTGGCCCCGAGTCGCAGCGCCCGACGGCCCGACCTCGACCGTGGGGCGAAGTTCCCGAGCCGGAACGACGTCCGATCGAGCGGTTCATCGAGGAACACTTCCCGCGGATGTACGTGGAGCTGCAGGGGCTCAAGGACCGCGACGAGATCCGCTACGTGCGGCGGATGACGCACATCGCGCCGCAAATGCGGCAGATCATGGAAGTCATGCGGGCCGACCCGCAGCGCGGGGCGTTGATGATCCGCGAGCGGCAGCTTGATTCTGAAATCCGGCAAACGGTCGCGCAGTATCGCAAGGCCGAGGACGACTCCGCCAGACGGCGAATCCGCCAGCACCTCGAGGAACTCTGCGGCAAGGTCTTCGATTGCCGAAGCGAGCGACGGCAGATGGAGGTCCGGGAACTGGAGGCGCGGTTGAGCGAGCTACAATCGCGATTGTCGGAATCGGAGAAGATGCGTCCCGCGCTGATCCGGCAGCGGGCCTCGGAACTGTTGGAGCGTCCCGCACCGCGACCCGGCGGCGACGAGGGCCCCGACGGAGGGGTGCGCCCCGAGGGACCGGAATCCGAGCCCGATTAGTTCACACCGGGGCCTAGAGTGCATCCTAGAACCCCTCTCCCCCGCTGGGGGAGAGGGTAGAAACGGGCCCTGCAACCGTCGGCATACTGCGGATCAAGCCGCACAGAGACGACATCCCTATCGGTCGCAGGGCCCGGGGAGGAGGGTATGGGTTATTCTGTTTCCGTGATGGGCGCCAGCGCATTGCCGACGATCGTCTCGATCGCGGCGGAGATCGCGTTTTCGATGCCGCCCTGGAATCCAAGGCGGACGCCGTCGACGCAGCCGCCCGAACACCACGCCAGTCCGAGCAGAATCATCCCGAACCATACAGACCTACGGTTGTGCATAGCCGTTCTCCTTTTGCATTGTTTGTCCATTGTCCGTGTCCTCCACCCTCGCCAGACGAGGCGAGTTCGCGTCCCGCGAGCTCGCTCCGGCGAGCCGAGATTGAAGCTCTCCGATCTTTTTCTGTAGCTCTTCGATTTGCATGGCCGTCTTGTCCGGCTTCTTGGGCGCCTTCCAGATAGGGTAGCCCACTTCGAAAAGGAACAGGTTTTCATTGTCGCCGGATCCACCGTCGATGTCCCTGCGGCGATACGTCATCCCCGTCGTCCAGCCGTTGTCCCACCGCAACTCGGCAGCCTGGCGAAGGTCGTACCGGATTTCGCTGGTGTTGTTGCCGCGGTTGCGAAACTCCGGACCGAACGACGTCTTGCCACGTACCTCGGTCACGCCGGCGCTCTTACATCCGCTCGTACACGCGACGGTCGCCATGAGAGGTACAAGTAAGATCGCAAAAACCGTTCTTCGATTGAACATTCGTTTCTCCTTTCGTTGGAACAAAACTTCGCCATCACGGTCCTGCGGACGACAGATGGCGTGCTTCTCGCTGCATCTGTTCACGTGCGGCCTGATAAGCCGCAAAGCCATTGGAACCATCGAAAAAAAGCTTGATGTCACGCGGAACAAGGAACACTGCCGCACCGGTGTGCAGCGCTAGTTCTTGGTAGCGCTCATGGGACATGTCGACGTCAATCCACTCGCCGTACTCGGTGATTAACCGGAGGCGGGCCTGTGGTCCTGCGGCGTTGATCTGGCAGACCGTTGCCTTGAGGCTCGGCACGCCCTTGGCCTCAGTTTCGACCATCCAGTCGTGCGGACGGACGAAAACCCGGACCGCCCCGCTACCGCCGTGGTGGGCTGGGGCATCCATCGTCAGGTCGCTGAAGTGAAGGCGACCCGCCTCCAAGCGACCGTGAAATACGTTCACGTGACCGAGAAAGTTCATCACGAACTCGCTGGCCGGTTCATGAAAGACCTCGTCCGGCGAGCCGGTTTGCTCGACCTTTCCATGATTCATGACCACCACCCGGTCGGCCAACTCCAAGGCTTCGTCCTGGTCGTGGGTCACGAATACGCTGGTCACGTGAATTTCGTCGTGCAGGCGGCGCAGCCACCGCCGCAGTTCCTGCCGCACCTTGGCGTCCAAGGCTCCGAAAGGCTCGTCCAGCAGCAACACCTTCGGCTCGACGGCGAGCGCCCGGGCAAGCGCCACACGTTGCCGCTGGCCGCCGGAGAGTTGCGACGGATAGCGGTCCGCAAGGAAGTCCAGTTGGACGAGCTTGAGGAGCTGCTGAACCTTCTCGCGAATCGCGATACGGCTCGGGCGAACACGCCGCGGGCGCACTCGCAGGCCGAACGCCACGTTCTCGGCAACCGTCATGTGCTTAAACAACGCGTAATGCTGAAACACGAATCCGACGCGCCGCTCCCGCACGTCCACGCCGGCTACGTCCTCATCCTGAAAAAGGATCGCGCCGCTGCCGGCGTCGGCCTCTTCCAACCCTGCGATAATCCGTAGCAACGTCGTCTTGCCCGACCCGGATGGCCCGAGCAGGGCAACCAATTCCCCGCTCGCCACGTGCAGGCTCACATCGTTCAACGCCACGAACGAGCCGAACGTCTTGGTGATCTTGCGTACTTCGATGCTCACGACTTCCTCCCCTCTTCCGGTCCGGCGGACTGTGCGGCCCGGAGCTGCCGCGCAACCCTCCACTCCACCGTGCTCTTCGCCGCCAACGTCACCAGCGCCAACATCGCCAGCAGCGAGGCCACGGCGAAGGCGGCGACGAAGTTGTACTCGTTGTAGAGAATCTCCACGTGCAGCGGCATGGTGTTGGTCAGCCCCCGGATGTGTCCCGACACGACCGACACCGCGCCGAACTCGCCCATCGCCCGAGCGTTGCACAGGATCACGCCGTACAGCAGGCCCCACTTAATGTTGGGCAGGGTCACGCGGAAGAACATCTGCCACCCACTCGCGCCGAGCACTCGCGCCGCCTGCTCATCCTCCCTCCCCTGCGCCTGCATGAGCGGGATCAACTCGCGGGCGATGAACGGGAACGTGACGAAGATCGTCGCCAGCACGATCCCCGGCACGGCGAAGATGATCTTGATGTCGTGGGCCGCCAGCCACGGACCCAGCCATCCCTGCAACCCGAACAACAATACGTAGATCAGTCCGGAAATGACCGGCGAAACCGCGAACGGCAGGTCGATCAGCGTGATGAGCACGCTTTTCCCGACGAACTCGAACTTGGCGATCGCCCACGCGGCGGCCACACCAAAGACGAGATTGAGCGGCACCGCGATCGCTGCCGTCAAGAGCGTCAGGCGGATCGCCGACAAGGCATCCGTTTCGCGCAGCGACGTCAAGTAAACGCCGATTCCCTTCTCCAACGCCTGTACAAAGATCGCCGCCAGCGGAACGAACAGGAACAGACCCAGAAAACAAAGAGCGGTGACGATCAAGAGCCACCGGACCACCGCGGGTTCGTCGATCGCCCGCGGCGCGACCGCCGTCCCCGTTCCCATTCGTAATGCAATACCTCCGCCCATACAACTTCCCATCCCTTACACCGCCGCCTGGGGCGTCGACTTCCACCGTTGCAACAAATTGATGAACAACAAGATACTGAAGGATGCGGCGAGCATCACGACGGCGATCGCCGCCGCTCCTGCGCTGTCGTACTGCTCCAGCTTGATGATGATGAGCAGCGGCGCGATTTCCGTCCGCATCGGCATGTTTCCGGAGATGAACACGACCGAGCCGTACTCCCCCAGGGCCCGCGCGAACGCCAGCGCGAAGCCCGTGAGCATCGCGGGCCACAGCTCCGGCAAAATGACCCGCGCGATGGTCTGCCGGCGCGTCGCCCCCAAACTCGCCGCCGCCTGCTCGATCTCCGGGTCCAGGTCTTCGAGAATCGGCTGCAGCGTGCGTACGACGAAGGGCAGCCCGATGAACGTCATCGCCAGCATCACACCCAACGGCGTGAAAGCCACCCTCACGCCCCATGCCTCCAGATACCGACCGATCCAGCCGTTGGCCGCGTAGATCGACGTTAGTGCGATGCCCGCCACCGCCGTCGGAAGCGCGAAGGGCAGATCGACAAGAGCGTCGACTACTTTTTTTCCGGGGAACCGGTAACGAACCAGCACCCACGCCACGATCAACCCGAACACCGAATTGATCATCGCCGCCGCCAGCGACGCGCCGAAGCTCAGCCGGTAGGACGCCGTCACCCGCGGATCGGAAACGATCTCCCAGAAGCGCTGCCACGTCAGCGATGTGCTCTTGATGACCAGCGCCGCCAGCGGAACGAGCACGATGAGGCTGAGGTAAAGGACGACAAAGCCGAGCGTCAGCCCGAACCCAGGCAGGACGCTGCGTTGTTTCAATACCAGACCCATGGACCTTCCCCGGCGCGAATCTCCGTTCGTCGCTTCAGCGCTTATCGGCCCGGTTGATAGATCTGGTCAAATACGCCGCCGTCGTCGAAGTGGGTCTTCTGGGCCTTACGCCAGCCCCCGAAGACCTCGTCGATGGTGAAGAGGGGAATCTTCGGGAAGTAGCTTTCGTGGCTTTTCCCGACTTCTTCGTCGCGCGGGCGATAGAAATGCTTCGCGGCCAATTCTTGCCCCTCGCGGGAATAGAGGTATTGCAGATACGCCTCGGCCATCGCACGCGTGCCGTGCTTGTCCGCCACCTTGTCGATCAGCGCCACAGACGGTTCGGCCAGAATGCTCAACGACGGCGCTACGATTTCGAACTTGTCCGCGCCGAATTCCTTGATGACCAGGAACGCTTCGTTCTCCCAAGACAGAAACACGTCGCCGATGCCGCGTTGCACGAACGTCGTCGTCGAGCCGCGAGCGCCGGAATCGAGCACGGGAACGTTCTTGAACAATGCGGCGACGAACTCCCGGGCCTTCAACTCATCATGGTTGTTCGCACGTAGGGCATACCCCCACGCCGCCAAGTAGTTCCACCGCGCCCCTCCCGAGGTCTTCGGATTCGGCGTGATCACCGAAACGCCCGGTTGGATGAGGTCATCCCAGTCCTTGATCCCCTTGGGGTTGCCCTTGCGCACGACGAACACGATCGTCGACGTGTACGGAGCGCTATGGTGTGGAAGCCGCTTCTGCCAGTCCGCAGGGAGGAGCTTGGCTTGATCCGCGATCGCGTCGATGTCATAGGCGAGGGCGAGCGTTACGACGTCGGCCTCGAGACCGTCGATCACCGCTCTCGCCTGCTTGCCCGACCCGCCGTGCGACTGCCGAATCTCAACCGCCTCGCCCGTCTTCTCCTTCCAGTATTTGCCGAACGCGGCGTTGAACTCCGCGTAGAACTCGCGCGTCGGATCGTAGGACACGTTCAACAAAACGGTCGGTTCCGATCCGGCGCTCAAAGTGCTGGAAAGCCCAAGCACCAACCCGACGGCGAGTCCCATTGAACCCCCTCTTGAGCGATGCATTTCTGATCCGTCCTTTCGGCGCGACGGTCCGCGATGCGCCCAGAATCTCCGCCCCGATCGCGCGGCCTGTTGCGCTCGGTTTGTTTCCGCTATTCCAGATATCCCAGCGCCTTAAGGCGCTGACGCACGAGCTCGACCTCTTGAGGCGATAGGCCCGACGGGTCCGCCTGAAGCTTGCCCCCGGCCACCACGTCACGGAGCACGTGCACCGCAAAGTCATTCACGCTGCGGAATCCGGTCCCTTCAATCAGGCGCTGCACGTTGTCGTAAAGCTCGCGGGGGATTTTGAGGGTCACCCGGGCCGGCAAAGCCCGATCCTTTTGAGCCATCCTCGTCTCTCATTGTACTACGATTGGAGTATACTGCGTACTCCAATCGTAGTCAAGATGATTTTGGAACTTTTTTTGGACGCAGAACGATGAGGTTCAACACTGGAAACCGGAAAGTCTCGCTTGAATTGGCGACCAGATGTTCGGGGAGACTTGCCCGCGAGAGCGCGACCGGTATAGGGACCTAATCATTCCCCCAGGTGCGGCCAGGGACGCTGCGGGGTGTAGCAACCTCTCCTTCGCTGCGCTCGAGGACAAGGTTATTGGAAGCACCCAATCCGTCACGAGGAAGACTAACTTCCGACATCGCGATTACATCCACCTGAACCCGGCCCGGCACAGGTACGTGGAGCATCCGGAGGAATGGCCGGGCTTGTCCTTGAGCGTAGCGAAGGAATCGAGTCCGGTCGAGTTACCGGCGATCGAGAGTAGACCGGCTGTGTGAGCAAAGGTAACTACAAGGCTTAAACACATTGTAAGGCATAGTTCGCGAGCTGCCGCTCAGCTCCGCCAGTCAGCCCTTTCAGTCCCGTCTGGCGGTCCAGCAGCTGGCGCTATCGATAGAACCGACGACAGAGTAGTAGATGGACCGGCCGTTCTCCATCGTGCCGCAACCCGCCGACACCGTGGCACTATCGCTCGATGAGAACCACGAATCGTCCGTCCAGAAGCTCATATAGTTGTCCTCACCGACGCTCCAGCCATACCCCTCGAGCACCACACCGTCGAAGGTGGAGACGGTGCCGTCCGCGAGGTAAAGCCGCGGCTCGCTTTCCTCGTAGTCGATGACGCCGTCGCAGTCGTTGTCCCAGGCCCGGCGCCAGGCGCCGGCGGCGCTTTCGGTCGAACAGGCTCCGGTTGGATTGACTTCTTCCTGGTACGTCATCATCAGCCAATCAAAGCCGGCCCAGCGCCAGCCTGTCCGATCCCGAAGCTTGATCTCGTTGCCGTCTCTGTACGACTCCTGCCACGCGGCCTTGCCTTCAACGTGCAGGCCGATGAGGTTCTCGCCCGGACTCAGCTGGACGGTGAGCATCTCCATCTCGTCCTTCTTCGAGGAGTCGGCGACGACGCCGGGCAGGCTCTCGTATTTGTAGAGGTGAAACCGCCCTTCAAACGAAACATTCAAGGCGATCTCCACGCTGGCTTTCTTCGCTTCGTACGGGGACAGTGTGCTCAGTTCGGAGGTTCGCGCGATGTTTCCGGCAGCGTCTCGCTCGACGACGAGGTATTGCAAATCCGGAAACTCGCCCTGACCGATCCCACCGGCTGCCATATCGTTCCAGAGCTTTTCGATTGCAACGGTGTTGAAGACCGAGGTTCTCCCGCGGAATTGAACTCGATCATACGATCTCCGAAGCCCCAGCAGTTCCTCCCAGAAGCTCTGCACGGTCTGATACGGTCCCAACCGGCCCTCGGCAAGGGTCAGACCGGGAGTGTAGCTGATCGTCCGATCGCGCTTGGTCGGATAGTTTGGGTCCGCCACATAGAGCGTGTGACCATCGATCCGGTAGCAGATCACCGCGTGCGATCCGCCCTCGTTTGTGTCTTCGACCACCAGGTACACCGGGTGCTTGCCGTAGGCCTTGAAGCTGGCGGCGATGGAGTAGAACGTGATCGCGTCGCCGGTCATCGTGTCAGTTCCCCAACTGTAGTTTCGGAGAAGACTGTCAAAGCTGTGAACGGCCGTCAGATTCTTCTGGGCCACCGAGCAAAGTTTGATGGCGGAGTCGTCGTCGAGGTCGAAGCCGGGTGTTTTCAGTTCGGAATTGACCGCCCAGGCGTCGTATTTCCCGTACAGCTGGACGTTGTCGATCGGCTTGCCGTATACGTAGTACCACATGGCGGTGAGTGACATGCCGCTGCAGTTCCCCCCGCCCGAGATATACGACCCCCAGTTCTGAAACTGCCAGGTGTCCACCCCCGGAGCGAACCCGGTGTCGATCTCGAGGGTGTCAAGCGTCCCGATGCGAACACGCGCCGGAAGAATCGATGAGGAATGCCGCGTGGCCACCCACAACATTCGCGAGTTCTGAGCCAGGCACGGAATCCCCTCCAGGGCGCCGCTCTCGCGGTCGTAGAAGAACGCCATGCCAAAGTAACCCTCCGGAATCTCAACCGGAATCGCCACACCGAAGGGCGTCTCCGCGCGGGTGGGTCCGTGGTCGATGTCGATCAGCGGAGCGGCCGGCTCAAAGCCGCTGGGCAAGCTATGCGCCAGAATCGGCTCGTAAGCGATCCGGAAAGTCGTCGGCTCCGCGTAAGCGCCTTCGGGAACGAGCACACTGAACCCGGCCAGCGGGCTGGCGTCATCCGTCACGCTGATTTCGCCTCCGGTTGCGTCCACGGTCATCGAGGTGAGCTGCACGGGCGGGCCGGTTGTCAGCGACGGCTTCTCTGTGGGGGACGTCCCATCACCTCCGGGAAACGTGCCCTGGCACGCCGAAAGCAGAAGGAAGATCGGAAGACATGCCGCGCGGTACCACGTTTTCTCACGCAGAAACCTCGGGGATTGGGGGCAGGAACACATTCAAGGCTCTCCCATCGTCAGACAGCTAACATGCGAAGCTCTGCCTGAAAGACAATGTCACATTCAGTGTCCTTATTTTGCCAGATCGCACTCGCCGACCACAACCTTGGTAGGGCAAGTCCTTACGATCTGCCTTCACCATCATCGTGCAGCGGCAGGTCGATGACCTCCCCGACTACCCGCCACGTGCGCGAACCGCGAATGGTAAAGGCAGGTGCGAGCACCTGCCCTACCGGGTACCCGGCTGCGGCGTCGGATCGGGAACGCCGCAAACCGCCGCCATCCAGCCGAAACTCGGCCCCGATGATGCGCGGAACTATACGGGACGCCTGCGGACATGCCCAGCCCCTGCGGGGGTCGGCACGGGCGTTCCGGGGGTTCCCCGGACGGGTCGGGGGCGTCTGCGGCCAGGCAGGGGGCGGCATCGGGCGGGTTGGGGGACTCCACAACGTTCTACGGCTTCTTTGCCAGTTCTTCGTAGTATTGCTCTACGAGTTGGCGATAACGGCTGGGGAAGCTCTCACGCAGCGCCTGGAGAATCCGCTCGCGTTCACCGGGCGGCATGGCCCCCCACATTTCTCCCGGATTCGCCCGACGCGACGCGCGTAGCGACTCTTCCTGCGGCGTTCCGCCGGGGAGTCGCGATTGCTGCATGGGTCTGGCCGGCGAGCGGCCCGCCTGCGGCTTGCCGCCGGAGCCGCCGCTGGGATTGTTGCAACTGTTCTTTTCCTTCTCTTCCTCCTCCTTGATGAGTTGGTCGAGTAACTGGACGATGCGCTGCTGGCGTGTTTGAACGACCTCTCCGCCATCCGCGCTTTTCAGTCGCCGGCCTGAATAATCCATCAAATCAGCGACCTCCGACATCCGTCCCGGCTCGCGGTTGTTGAGTTCCAGGAGCATTTGCCTCGCAGCGATCGCCAGTCGCGGCGGAGCATCGGGGTACTCGGCGAGAAACCGTGCAAGCCCTTCGCCGGCCGCGTCGTATTGCAGGTCGGCCAGCAGACAGAAGCCGGTAAGAAACGCCGCCTCCGGCGCGAAATAAGAATACGCGGCCACGCGAGCGCCGCCGTCGCCGGTAAGCTGACGGATTCGCTCCCCGGCCTCCACAAGCTGCTCGAGCGCAACCAGCGACTTGACTTCGTACATCGCGGCGTGCGTGGCGACGAACGGGTCGGCGTCCGACCGAAGGTCGCCCATCGCCTTGGCGCAGCGTTCGTATTCATCAGCGTCATAGGCGTCCAGCCCTTCACGAAACTTCGGCGACATCACCGCCAGGGCCTGTGTCAGAAACTCCGACGCGTCGCAGCCATCGCACTGCGACCACGTCGTGCGAATCAGTTCCCTCGCTTCGGCAGGCATGGCCGCGATGGAGTCGAGCCCGGCGACAAAGCGATCGACCGGGCCGCTGCCGCGGCGTGCCACTGCCGTGTCGGCAGCGGCCGGCACGGCTGACACAGCCGTGGCACACCACGCCGCAAACAGAAGTACAGTCCACTGATTTCGACGATGTTTGGGCGAACGGTCCATGGTCAATCCCCCCTATTGTTGTCCCTGTCGATCGCGCATTTGCTTGGCGATCTCACTGCACTGCACTTGCCGGGCGGCCAAGCTCTTCAGCCCGCGAGCGGCCGCCTCCGGCGGTTCCCTCCCGGATGCGGCGCCTTCCGTAATCACCGCCGTCCGCGTGTTGATCCTCTGTTGACTGGCCTTCAGCAGCTTCAACTCCGCCGACGGAGGAAGCAGCGGCGGCTCCTTGTCGCTCGACGACGACTGCCTCCCTTGCTGCTGTTCGTTTTCCTGCTGCATCTTCTTCACCGCGTCCAGCAATTGCTCGAGCGTATCGACGATCTCCTGCTCGATGGTCTGGGTCAGCGTTCCGACCTCGGCCCCGGCGAGGCGGTCAGCGACGGTGCCCATGTCCTGTGAAAGCTGGGACACCACCCGCGGGAACGCCACCGTGGTCCCTTCCTCGTCGAGGATGTGCAGGCAAGTGGCGGCCTGTTCGGACAGGGCGCGTTCATTCGTCGCCAAATCCGCAAGCTGCAACTGCTCGGCGCGTTTGAAGTTCTCACGCCCCAACTGATCGAGCGCCGCCGTCCCCTCATTGATCGGTCGTTGCTTGAGCAACATGTCGCGGAAGCGGGCTTCGAGGTCGCGCAACGTTTCCTCACGCTCCTCCTTGCGGAGTTGCTCCAGGGCGTCCTCCAGCTCTTTCTTCGCCTCCTCGAGTTGAGCCACGGCGCGGTCCTGCTTGGGGGTCGCCTCCTGCGGCTGCGAGGAATCGAGCGATTCGGTCGCGTCTTCCATTTCCTTTTGGGCCTGATCGACATTCTTGAGTCCCGGCGATTTCGAACCGCTCTTTCCGCCGGATTTCCCTGGCTTGCCGCCGCTGCTGGACGAAGACGCATCCTGCCGCATCTGGTCGCCCAGACCCTGCGTTTGTTGGGCCACGGCCTTCTGCTCGCCGCCCATTTGCGGGGCCGACGGCTGTTGTTTCAACGCTTCTTTGGCCGCTTCCAATTGCGCTTTCGCGTCATGCAGCGACGCCTCGGCCTGTTTCTGTTGCTGACCCGCGGAGCTGGGGTCGCCCGCGTTCAGTTTTTCGCTCGCCTGGGACATCGCCTGCGAACCGGCTTGCGTGGACTGCGACGCCGCTTGCGCCTGCGACTTCGCCAACTCCATCGCCGTCTCGGCCCTCCCGCCTTGGTCGGGCCGAGCCTTCGACCCCTCCGCGGGCGGTTCGCCGAGCCGGGCGATGTCCTCCGCCAGTTGCTGGGTGTCTCGTGAAAGGTGGCGCTGCTGCTCGGCGGTCTTGGGGTCGCCCGGGGGAGTGCCACTTTGTGTCGCCTTCGACACTTGGCCTTGACGTCCGAGAATCGCGTCCAACCGGCGAATCGCCTGGTCGAGCTGCGCCGTCATGCGTTCCGCAGCGCCTAATTGGGCGGACCCCGCGCGGAGCGATCGCTCTTGTTCCAGCAGTTGGGCCAGTTTCTCTTTATACGCCTGAAGGCGATCGAGTTCGCGCTGCCGCTCTTCGTTGTTGCTGTCTTGTTCCAACAGGAGGCTTAACAGGCGGTCGGCGTCCTCCAGCCACTTGCCTTGAGCGTCCAAGGCCTGATCTAGAGCCGACGATTCGCGCAGTTGACGGACGATCTCTTCCAGCCGGTCGGAAAGTCCGAGTTTACCGGCGCGGGTCAACGCCCGACTCAGCCGGGCCGCGTTCTCCGGCTCCGACTCCGCAAGTTGTTCCCGCAAGCGGAACACGCGATCCTGGAACCGCTGGAACCGGTCGCGGATCATCTCCTCTTTCGAGGCGAGCGGATGGACCTCGCTGCCGCCGGGATTCACACCCTCGCCGGCCTCACCCGCAAAGGGGAAAACCGTGCAAAGCAAACCAAGCAGGATGAAGTCAGTTTTTCGGCGTATCATCGAACACCTTGCTACCCTGCTGCTGCACGGCGTCCTTCGTCTCCGTGCGCAGCTCGTTCTGCAGCCGAAGGATGTCGCGCAGCATGTTCACGGCCTCCTGATATCCTTCCCATTGTAGCATATTCGCCAGAATCGCGCGCATCTGTGACAAAAGTGCCACTTGTTGGGGATCGACTGTCAAACCCACCTCCCCCTGCGGGTCGCGGGACCATCGCCGGATGGTGTCGGCGGCATCAGGCAAGTCCCGCGTGGTCAGCCGCCCCAGCGGTTCGGCGATCCCCAACCCCAGCCGCTCTTCGACGGTCTGGGTAGCCAACTGGTTGATCCGATGCTCGGTGAGCACCTGCTCAACCTGCTGGCGTACCACGTTGACCGACCCCGCGATGCTGCGTTGTCGTCGTTCCAGGGTAGCCACCGTGGTCGAGAACTCCTCCGAGCCCGCTTCTGACCGGGATAGTCCGATAAGTGTCAGCAACCGCCCACGAAGCTGTTCCTGGGAGTCGATCAAGCGCTCGAAGTCCATGCGGAACTCCTGCTCTCTACGGGCCAGCTCGGCCAGCAGTTCATCGCGGGTGACGACCCGGATGGCGATCGGCGGCGATTCGGCGGAGTTGGGGCCGGAGACGTCGTCGAAGTCCGCGGCCCGCGCGAAAAGGGTGAGCCGGTCGCCCGGTGTGACGGCCTCGGAGGACACCGACCAAGTCAGGCTCGTTGAGAACGTAGTCAGCTGCGGGCGAAAGGTCGGGAGCGGAATCGACCCCTCCCGGAGCACGCTCCCGCCCTGGTCGCGTGCTCCATCACGGGTCGCCTGGAAGACAAGCTCCGCACTCGCCAACCCGTAAGTATCGGCGAACTCCAGCTCGATCGGCAGGACGGCCTCCGGCGTGACCATCTCGCCGACGCCGGGCAGCTTCATCCGCACCCGCGGCGGTTCATCCTTGACGACCCGCAACGCAAATCGGACCGGCTGCTTGTCCTCCAAACCGAATTCGTCCACGAGCGAAAAGTGATAGGTTTGCGTGCCCTTGGGCGAGATCGTAACGACGTGGCGCTCGCCGTCAGAAACCGCGGGGGCGACCGTCTTGTTGCCCGCCATCAACACGGCCTGAGCGATCGGCTTGTTGGCCGCAATGGTGAAGGTCACGTCGCTTCCGGGAAGAACCTGAGCCGCTCGCTCGCCGTCGCCGAGCGTGAAAGCCTCCAGCCGCGCATACGCCGGCGGGACGAGGCGAAGCTGCGACCACGTTACGCGGGGCCGTTCCAGAAGCCTCGCGGGGTACGTCGGCGTCTCGTCGTCGCCGCCTTCGAGACGGAAGACGAAGTCCTCTTGGGCGTTCTTGAAGGTGTAGCGAAAGCGGTACGCTCCCTCGCTTCCGACGGTGACCATCGTTTCGCGGCCGCGCTGCCCGGAGGCGGTGGTGAAGACGATCTCCACCTCCCGCGGCTGAACGCCCTCCGCGTAGGCTTGGACGGTCACGTCGTCCCCGCGAGCGCCGACCAGTTCGCCGTGCGGCAGATCGACGGACAGGTGGGTGCGCCTCGGCCACTCGACGTTCTGCAGGAGCACATTGCGGGCGAACCACAGCCGCGTCACCTCGGGCATGACCAGAGCGGCAACGAGAGCGACCAGCAGTGCGCCCCCGACACCGAAGGCCGACCGCCTAGCGCGGCGCGGATCGAGCACGGCGCTGAAATCGAGGCTGCGAACCCGTGGGCCGACGGACGACACAACGGACGCAACCAGCGTCGGTGAGTTCGTCTCCGGCGACCCCACGTCACCGAGCGAGAAACGCACCGCCGATACGAGCAGCGAGGACAGATCCGGAAAGCGCCGCTCGATGAGGTTGGCCGCCTCCGCAAGTCCGACGCGCACGCGGAGAGGGGAGATCACGTGACGCCACAGAATCCAAGCGGCCCCAGCTACGATGAGCGCCGACAGCGAGGCCCTCATGCTCCAGCGCAGCCCGCGCGTTCCGTAATCGAGCGCGAACTGGATGACGGCGGCGACGAACAGGAAGCCGATCACCCAGGCGATGCCTTCGACGAGCACGTACCCGCGCAGTCGGGCGGCGAGCGCCCGCAAGCGCGCGGCGACCGACTCGTCCAGCGTAGGCCGATGCCGTTCTACAACAGGCGAGTCCATTTACGCACCGCCCACTCCACGGACAACAGCGATACCAGCAGAGTCAACACCTTCCAATTATCCCACAGCGTCGTGGGACGGGATCGAACGGGGATTTCCTCGTGCAAGTCGGGAATGACGGCAGGCAACCCGTTGACCTCGTCGATTTCCCAATAGCGTCCGCCCTGCGATTGCTCGGCGATGGTCGTGAGCGCGGCCCTGTTCATCTGCGGATGCAGAATCTCCAAGTTCGGTCGACTGACTAGAATCTCCCGCTCAACCTCGGCGCTTTCCCCCACCTCCAAAGGACGTGGGCCACCCGGCGCCGCGCCGGGAAGCGTCAACCGAATTCGATAGCTCCCCACGCGGTCGGGCACGAACCGTCCCTCAAACCAACCCGGACGGTCTGGTCGCGCGGCCAGAGGGAAATCCGTCCTTTGATCCTCGACCGAAACCTGCGCCGCGACCTCATCGCGTTGAAGCGGCTCAAAGCGGGAGTCGAGAAGACGTGCGGTCACGGTGACCGCCTCGCCGAGGGCGGGATGCTCGTTTTCGACCAAGAGCGTCGCCCGTTTGCTCCCGCCGAGCAGCTTGCCCTCGGACAAATAACGCACAAACTGCACCCAGAAGCGGTCGTACAGTTCCGGGCCGAATCGTCGCCAGCGCCAGGTGCTGTCGAAACAGAGGAACCCGGTCCGCCCCGCGCCGACGAACTGCACCGCGGCCAGCACGTGCCCGCCGAAGGCGTTCTTCATTCGCGGATGACCGTGGCGCATCAACACCGTCGCCACCGGCTTCTCACGCAGGACGGGGTAGTGCCAGTACACGTCACCCATCCCCTGCCAGGCGAGCTTGGTCGAAACCGGGTCATCGGCCAGTCGCAACACGGGGTGGGCGTAGGCCGCTTGCGGGATCTCGAACGGCGACGGCGAAAGCTGGTAGTGCCCGATTTGGTTGAGGAGTAAATCGGCCTCCGGGTCGAGCGTCACCGGCAGAAGATCGAGCAACGGTTTTAACGCTCGCTCGCGTGCAAATGCAGGCGTATGTGCACGAGCCGCGGCGAAGAGCAGACCGCCTCCATGCTCGGTCACCAGCTTGTCCACGAGGCGGCACCACGGCTCATCGAACTCGCTCTTGTCCGGATCCATGAGGATCACAACGTCGTACTGAAAAAGCTCCTCCGCCGCAGTCGGCAGGTGGTCGATCACGATATCCCCGTCGCGCACGGCGCTGAGATCGGCGGACTGAAGCCAACAACTCACGTCGATTGTGTCATCACGCTGCAAGAGCGTGGTGACGTACCGGTAGTCCCAGCTCGGCGCGCCTGCGATCAAGAGGACGCGGGTCCGCGTGTCGATCACGTTCACCGTGGTCTGCTTGCTGTTGTCTTCAACGACAGATTCATCCTCCACCGGCGGGGCCTCGACGGTGTAGACAAACCGCCCGACGTGCTGTTGCCGGCGATCGAAGGTCACCGTGCCGATCGCTCCGCCGGCGCCGACGACGAGCGTCCGGGTATCGACGATCCGTCCCTCGCCGCCGTCGGTCGCGTTGCGCTCGCGAAGCTGCACGCGGACGGTCTCGCCCTCAATTCCCTGCGAAGTCAGGGTCGCGGTGACCGCGAAGGGGTCCTGTTGGAAGGCGTTCTGGGGCGCTAGAACCTCGGTCACGCGGATGTTTCGGGGCGTGGCCGGGTCGCCGACGCCGATCGTATGGACGGCCAACCGTCGATCGTTGGCGAACCTTGCGATCTCCTCCGCTGTCGCGCCCTGATTGATGCCCCCGTCGGTGAGGACCACGACGCCGGCGATCGGGGCACTCCCGAGCGATTCGACGGCACGGCGCAACGCTCGGTCGAGGTTGGTGGCCGGGCCGATCGCGGGGAAATCCGCTGGAATGTTGTCACCCTGAGCGAAGTGAAGGGTCTGTTCTCGCGATGGAGATGCTTCGCTTCGCTCAGCATGACTGGACGCTCCGCCCGAAGGCTCGGAACTCGTGGTCGAGGCTTCGCGGCTCGCGCGGATCGAGGCCTGCAACTTCGCGTCGTCGCTGAAGGTGTAGAGCTTCACGCGGTTGTTGCTCGTCAGGTCGCGGAGGAACTTATGATCGTCGCGGTTGAGAATCCGTTCGACGAGATCGCGGCGCCGCACGGCTTGCGGCCTTTCGCCGCCCAAGACGGCCTGCACCCGCGCGGCGCTCGATTCGTCACGGTAGCGATCGGTGAGGTCCATGCTGGACGAATCGTCCACGAGGACGACCGTATAGGAGTCGATCCAACGCCGGAGGATACGGACACGCACCGGTTCAAGAAAAACCACCGCGAGTATGAGCAAGACGGCGCAGCGGAGCATCGCCAGGAACATCCGCACCGGCATGGACGCGCCGATGCGCCCCTCCCGGCGGTACATCCACACCACCGCCCAGAGTAGAACGCCGAGCAGCACCAAACCCGCAACGGCAGGCCAGCCTTCCGGTAGATGGCGCAGCTCGGTGACGAACGCCTCTTCGTCGCGAGTAACCGCGCCGCCGACGATCGGCCAAACTGAAACCAGTGTTTGCACCGACCTATCGTCTCCTCCCCCACCACCACGCGAGGCACTGCTCAGTCATCAGAACCAAAGTCGCCAGGATCAGCACCGGTTGCCATAGCTCGATACGGGCCTCGTCCGCGGCCTGTGCGACGCGGTCCAGACCTTGCACGTATTCGAACGGCAGACCGCCCAGCGCCCGGCGGAGTTCCGTTTCCTGCGCCGGCGTGAGGTCGCTCTCCCGCGAATCGACGTTGACCGCGGCCAGTCGAACGCCCTCGCCGCCGTCGAGGCGTTTGAGCACGAACTGGTAGATTCCCGCCGCGTCGGTCTGTTCCCAGCGGATGTTCAAGCCTCGCCCATCCGCCGAGGGGGACGCCGTCGCGGTGGCTTCCGGTTCGTTCGGATAGGCCGGGGCGCGAATGACTACCTCCGGGCCGTAGACCGCCGGGTCGATCGGCACCTCCAGAGGCATGCCCACGAACTGCTCGGCGCCGACATTCCCGTGCCGGGCCGCATGACGGATCAGTTCCGTAATCACCGGCAGGTAGGTTGGATGGTCGGGCCACTGGTTCCACTCCTTGTCCGCCGTGGTAGTGACCAGCAGCGCCCGTCCCCGACCGAAGGCCCGCTCAAGGATCGCGGGGTGCTCGTCGCTCGTATCGAACCGGGCGACTATCCGCGGCGCCGAAGTGAGAAATGAGAAGTTAGAAGATTGAAGGCGTGTAACAGGTTCTTCTATCTTCTCACTTCTCACTTCTTCATCCGGCTTATCAGCGACAGTGCTTCCCAGCGGCTTGCACGAGAAGTATTCGAAAAAAGGGACCTGCGAGATGCCCAGCGGATCGTCTTCGCGGCTTACGGCGCGAAGCGCGGGGTGCAGTCGGTCGGTCACGACGAGATGGGCGGCCTCGGACGGACGCACGACCTCGCCCAACTCCGCCGGCAGCAGCCCCTCGCCGCCGCGAAACAGAACCGAGTTGTAAAGGTCCGCATCCACTTGGTCGCCGAGGAAGAAGATCACTCCGCCGCCTGGTCGCACGAATTGTTCGAGGGACTCGACCGTCGGCTCCGCGAGTCGATAGACGTTGGCCAACACCACCGCGTGAAACGCCGCGAGGTTCGCGTCCGCCAGTCCCGGTTCGTCCACCACGACCACTTCGTGACCGCTGAAAACCTCTCCCTCGGGTCGAAGAGCGGTGGTGAGCAATGCGACCTCGTCGTCGTACTCGTCCGCCGACGGCTCGCCGTTGACGATGAGGATGCGGACGGCGCTCACCACTTCAGCGGCGACATAGCGCACGTTGTCGATGGGCAACGCGTCACGGGGGATTTCGACACGGACGGACTCGTCGCCGGCACGAGGGAAATCGACTTCCAGATCGACGACCGCGTTTTGGTGTTCGGCGAGCGACGGGATCGTCTTGGGCGACTGAGGCCTGTTGCCGACGCTTGTTTGCAGCTCGAGGTTTTCGACGGACCGGCCCGAATGGTTCACGACGCTCGCCCGCACCGTCCCCGTCGTCCCGGCGACCAACTGTCCGCCTTGTAGGGTCAGATCGGTAACCGCAGTGTTGGCCGCGTCGGTCTCGCCCACGTTGACCAGAACCAATCGCAATCCGCGAGGACCCTCCGTTATCGGTCGGCTCGTCTGACCCTTCGTCGCCCAAGCCGCCAGCGGCGCGGCCACCGTGGCGTCAGGACGACCGGCTTCCGCGGCTCCCTCGCGTCGCACCCAATCCTTCCGCTGAAAATCGCTGACGACATACACGGCCACGTTGACGATCCCCGGATCGCGTTGCAGCACCTCGACGACCCCCTGGAACACAGTGGACAGGTCGATGGACCGTTGCGACGGACTCAGGGCCTCAAGGCGGGAGAGCAACTCTTCCGCGCCTTCGCTGCTCAGCGACGCTCCGGACTCGACCGGCTTGGAGGCGTCGGTCATGCGAAGGATCGTCACGGTGTCGTCCGGCGTTTCCCTGCGGATCGAGTCGATCAAGCGTCGGACGGCGGATTTACCTCGCTCGAAGGGCGTCCCGCCCGGTGACTGATAGCCCATGCTGAAGGAATCATCGAGGACGAAGACTCGCTCGATCCGCCGCGATCCGCCCCACGCCGATGCCAAACCCGAGGGCGTGATCAACGGCCGCGCGACCAAGAGACCTAGAAGGAGGACCGCGAGGCATCGTAGTGCAAGGAGAATCCACTCCTCCATGCGGATGCGGCGACGGTTGCGGCGCTCAGCGTCGATGAGGAAGTCCATCGCCGCCCAGCGGATGCGATTGAACCGCCGCCGGGCCAGCAGATGAATCAGGATCGGCGCAGCCACCGCCCCCGCCCCGGCCAGGGCCAAGCCGGGCGTCACGAAGGCCGCAAGAATCAAAGCGTTCAATCCCAACGCAATACCCTTTGTAGAATGGTCCGCTTTGCGGACCATTCGGCTGGATTATCCACGATTCGAGCGTGTTCGTCAGTAGGGTCCCGCTTTGCGAACCATTCACCCGACGAACGACACGGAAACGGTCCGCGGAGCGGACCCTACTCCATTGCGGTTTTGGCGATGGCGTCGAACGACGGTCCGCGGACGCGGCGGCGGCCGCACACGCAATACCAACGCCATTCATACGCACCCTTCTTGACCCAGTGGCGAAAACTGGAATGCGGCCACTTGTGTGGGCACGTCGCCAATTCGTGGCGAACGGGATTGAAATGGATGTAATCGAAATGGCGACCGAAATCGCCCTCGTCGCGGATGGTATGCTCCCAAAACTTGCGCTGCCAGACGCCGCGTCGGCGATGGCGGCGGTTGGATTCGCTCGTGGGCCCCTCCCCTCCGGAGGCGCGCAGCCAAGCTTGGGTGAACGTCTTCTAAAAAAATGCCCAGCGGATCGAAAAATCATGATCGTCCTTGGGCAGCGTCCAGATCGCATGAAGATGATCCGGGAGAATCACGATCGCGTCGATGGTGAACGGCCATCGCCGCCGGGTTTCCGCAACCGCCGATCGTAACAACGGAATGGCCGCGCGGGTGCACAGTATTGGCGCGCGATTCGCGGTAACAACCGTGAAGAAGAAAGTCCCCCCCGGAGCGAACGCACGACGGTAATCCGGCATAGCGTGAACGTACCACGTGAGGGTCAGTTTGCAATCGTGGCAATGGTAACAATCGTAGGGTCCGCTGTGCGGACCATTTGTTGTTTGGATCGCGGCACGTCGCCGCACCAGCGATCGGCGGTCGCGGGGGCTACGGGATGGTCCGCGAAGCGGACCCTACGCTTTCGCCCGCTGCCGGTGCATTCGTGTGGCGAGGAACGTCGTCAACGCCACATCGAGCGACTCGGCCGTACTGATGAGTGCATAGTCGATTTTCACGTCCAGGCACGCGCGGCGGATTTTTCCAAGAAACGCCTCCAACGCGGCCAGGTAGCTGCCGCGCAACGACTGCGGATCGGTCAGCACTTCCAGATTCACGTCCTCCATTCCCTCAAACAGCGTGCGGTCGGAGAAGGGGAACTGCAACTCATCGTGGTCGAGCACGTGGAGCACGAGAACATCATGCCGTCCAAAGCGAAACCGCTGCAGGCCGCGGATCACGTCGTCCACGTTCGTCAGCAGGTCCGAGAGGATCACGACCATTCCACGTCGGGGAATGCGACCCGCGAGTTGGTGGAACAACACCTTCAAGTCCGTCTTGTTCCGAGGATCGCTCGCTTCCACGGCGCTGGTGAAATCCATCAGCGTGGCGCGGCTGGCCGAAACGGGGAGCTGCCGACGGATTTCACTGTCAAAGAGCGTCAACCCCACGCCGTCTTGTTGGTAGATCAGCAAGTGCGCAAGCGACGCGGCGAGCGTGGCGGCGTAGTCCCACTTCGTCATCCGCCCGGTGCCGGGGTGAGCGGGGTAGGCCATTGAACCCGAACAGTCGAGCAGTAAATGCACACGCATGTTCGTTTCCTCTTCATATTCCTTGATGAAGAAGCGATCGGCCTTGGCGTACACCCGCCAGTCCAGGTGCCGGATGTCGTCGCCCGGCACGTAGGGGCGGTGGTTGGCGAACTCCACGCTGTAGCCCTTGTAGGGGCTTTTGTGCATGCCGCTCACGAACCCCTCGACCACGTGGCGAGCACGCAGCTCCAGCCGCGAAATCTTGCTCAAGACCTCAGGTCGAAAGTACTTTGCGAATTCGCTCATCGCCGTCCAGGTGGGTGGTGTAGGGTTGGATGGTCTGCAACAGGTCGTCGATCATCCGGTCCGAGCTATACCCCTCCGCCTCGGCGGAGAAGTTGGTCACGAGGCGATGGCGAAGGACCGGATGAGCCAGTGCCCGGACGTCGTCCACGGACGTGTGATTGCGTCCGTTCAAGGCGGCCCGCGCTTTTCCGCCGAGGATCAACGCCTGCACGGCCCGAGGCCCGGCACCCCAGGTGATCATCTTCTTTACGAACGCCGGCGCTTGCGGCTCGTTGGGACGCGTCGCCCGGACCAGGTCCAGGGCGTGGCGAATCACCTCGGGCGCCGCGGGCACGCGACGCACCAACCGTTGAAACCGAAGAATGTCCGCTCCGGAAAGGACGGCCTGCACCGGCGTCTCGGGCTGTCCCGTGGTTCGGTCGGCCACCGCGTACTCGTCGTCGTACGAGGGATACCCGATGAAGACCTTGAAGAGAAACCGATCCTGCTGCGCTTCGGGCAGCGGGTAGGTCCCCTCCTGCTCGATCGGATTCTGTGTGGCCAGGATGAAAAAGGGCGGTGCCAGGTCGTGACGCTCCCCGCCCGCGGTCACCTGCCGTTCCTGCATGGCCTCGAGCAGCGCCGCCTGCGTCTTGGGCGGGGTACGGTTGATCTCATCGGCCAGGATGACGTTGGCGAAGATCGGCCCACGGAGAAACTTGAACCCCCGTTGACCCGTCGCCCGGTCCTCCTGGATCACCTCCGTGCCGGTGATGTCGGAGGGCATCAGATCGGGCGTGAACTGGATACGGTTGAACGTCAAAGTCAGACACCGGGCCAGGGTCGAGATGGTCAGCGTCTTCGCCAGCCCCGGAACGCCTTCGAGGATGCAGTGTCCGCCGGCGAACAGGGCGATCAAAAGCTGTTCCAGCACCTCGTGTTGACCGACGATCACCTTGGCGAGTTCGCTTCGGATGCGGGCGTAGGCCGATCGAAGTTGTTCAATCGCCTCTCGATCGTCGCCCGCCTCCGCCGTCATCGCGCCCGCTCTTGTCGATGTCTCCGACTGATCCTTCATTCTTAACTCCTGTCGAAAGTTCAAAGTTCAAAAACGACCCGTGAACCTTTTCGTCATCTTTCGAACTTCGAACTTTGCACTTCGTACTTTCTTCCTTCACCGCTGCATGATCGGGAGTTGATTATACGGGAGTTGGAGGATGATGAGAGCGACCGCGGTTCCGTAGATGTCGCCGACGCCGTCGCCCTGCCAGGAGCCGTCCTGCTGCTGCAGCGACAGCAGATAGTCGCGGCGGAGGGGAAAGTACTGCTCCCAGTACGGATCGGAGGAAATGTACAGCGCCTGGGCGAGGTAGAGATGGGCGTAGAAATCGTGCCCGCCCGCCGTACCGGTGGGGCGAATCCGATCCTTACAGAACTCCAGGGCCTTCTTCGCGCGGGGATTCGTGTATTCGCCCGCGTTGTACCAGCAACAAACCGCGGCCGCCGTGATCGGCGGACGCGACTCGCCCCCCATCTGGCGAAGCGAATAGCGGATTCCGCCGTCACTGTTCTGGGACTTGGCCAGGTAGTTCATCGCGTCGTCGACCACGTCCTTCGGCACCGTGACGCCGGCATTGCGACACGATCGCAACGCCTGCACCTGTGTAATCGTGACCGAACCCTCGTCGCCGCCCGAGGTGGGCGTGTAAATCCACCCGCCCGCGTCGCTTTGCGCCCGGGCCGTCAGTTGCACCGCGCGCTCGAGAACGTCATGAATCTGCTCCGCCCGGCTCGTATCCTCGGTCATCCCGTACAGTTGACCCAAGAACAGCATGGAGAACCCGTGCCCGTACATGGACCTCGCGTCCTCCTCGCCGCGGGTAATCAATCCCGTGGGGTTCGCTGAGCGCAGGATGAAGTTGGCGGCCCGATCGACTTGCGGAGCATAGCGGCCTTGCGTCGTCGTGTTCCCATCCATGAGCAGGGCGATGCCCGCAAGAGCCGTCATCGCCACCGGGTATTCGCCGTACGCGCCGCGGTTGGACCATGACCCTTGACGGTCCTGGGTTCGGACGAGATAGGCGAGCCCGCGCTCAACGGCCTGATGCGTCTCCGTTGTGATGCCCTTGGGCAACCGAAGCGACTTGGGCGTCTCCGCCGCGGGCGTCTGCCCGGTGGCCGTCCGCGCGACGACGATCGCAAGCGCCAACCCCCAGTAGGGTCCGCTGTGCGGACCATTCGCCCAACCAACGACACGGAAACGGTCCGCCGAGCGGACCCTACTGCGCACGGTCATCACTAAAAGTTCCTCCCCGCCTCATTGCGTTCCACGGGTTTCGTGCGGAAGGCGCTGACGCCACGCATCGTGCCCACGATCACGGCGCCCGGGCGAATGACGATGTCGCCGGTGAATCGACCCCCGGAGGTCGCCGCCGTGAGGTCCGCTCCGAGGCCCGCGTTCCGCCCCGTGCGGACGTCGATCAACACCAACGCCGATCGCGTCCTCGGCATGGCGACGCCCGCCGGGGAGACCTCGGGCTGCACCGTCTCCACCAACGCCGGAATGACCCCATGATGCACCCACAACCGGTCGTCCGTATTCGGCAAGGACGCGACGTCCTCGCGTCGCCACACTTCCTCGCCCGTGGCGACGTCCAGCGCAACAAGCTGGGGGGCCTGCCGCTGTCCGCGAAGCGCGTCGACCCGAAGAACCAGCAGTCCGTCGAAGAGGGCGCCGCCGCTCACGCTGTACGCTCCCGCAACCTGTCGTTCCAGGACTGTTTCACCATTGGCCGCGTCGATAATGCGCACCATCCCCTGCCCCAAACCGATACCCAGGTAACCTTCCTGCGGCTCGAAGAGTTGCACCGCGGGCCGGTCCAGCTCGACCTTCCAGGCCGGTTCGCCCGTGGCATCGTCCACGGCGATGACGCCCTTGGACGCCCCCGTTGAACCCGGACCGATAATCATCCCCGCGGTTCGCACCAAGCTGACGACCTGTTGCGTCGGGTCGGCCTGTCGAAACAAGACCCGTTTCACCAGCCGGCCGTCGGCGCGATCAAACAGATGCACCCGCTGCCGCGTGGCGTCTACCGTGACCACGCGGCGTGCGTTCATCCAGATTGCGTCCACCGGTTCGCCGCGTAGATCGCGTTCCCAAACGGTCGATCCGTCGATCATGCGCATCAACGTCAACCGTCCTTGGCGCGGGGTGGCGGCCAGCAGCCCGTCCCCGGCCGCCATCGTCCCATCCCACCGGGACGCCTCGTTGGTTTCCCGGAACGTGTCGTGGGCCCGCACCCAAAGCCGACGACCGGTGGCCAGCCCGACGGCGAAAAGCCCCTCCGCGCCGTTGAACACCACAATCTGCCCGTCGGCTGTCGCGCCGCGGGCGGCCTCCGGCGGCGGGTTGGGAAGAAACGCAGCCTCGGTGAACTCCTCGGGAAGCCGCAACCGCGTCTGCCATAGCAACGCGCCGCGATCCGTGGACAAGCAATCGAGCTGACCATCGGATCGGTACAGAAGGATTCGATCGTTCAGGAGCGGTGAACGATTCGGGGCCACGCGGACGACGCGGCCCACGCTTGATCCTTCCGCAGCTTGATAACTCCACGCGGCCTCCGCCGTCAGGTCGATCCGCTCGGCGAGGTCGGACGCTCGACCGCTTATGGTCGACGGGTAGGCTTCGCGAACAGCCGAGGGGATGGCGCGGCGGACCTCCGCCGCCCAGTCGGCAACGACTTGCCGCGATCCCGGCGCGCCGGGAGAAGTAGGTTCCGGAAGGCGTGCGACCGTTTCGGGAACCGGCTCCGACCCGAAGCGTTTCTCGAGTTCATCTAGGCACGGGATCAATGCCGCCATCTGATCCTGGGCCGACCGAACGTAGAGTCCGCACAGGCCCCAAAAAGCCGTTAATCCCGTGGCGTCCGACGCGCGTCGCACACCTTCCAACAGGAGCTGTTCGGCCCGCTCGAACCTGAGTTGCTGACGCTCCCAGTCGGCCAGTTCAACCAAAGCACGTTTGCCCGCCGAACCGATCGCGGGAAGATCGGCAATCGCCTGAAGCTGTGCACGGGCCTTCCGCACTTCCCGTCCATCCTGCAACCGCCGACCGGCCTCGGCGAGCTGCCGCCCGATCTCCGCGTCCAGCCGCGCGATTTGCTCGCTGCTCAACTTCGTCTGGAGGTTCCGCAGGCGATCGGCGATCTGGATACCCGCGGCGGACTCGACGGATTCCGCCGTTCGCACCATCTGATCGGCCTCGGGGCTTAGCCCGAGTTGGAGGAGCGTCCGATAGGCCTCTTCGTACCGGCCGCCCGCGACGTGCTGGTCCGCGAAGGCCGCACGGCAGCGAAGTCGGTCCGCCGCCGTCAACGCCGCCGCGTCGGCGACCTGAAGCCACTTCAGGGCCTCGGGACTTCCGCTCGGCGACTTTCCCGCAAGCGCGATCGCCGTTTCGACGCTCACGCGGGCGAGGGACTCCCTCTGGTGGGCATCGTTCGCCGGCGTCGCCGACGGAATCTGTCGAAGGACCTCGTTCGCGCGGGTGGGCTCGCCCCGCAGCAGCTCAACCCAAGCAAGCTGCATGGCTGCCGAGGGGTCGGCGGGCAGGGCCTGGCGACGCGCCAGCGCCGCGGAATGACTGCGTTCCAGGTCCGGGAACTTGCGGACCGACGACGGGTCTACGCTGAACAACGCCGTGCCCAGGCAAAGCAGATCACCGAGCGGGGCCTGTGAGGGCGGCGTGGATTGCACGCCGATGGACGTCCCCGTCGCGGCATCGAGCGACAGCAGCCCCTCCGAAGTCGGGGCAAACAACAGCTCGCCGCAGACGACGCCTCGCCCGGTCGGGACGGCGATCAGATGCGTCGTCCACCGTGGCTTGCCGTCGGCGACGGATAAGCAGGAGATGTTCCGGCCGCCAAGCCAGACACGCGTCGCGTCGGCGGCGATCACATAGGAGCCGTTCTCCACGGAGGCCGACCAGCGAAACTCACCGCTGCCCGCCGAAAAAGCGGACAACTCCCGATGGTCGGTCGCCGCCAGCAGAACCAACCCTCCCGCGACCACCGGCGGTGAGGGAAGCCACCCCGTCACCGGCGCGATACGGGGATCACGCCGCGGCCGGTTCCCGCGTTCATATTGGCACGCCCAGCGCACCGTCGCGTCGGCCGCGTCTAAGGCGAATAAGGCGCCATAGCCCGAAGGGACGAAGACCATCCCGTCCGCGGAAGCGGGCAGCAGCGTCGGACCGACGGCGCTGATCGGCTCGCGCGCCGACCCGAGGAGAGTGCTGTGGATCAGGGCCCCGTCGGTCGGGTTCAGCACCGCGACGAACAGATCGGATTGCTTGAAATACGGGACCCAAAGTTGGTCGCCGACGCCGATCGGCGCTGCCCGGAACTGCACGTCGGCCAACTCATCCGCCGGACCCTTCGCGGACTCAGGGCTGCTCGCCCCGCGTTGCCAGCGGACCTCCCCGCTCCGAGCGTCATAGGCCACCACGCGGGTCGCATTCGCATGGATGCCGGCACCGGGACTCGGCGGAAGCACGCCCGGGGCGTTCTGGGCGTCCGTTCCCGCCCCGGCCACGCCTCGCTCCACCGTAAAGACCAAACCACCCGCGATGGAGATCGCCCCGCCGATGTAGTCCTCGAACCGCTCTGCGGGCGGCTGAGACGGCGTGACGTTTCGTTGCCCCGCCCCGCCCCGCGCGTTCCGTCGACTGCCGCTCCGCCAGCGTCCGGACGATTCCCACAACACCACCAAGTCCTGAACGTCCAGCGCCGCACAGCCCGCGGCCTTGCGTACGACCAGGCGTGTCCCATCGGACACAAATTGGCTTGAGGGGAGGACCAGCGGGGCCATCGGATCGTCGTCGAAGATACGCCGCCACAAGTCCGCGGTCGTACCGGGAAGTTCATACACCCACGGGGCGGATTCCAACAGGCTGGGGGCGATGGGCGGCGCCGGCCGATACGGCGATGAGAACGCCTCGTCGGATGTGGCCGCGCTCCACGCATAGGACCCCGGCCGGCTCGTCAAGCTCGCCAGCCAACCCGGCGCCGGTTGGGCGGGGTCCGCCTTCCGCCGATAGTCGGCGATGGTCGCGGCGGCCTGATCGTTCTGACCGAGCATCAGGTACGCCGCCGCCTGCTTGCCGACCAGGAGCGGATCCGGCACGTCCCGGTCGGCGACGAGTTCGAGCACGTCGGTGAGCAGGGCCAGGGCCTCACCCGGTCGGCCCTCATCCAACGCCCACGACGCCAACAGTTCGGAGGCGTCGTCACCGTAATCGGTCAGCAAGTACCGGCTGGCGATGAGCCGTAGTCCCGCGGCACCCTTCGAGGACTCAGGGCCCTCCGACCGCGCCCGATCGAACAGTCGCTTCGCCTGGCCGTCGTAGAGAAGTCGATAGCCCCGCAGGCCCTCGGGTGGAAGAGAGGCGATACGCCTGGTCGCTTGGCGGCGCGCGGATTCATAGAGCATCCCATCTTCGGACGCTCCGTCCGATCGAGCGACCAGCGCGCCTTCGGGATCGTCGATCACCCGCTGCAACGAATCGATCGCCAGCTTCCAGTCGCCGCGGGCGACCCCGTCCTCGGCGCGTTGCAGGAGATTGACGACCGGCGCCGACGTGTCGATCAGAAGGGGGGCGGCATCAGCGTTGAAGGCTTGCGGAACCGGCCGTGCAGGCTTCACCCGGATCAGGTCGCCGCGCTCCTGAGCCTGGACGGCGACTCCGCGGATCGCCGCCAGCGCAGTCACCACCAGGGCGAGAAACCATCGCCCGGAGCGAAACCTGACTGCACCAGCCGTCTCGAACCAATCCCGCATTCCGGCCAACACCGTCCGAAACCCCACGCCGCCGACCCGCGCCCTTCGACGCGAGGATCATTACGACGTCCCCAGTAGTGTACCCGGCTTATCGGTTGCGGGCGCACCGTGGATGTACACTCTCGGGATACCTGCGGCGGCCCCTCCGCAGGCATGGTAGTCGGTCGCCGGTTGGCGTTCCAGCTGCGGGCCGGCTCTACGGCCCGGTCAGAAGCTCCCTGAAGATTCTCCAATCCACGAGATCAACGTCGCCATCGGCGTCCAGGTCGGCGCAATGGCATTCACGCCCGACATGTCCGCGAGAGCCGGTGAAGCAATTCTGGAATCTCGCGACGTCCCGTAGGTCCACGCGACCGTCGACTCGACAGTCGCCTGCTCGCGGGCAGCGCGTGTTCTCGCACGTGGAACCCTCTCCATGGGGCGTTCCGCTCGCCGCCTCGCAGAGCGACGGCGGCGCTTCCTTGCACGATCCATTTGGCATACAGCACGCTTGCGAGGGCCCGCACACGTCGTGTGCCACCCTTGCGCAGAGCTGGCTCCAGGCGATCCCACAGCAATCCGGCACGAGTTCGCAGACCAAGCGGCAGCAGTCACCTCCATTGCAGAACGGCGTGTCGTGCGGCGTGAAGCAGTCGCCGGTCACATCGCTCCCGCACGTCGGATAGGCGCCATGCCGCGCCTCGGCCAGGAACGCCACGGGCCTGACCCCCGGGATCTGGAACGGCGTCGGGAACAACGGCATGCACTCAAGAACATGGATATACGTCACCTGAGGCGGTAGGCAGGTCACGTCCGCTTCGACCCGCACCGGAATCCAGTTGTAGGCGAAGTGTCCGCCGCCCAGATCCACCTCGAAGAAGACGTCGAAGAAGCTGTCGCCCAAGAGTGCATCAGCCGGGTCTTCTGCTATGGCGCCGCGCGACGGGCGAAGCACGCCGCCGTGACCGAAGCCTGCACCGGCCCGGAGCGTAAGTCCGCCGCCGGTAAGTTCCATGGCCACGATCTCGGTATCAATCACGTCGAGATGCCCGTCGATCGGCCGCAGGCCCGGATAGAACAGCGAGTCATCGTGCGACGGACTGCGCGCGATGTGCGCCGGTCCGTTGAGCGCCGCACTCACGTCCGCCTCGCAGTCACCGCCCATATCAATACCGACCAAGGCGCCGGTGGGCATGTCGTCGAAGCCGCCTGGACACTGGTCGATCCAGTGCGGGAAACCGCCGCAACTTTCGCAGGGATGGTCCAGCTCGCAGGCGTCGTCGATCCCGTTGCCGTTGGCATCGCCCAGGCACTGCGAACCCGGGCCCCGCGGGACCCCGCCCATTTGGCGACAACGGTCGGCGGGCGTGAAATCACACGTCCCATTAGGCAGACAACAGGCCTCCGGCAGCCCCGGATTCGGAGTATGTCTGCCCGCCGCGATAGAGAACCCTGTCGGGTCGCCATTCGCGTCCAGCAGCGGAATCCTCTCCGGGTTCTCGTAGGTGTTCCCCGGAGCCGGCGGCTTGTGCGTAATCACGCTGCTCATCCGCTTCGGCGTCGCGGTGTGCAACTTCACGCCACCGACCTCAATCTCAAAGAACACGTCGAAGAAGCTGTTCGCCGTCCCCGAAGGCGCAAACGGCGGCAGGTCCAGACGCCCCGGCTGAGGGTTGGCCGTCTCCTCGATCTGGCCTCGGGACGGAATGGCCGGATTCAACCGCACCAGGACTGGTCCGAGGGGACTGATCCCCCTCAACTGCATGTCCACCATCTCCGTGGCCACGTCGTCCAGTCCGTTCCCGTTGGAATCGTTGGCGTCGCCCTCGTTGGGACCCTCGAAGAATACATGAACCGTCGTCGGACCGCTCAAGGCGATCAGCATGCTGGGCCCATTCGGCGACTGCAACTCGATCACCGCAGTCGTGTTCGGGAAGTGGTCGACTTCCACTGGCGGACGCGGTGTATGACGCCCCGCCCCGATCGAATACGGCGTGGGACTGCCGTTGGCGTCAAAGAGCTGAATCCTCTCCAGGTTCTCATAGACCGTCCCTGGTCCCGGCGGCTTGTGGTCGATCACGCTGCTCATCACCTTGGGCGTCTCGGTGTGGAGCTTCACACCACCGACCTCAATCTCAAAGAACACATTGAAGAAACTGTTCGCCGTGCCCGTCGGAGCAAACGGCGGCAGGTCCAGGCGACCGGCCTGCATGTTGGCCGTCTCCTCGATCTGCCCTCGCGACGGAATGTCTGGATTCAGCCGCACCACGACCGGTCCGAGGGGACTGTTCCCCGTCAACTGCATGTCCACCATCTCCGTGGCCACGTCATCCAGTCCGTTCCCGTTGGAATCGTTGGCGTCGCCCTCGTTGGGACCCTCGAAGAACACGTGAACCGTCGTCGGACCGCTCAAGGCGATCAGCATGCTCGGCCCAGTCGGCGACTGCAACTCCATCACCGCGGTCGTGTTCGGAAAGTGGTCAATCTCCACCACCGGAGTTGGGATATGACGCCCCGCACCGATGGAGTACCCCGTCGGACCTCCGCTCGCGTCCAACAGCGGAATCTTCTCCGGGTTCTCATAGACCGTCCCTGGTCCCGGCGGCTTGTGGTCGATCAGGCTGCTCATCCGCTTCGGTGTCGCGGTGTGGAACACGAACGGACCCACCCGAATCTCAAAGAACACGTCGAAGAAGCTGTTCGCCGTGCCCGCCGGGGCGAACGGCGGCAAGTCCAGGCGACCGGCCTGCGTGTCGGCCGTCTCCTCGATCTGGCCTCGCGACGGAATGTTTGGATTCAGCCGCACCACGACCGGTCCGAACGGACTCATCCCCGTAAGCTGCATGTCCACCATCAGCGTCCGCACATCGTCGAGGCCGTCGCCGTCGGAATCGTTCGCCTCGCCCTCGTGGATTCCCTCGAAGAACACGTGGACCGTCGTCGGACCGGAGAGCGCGATCGGCACACTGTCCCCGCTGGGCGTCTGGAGTTCTATGAGCGCCGTGGTGTGCGGGAAGTGGTCAATCTCCACAGCGAGCAGGGCGCATGTCTCGGGCGTGCAGATGGTTCCATCGCCCTTATATTCACCGCCCCAATCCTGACAGCGCACCGGATCGGTAACGACGCAGCCCACCGAGGGGATGGGAATGCCCCCGCTGACGATCCCCTGTTCGCCGGCCGCCGTCGGTCCGACGTTAGGACCCACGGAGGGCGATCCCGCGCCGGCCGTCGACGGCAGGCAGTCCGCCGGACCGCAGGTCGCCGGGCCGCAACACGTATCCACATAGCACATCTGGCCCGCCGGACAGCTCCTGGATCCGTCGGGGCAGGGTGCGGCGCCGGTGCACACATAATCGGCGGCGCAGTTTCCTCCGCCTTCGGCAACGGTGAAGCAGTAACATCTGGAGGGTCCTGCGATTCCACAAGTCTGGAATCGACCGCACACGCCACCGTCCACGCAAGTCGGCAAACAGCAAGCGCCGGGATTGCACACCAGATCCGCGGTCGCCACGCATGACTCATCCCAAGCCCGCTCGCAGCAGTGCGGACGAAGCTCGCAGACCCGCTCGCAGCACGCCTCCCTGTTGCAGAACGGCGTATCGTGCGGGACGCCGCAATCGCCCGTCGCCGGGTCGCCGCAGGTGGGGTATGTGCTGTTGCTCGCCGAAGCCAGGTTCGCCACATGCAGCCCCTGACCGGGAATCGGCGAAGTGAACAACTTCACGCATCCTACCGCGTGAAGGAAGTTAGCGTCGGGTGGAACACAATTGATCTCAGACCTCATCCACAACGGAGCCTGGTTATACAGAAAACCGCCGGTGGGCATCTGGATCTCGACGAACACGTCAAAGAAACTGTCCGCCATCGCCGGATTGGCCGGCAGTTCTGCGATGGCGCCCAGAGAAGGCCGGATAGGCGCGCCCAGGCTGGTACCCGCGCCGGCGCGGATCGTGACCCCATTGCTGTCGAGCCGCATGAACAGCATTTCGGTGTCGATCACGTCCAGATGTCCGTCAACCGGGCGGAGACCCGGGAACTGCGAGGAATCATCCCTTGGCGCGGAGCGGCTGATCGACAGGGGTCCGGCCATCACGAGGTTCACGTTCGGATCGCAAGACGTCGGGTCGGTGGAGATGCCGACAAGGGCTCCCGTCGGCATGAGATCGCCGCCGGGTGAGGTTCGATCGACCCAGTGCGGACCCGGACCGCCCTGGTCGCACGGCGCGTTCGGATGGCAAAGCAAATCAGTGCAAACGGTGCCGTCGCCAAGATAAGGACCTCCAGCCGAGTTGCAGGTCTCACGATCGGTAATGAAGCATCCGTCTGCACAACAGGCCCCCGTCCGGCGTGGGCACTGCTCGGTAGCGCACGATGTCCCCGCTCCCAGCGGCGTGCCCCCGGACTCCAGGCATGCGTCTTGCGTGAGATCTCTGCACCTTCCATCGTTATAGCAGCACGCCCCAAGGGGCGGCGAACAGTTGACCTGGTCGCACAGTGTGAAATCGCCCTGATAAAGCCCGCGAATCGCCTGGCAGGTTGGCGCGTCGACTTGACGACACTCGCTGCCGAGGCCCGCTACCGCTGAAAGGGGCGTCCCCGAAGCAGTCGGTTCTCCTTCGCCTGGTTCGACGATTTCTGTTCCGCCGTCGGCCGTGGCCGTGAGGCATCCGGGCGTAGCGCAAACCGGGATTTCGCAACACGTTTCGACATAGCACACCTGCCCGGCCGGACAACTCGGCGTCCCATTCGGACACGGCGCCGCCGTGGAGCAGGCGAAATCGCGCGTGCAATCAAGTCCGCCCTCGGCAGGGTCAAAGCAATAGCAGGAGAAGCTCCCCCCACAGTGCGGGAAGGTTCCACACGATCCGCCGACAGTGCAGCCCTGTGGCGGCGCACAACACGCCCCGGTCGGCAAACACATGCTGGGGTCCGCGCACGATGTTCCCGGCCCTTGCGGGGTCCCGCCCAATTCGAGACAGGTATCCCGTGGCCTATCCTGGCATCCCCCGGTGGCGAAACAACAGGCCTCGGTGGGAGGAGCGCAGATCGTCGGGGAGCAGTCCGTTCCATCACCCATATATCGCCCGCGATTGCCCTCGCAAAGGGAACGCGATGTCTCCAGGCAGCCGCCCGGAACGCAGCAAGCTCCCGTCGGTGGGCAATCGTTCGGGTTGCAGTCATCGAAAACATTCCAGAAGATACCACCCAACTCGAAGAAGCACTTTTCAGGCGTGGTGTAGGCGCACAATGCGTCCCTCATGCAGCATTGCCCCAGACAGACATCGGGCCGGCACGGTACCCCGTCGCCGAGGTAGATCCAGCCCTCCGCCATGCAAGCTGACTGGGGGAGAATCGAGCACCGCTCGCCATTGCAGCAGCCCCCCGTATTCGGACCGGCGCAAAAAGTGTTGACGTTGCATATCGTGCCCGGACCCTGGGGCGTGCCCTGGCTCTCCAAACACGAATTCCGAGGGCCGTCGCGGCATTCACCGCTTGGGAAGCAGCAGGCCTCCGGCAGCGTGCAGGTCGAGCAAGTGAGCCTGGCCGTGTACCTCGCGCCGCAGGCGACCGGAGGGCTGACATTCCAGTCAACTGCTACGAAGAACCAATGCCTTCCCGGGGGCAAACAGACGGTCACGCTACCCGTCGAGCACGAGGGAACCTCAGCATAGGGATCCAGCGATCCTGTGCGATCGGCGCATTGCCCGGAGCCGGGGGTCCCCATCTCCACAAGCCCGATAAGGGCAGCGAAGTCCGAGGTCACCGTCCAGGTGAACTGCGTGGGTGTCGTGACCACGACCTCGTACCAGTCCGTATCGCGGGTCCCGTCGAATGCGGCCGTTGAGCAATAGGTCTGCCCGCAAGCTATACGGGTGAATTGCGGCGGCAGCCCCGGAGGTGTGTTGCACCCGCCGTTGGTGGTGTCCGTCGGCAACCCGCAATTGGATTCGTTCTCGAATAAGCTTCCCGTGGGGCAGTTGACGCAGCAGTTGATGTTGATGTCGAGTTGGTACTGGCCTCTCGCGCCGTTGTAGCCGGCCACACGGATGAAGTATGGGCGTCCCGCGACGACGGGGATTTCGACCTGCGAGGCCCGCCCGAGCGGTCCGCAGCCAAAGTCGTCATTACAGGCGAGTTCCGTGCGCAAACGTTCCAAACAAGAGTCATACACGGCTAGCGTGGTATCGAAGGTGGTTCCGGTTCCGCAAAGGCTGATCTTCGCCGTGCCCGTGCACGGGGCTTCGAAGACGTGCCAGAGGTCGAAGAAGTCCTCACCGCCGCCGCAGGTCGTCGGCGTGCCCGTGGTCGCGTTGCCGTTGTTTCCGATGACCGTCTGTCCCGGGACGACGGGAGTGCCTGGACAATTGTCCGGATTGGTGCCGGCGACCTGCCAGGGCTCGATGTCGATGGGTGCGTTCTCGTCGATTGCTTCGAGATGCAGCGCACGGATTTCAGGTGGAGCTTCGGCGGCCGTTGATCGCCCTACGTCGGGTGCAGGGAGGACCGACGCGTCCTCCGCGCGCAAAGCCGCCGGGCGCTGGGCGCGCGCAGGTCTGGTCTTGTTACGCGCAGACTCCACCGTTGGGAGCAGAACGGCTCCAAGCAAGGCGATGACCCCGATCACCACCAGCAACTCGACCTGAGTAAAACCGACCCCCGCCGCAGGATGTTGGGCCTTGCGCCCGCGCATGGTTAACGACATCGCACCCGTCCTCCGTTTTCCGGCTCGCGCGGATTCCTCCTACCGCGCAAGCGATCGCAACGACTCTAAAGCGCACTCGAACTTGAGGTAGATTCAGTCCCCTTCCTCTTTGTTCGCGGACCCCGAACCGGGCGGTCCGAACGATGTGGAATATCATAGCCGAAACTCCCCCGCCATGCAAGGGGGGTATAGGACGGTGTCCGGTTGAGCGGACCCCCGCTGTGGGTTCGGGGCAACGAAGCGTTGTCCCGCGTGCGGCGTTGGGGTAGAATCCGTTAATTGCCCCTTCAACGCACTGATGCGCCAATGTGGGGGAGGCTGGAGCGCGAGGAGAACCACTATGTATCGGACGAAGCGTGTACTTTCGGTCTGGGTGAGCGTTGCCCTTGGGATCATTGCGACCCATCGTACGATGCCGCCCTTGCTGGCATCGGATAAGCCTGCCCCGGCAGTCGATCGGGACGCGCGACGACCCTCGGCGACGCGAGCATCGCTCGAACCGGCTGCGAGCGCAGAGCGGGTCCTTCGCCTCTCTCAGATCGCCCTCGCGACGGCCGGCCAGCCGGCGGGGACGACGAACCTGGACGTCAGCGTGGAGTCCGGCGGGTCCAATTCGATCGCCGCAGTGCCGGGCCAGGTCGTGAACTATCAAGTCATGGGGCTTCTGAGCGATGACAACAATAAAGGTTTGGCCCTCGTCGGGTTCGATTTGGATTTCGACGGCGGTGACTTGTCGCAGGCCGATACTCCCACGGGCGATCCCAACTCCGGTTGCGAGAACCCCATGATCCACTTCACTATGCCCTGGGGCGTCACCAACCCGGCCGGTTTCGGCGGCACGGTAATCAACGGGGACCTCATCCAGGTCGGCGGTGCCCAGAACACCATCAACAACACACAACCGCCTGTTCTCATCGGCACCGTGCTTCTCGGCGTCGCTCAACCGTCCGGGTGCGGTCCCGCCGTTCTGGTCACCGGCGCCCTCACCGCCCCTTCCGTGCCCGGTTCTTACACACTCGCCTCGGAGAATCTGTTTGCGAATATCATCACCGCGGATGCGACGGGCGTTCCTTTCTGGCGGACCCAGGCCGCGGGCGTCGGTACGGTCGTCAACCTCACCATTTTCGTCGGCAACGCACCGGAACCGGAAGGCGCCTGTTGCCTACCGAGCGACGGCGGATGTGCGATGATGACCGCGGCGGCCTGCGGTGCATCGGGCGGGACCTACGGCGGCGATGACTCCACCTGCGGAGCAGACGACGATGCCGACGGCGTTGCGGACGAGTGTGATGCCTGCCCTGAATCGAGCATGGCCGACACGGTCGTGATCCACGAATGTGATTCGGGAGTGGAGAACCGGCCATTTGCCGACGGCTGCACGATGCTGGACGAAGTCAACCAGTGCGCCGCCGGCGTTTTGCGGCATGGGAGGTTCGTCCGCTGCGTCGCCGCTCTCGTCAACCAATGGCGGACGGATTCGCTGATTACCGGGCGCGAGGGCAGCCGCATCGTTCGCTGCGTCGCGCGGACCGGGAAATAATCGAAATCCCAACAACCGATGTGGCACGGGCTTCCAGCCCGTGAAGACACCGGCAAGATCCCGGTGCCACATTCGCTGTTGCGGCCGCGCCGAAGGCAGCTCTTACGCGGGCTGCGCGTCCATGTGCCTCATTTCGTGCGTTTCGCGCTTGGACTGCCACACGGCCCACGTCAGGCCGAGGATGCCGATCACGATGGCGCCCCAGAACAAACCGTCGTACGGCTTGGAGGTCACGTGGACATTCAGGGCCCGCAGTTTGTCAACCACCCCTTTGTCGTACGGCAGGATCAGCCCGATGATGAGCAGGCTCACCATGTTCATCACCTTGATGAGCGGGTTGATGGCCGGGCCGGCGGTGTCTTTCAAGGGGTCGCCGACGGTGTCGCCGGTGATGCTGGCCTTGTGCTTCTCGCTGCCTTTGCCGGTATTGTTCTTCAGATCGACGGGCTCGTCTTCAATGGTTTTCTTGGCGTTGTCCCACGCCCCGCCCGCGTTGGCCATGAAGACGGCGAGCAATTGGCCGGACACGATCATGCCGCCGAGGAACCCCGCCAGGGCGATCACGCCCAGCCCGAAACCGATGAGCACGGGTACGAGGATCGCCAGCAAAGCCGGCCCCACCAGCTCGTGCTGCGCGGCGGAGGTGCAGATGTCGACCACTCGACCATAGTCGGGCTTCTTCGTCCCCTCCCAGATGGCCTTGTCGCGGAACTGAATGCGGCACTCCTTCACGATCAGGAACGCCGCCCGTCCGACGGCGCGGATGGTCATGGAGCTAAAAAGGAAGGGCACGGCCCCGCCGAGCAACATGCCGATGAACAGCGTCGGGTCGGAGATCGTCAACATGGCGGCCACGGTGTTGTACACGTTGGCCGTGATGCTCGCCTGTTCGCCCTGACCGCCCGATCCCACCGACACGATATAACTATTGAATAGCGAAACGGCGGCGATGACCGCGGAACCGATGGCGATCCCCTTGGTGATGGCCTTGGTGGTGTTTCCCACGGCGTCGAGGTCGGCTAGAGTCTGGCGAGCTTCCTTGTACTTGGCCTCGCCCATCTCCTTCCTGTCGTAGCCCATTTCGCCGATGCCGTTGGCGTTGTCCGCGACCGGTCCGAACACGTCCATCGAGATCGTGTTGCCCGTGAGGGTCAACATGCCGATGCCGCACATGGCCACACCGAAGGCGACGAACGTCGCATTCGTTCCGCTGTAGATCAACACGCTGGAGAAAATCGCCGCGGCGATGATGAGAACCGCCCACACGGTGCTTTCATATCCCACGGCGAAGCCCTGGATGATGTTGGTGGCGTGACCGGTCTGGCAGTTCTTGGCCAGGCTCTTGACCGGGGCGTACTCCGTTCCGGTGAAGTACTCCGTGCACCTGTTCAAGGCGACGGCGAGGATGATGCCGACCAGGCAGGTCCACGCCGGTCGCATATCCAGTCCGGCGACGCCGAAGTTGGCCCAGCCGGGAAGGGCGGCGACTACTCCGCCGGGGAAGCCGGCGGCGGCCTGCGGATACCGCTGGAGATAGCCCGCGTCGAAGTGCAGGTACAGGGCGCCGAGGATAATGAAGCCGATGACGCTGATCATGGAACCGATCACGAAGCCCTTGTTGACGCTCTTCATGGCCTGAGCGGCAGTGCCTTTATCGCCCGCGCGAACGCAGTAGGTGCTGATGATGCTGGCGATGACGCCGATGGCACGGACGAGGAGCGGGAAGATGACGCCCTTGTGTCCGAAGCTGGCGATGCCCAGGATCATCGCCGCGACGATGGTGACCTCGTAGCTCTCGAAGATGTCGGCGGCCATACCGGCGCAGTCGCCCACGTTGTCCCCCACCAGGTCGGCCACCACGGCGGCGTTGCGGGGGTCGTCCTCGGGGATGTCGGCCTCGACCTTGCCCACCAGGTCGGCGCCCACGTCGGCCGCCTTGGTGAAGATGCCGCCGCCCACGCGCATGAACAGGGCCAGCAGGGTTCCCCCAAACCCGAACCCCAGCAGGGCGTCGGGAGCGGCTTTCTGGAAGATCAGGAAAATGACCGTGCCGCCGAATAGTCCCAGTCCGTCGGTCAACATGCCGGTGATCGTCCCGGCCCGATAGGCGATTTTCAGCGCTTTATCGAAGCTGGTCCTGGACGCGGCGGCCACGCGGACGTTGGCCTGGACGGCCATGCGCATGCCGAACTGTCCGACCATCAGGGAGAAAAGCGCCCCCAGGATGAAGGCGCCTGAGCGGCCCAAACCGATGATCATCTTGATCTTGTCCGGGTTGGTGATGTCGGGAAAACGCTCCAGCGCCTCGGCCGAGGGGGGGACGATATAGACGCTGAAGAACAGAGCCACGGTCAGGACAGCCAGGAGCGGGAGGATGGTCCTAAGCTGGCGGCCGAGGTAGGCCTCCGCGCCCGACTTGATGGCTTCCCAGACCTCGATCATTTTCGGGGTCCCTTTATCCTCGCGCATGATCTGCCGCCTGAGGAAGAGGGCGTAAGCCAGTCCTAGGAGCGCAATCCCTAAAACGGCCCACAGGGCGATGGATTCAAACATCGTCTTTTCCAGCATGGACAGCCCTCCTGGAAGTTTTCGGGTTTTGGTTAAAAAATAAGGGCTATCTATAGCATAAAAATAGTCAAAGTTCAACGGCCCTGAGGCGGGAGCAGAGATTCCGCATAGCGGGTCCTTTTGGATTGAAGAAACGTCGAAACCCTGGAACAAACAGTCCCGGATGGCAAGAATCGGGGCGTGGCCAAGCCAAGTAAGCAACTTCGGATGTCCGTTTTCGGCTTTTTCGGGGCTTCGAGGAGGCTCCGCCGTCGAGGGGAATGGTTTTTGTCGGCGCCGCCCTCTGTTAAGGGGCGGGACCGTGATGGATGAAGTCTGCGGCGACGAGCGACGCGATGTAGATCTGGGTATGACGATCGCGAAACGCAGGTTTGAGGTTGAGGGTATAGAAGGCCCGGAACAGGTTGAGGGCCAGAAGAACCATCAACCAGAAAGCTTCTATGGCCCGGGGATGATGACGGTAGACGTGATCGGCATGCCAGTAGGTGGCCAACTCCCGAAACGCCCGGTTCTCGATCATCCACCGGGCGTGGCCGAGGCGAACGATCGTGGGGCCGGAGGTCTCGGCTTGGGGGATCGTCGTCATCCAGATCCACTCCGTCTGGAGCGTTTCCTCCTGACGATCCCGCTGGCGAACCCGGGTGCGCGTCTCGACCGAACGCACGACCCGAACCGGGGCGAACGCCGGCCACGTCGTTAGGTCTTCGACGTCCCAGATCTGACGGACGACCGTCCCCTCATGGACGACCGTCGGGGCTTGCCCCGCGAAGATCCCGCGGGCATCCTTGAGCAGATCGCGGCGTTCGTCCTTGAGGACGAAGACGACGTGTTTATGATGACGGCCCAACAGCGACACCAACGGCCCTTTGACATAGAGCCCATCGGCCAAGACGAGGTTGAACGCCCGAGGATAGGTGGCCAGGAGACGCTCCAAGAGCCGGGTCGAGCACGCGACTTCGTCTTCCCCCTTCCGTTGGGGTTCCACATCCAGAAGAAACGGGACCGGCCTGCCCGCGATCATCGCCAACACCAGTCGGTGATAATACTGGACTCGCCCATCCGACAGCCGTCGCTCCAGACACCCCGAACAGCGTCGCCGGAACGACGCGTTCGACTCGTGTCCGTCGAGGATCAAAACGTCATGCCCAGGGGACGGGCCCAAGGCCTTGTTCCGCTTGAACCGCGAGTACGTCTCATGGAGGGCCGCCCGGAGGGTCTCCACCTGGAGCTTCGTGACAACGCGGCCGATCGTATCCGCGCTGGCCAGGGGGCTCCCCAGCCGGCAAATCCAGCCCGGCCGCGGCCGGCCTTGCTCCAAAGCATGGAGACTGCCCAGCCGGGCGGCGATCATCAGAAAGACGCTGAGCGCGATCCCCGGGGTCGGATAGTGGGCGAAGGCCCGCGTATCCGTCAACCGGGACAACTGATCCTGAAGATGATAGCGTCGCTCGACATAGGCGAGAAAGCGTCGGAGAATGAGTTACCTCTTCTTTTTTTTCAGGCGGTCCCAGGAGGATGCGGCGATCTGATCCAAGAGATCGAGGATCTCATGGTATCGATCCACCAAGAGCCGGGCGGTAGTCTCTTGATCCTTGGGGATGTGAAGCTGTTCGATTTTCCCGTTGGCGCGGCGGGTGAGGACGGTCGCCGTGTGCTTCTCGCCCCGTTGGCACTTGCAGTTGGGCTTACCGCACGAGACTTGGCGAAGGGTGGGGGTGGCGTGAAGGAACTCC
>JAZDHF010000211.1:0-10017 GCA_043806315.1 Planctomycetota bacterium | reverse complement strand
AATCCGCCGTCCTCCATGACACACTCAAACCTCCCTGCCGCTCTGAAATCGCGAGACATCCATGCCCGCGACGCTGATAACGCAGTTTAGCTCCTCAACAGCTACCCAAACACCACCAAGAAATGTGGGTAACAGCAAGGCTCGCGCTTGGGGTTCGGACATTGGGCCGGCGATCGTCCCATCCGAACCCGGAGCGCATGCGACCGGCAGTCACGATGAAGGCGACCAGCGTCCGGGATGACCCGTCGCCGGCGATCGCAGCGTCGAGACGCCCGCTGTGTCCCGTTAGGAAGATCCGGCGGATGGCCCGCCCGGGGACGCATTCGAGACGGGCAGGGTCACGTCGGCGTTTGCCCGCTACCGCAGTCCGTAGTCCCTCAGTTTTCGATACAGCGTCCGCGCCCCGATGCCCAGGGCCTTCGCGGTCTTCTCGCGGTTGCCGCCGAACATGCGCAGGGTATTCATGATGTGCAGCTTCTCCACGTCGGCCATGGTCATGCCCGCCAGGTTCGGCGGGCCGAGGCGGACGATGTCGGTGGAGGCGCGGAGGTTGTCCGGCAGGTCATCGACCTCCAACACCGGCCCCTCGGCCTCCAAGCTCATGCGAAAGACGACGTTGCGCAGCTCGCGGACGTTGCCGGGCCAAGCGTAGTTGACCAGCTTGCGCATTACCTCCGGCGACGCGCCGGTAAAGGCCGTCTGGTGTTCGTGGTTGGCCTGATCGATGAATCGATGGACGAGCACGGGGATGTCCTCACGCCGCTGCCGAAGCGCGGGCAGACGAATGGCGGCCTGGGCGTGTAAGCGGTAAAACAAATCCTCCCGAAACGCACCGGTACGAACCAACTCCGATAGATCATGATTCGTCGCGGCCACGAAGCGAACGTCGAAATACTGCGTATCGTTGGTGCCAACGCGTAGCACTTCTCCGGTGTCGAGCGTGCGAAGCAGCTTGGCCTGCATGGGCAGGGGCATGTCGCCGATCTCGTCGAGGAAGAGCGTCCCCCCGTCGGCGGCCTGGATCAGACCCTTGCGATCCGCGATCGCCCCGGTGAACGCCCCCCTCACGTGGCCGAAGAGCTCGCTTTCCAGCAGCGTCTCGCTCACCGCGGCGCAGTTGAGCACCTTGAACGGCTTACCCGCTCGCGGTGAGTTTTGATGGATGGCAAGGGCGAACAGTTCCTTGCCCGTGCCCGTCTCGCCGACGATGAGCACGGTGCTCTTGCTGCGGGCGATCTTCTTGAGCCGCTTGATCTCACGCAGGATCGCGTCCGACGTTCCGATGATGCCGGAGAACTCGAAGGCCTGATCGACCTGCTCCTTGAGGAGCCGTGCGTCGCGGCCGGCCAAGGCTTGCTTGGCGGCACGGTTCACCTTGTCCCGCAACACGTCGATGTCGATGGGCTTGATGAGGTAGTCGTACGCGCGAAACTCACTGTCCTGGCTGAGCGCCTCGCGGGCCAGGGCTTCGCTGCCGTAGGCCGTGATGAGGATCACCTCCGTGTCCGGGTTTTTCTTCTTGGCCTCCCGCAGCACGTCCATCCCGTTTACGCCCCCACCCAGCTTGTAATCCGTAATGACCACGTCCGGCGGACGATGGCGGACGCTTTCGATCGCCGCCGGTCCGCTGTCCACCACGTTGCAGGCGTACCTTGACTTGGCCAGGGCCTCGGCGATCGCCTCCCCATGAGCCCGTTCATCCTCTACGATCAGTACGAACGCGGTATCGCTCATCGCCGCCCTATTATAACCGATCCCGGCGACCGCTCGACCTGCCGCCGCCGATCGGCCGTCCTCAAAGCCGCGGGACCGTACGCGGCACGCCCGCAATCGTCGCTGGGACGGTTGCCCGCCCGGAATGCCCGTGTTCGACGTCCGTACCAATCCGGAAGATTAGATACGGCGCGTCGCGCGATTTCGCGTAGGACGAAGGTGGGTAAACCAACTCCGCGAAGTCCGTGACCGCGGCGAGTTTCGTCGCGAGCGGCCGATGATCGCGATCCGTAATGACATAGCCAGCCCCGAAACGGTCGCGGATATCTTCCAACGTCACGTGCAGTGTCTGCATGACTGTATTGTCGTCCGCGCTACGAGTTTCGACGTGCACATCGGAAGGGATTTGTCCCCGTGTAATTTTGACATATCTCTCCCAAAGGTCGGGCCGCCGTGCGTGAGTGAACTTGGGGTCCAGCCCGACGATATAGTGGTTATGGGAATTGTAATAGAAATAGACCGGGAAAATGTCCCAGTCGTCGGTAAAGACCACGTCGCCCGGTTGCGAATGCTCTCCAAGAAACTCCATTGCCGCGCGAATCGCAGTCAGGTCATATTCGCACCGGGACGTACGCTGTATCTCCTCCCAAACAGGAGAGAAACCCACTATCACTAAGACCATCCCGGCCGCGGCGATCGGTTCCAGGACTGCGGCGCGGGATCGGTCCACCGCCCCGTTGCGCTTTTGGATTCTTTCGGCGCCCCCTCCCATCACCGGCGACGCCAGGTAGGCCGCACTGAGTAGACAAAACATCGGCCAATACTCGATGAAACGCCGTGCCTTCAGCGTGAGAACGAAGAAAACGACGTTCATTAGGAGAAGCGCCAGCTCCTCGGCATTGGCCGGCTTACCCGCTCGCAGCCGCATGACGACGGCCGCCGCCCACACCCCCAGGACGACTCCCGACATCTGCGCAAACCACCACAGATCGTTATAGGGTTTCCATTCCTGACCCACGGGGATGTCCGGCGACAGTCCGGTGCCGAACACTTGCAGTTTGAGAAACCCCCACATTCCGTCGCGATAGGGATGCGCAAGAACTCCAACCGTCCAGCCCGCAGCGCCCCACAGCGCCAGTCGCAAGGCCGCAAGGCGATCCTGGGATGAAATCACTATGGCGAACACATAGGTGCCGACCAACAGCGGCCCGAAAATCACTCCGCCCATGTACAGATGCACGTACGCCGCGACGGCCAACGCCGTCCAGACCGGACGGCGACGGAACATGAGCAACAGGATCAACATCATCAAGACGAGCGATGGGGCAATGGCGCGAATAAAAGCGTGACGGGTGAAGAACTGGAAAGGTAATAGAACGAAGAGCGGCAGCCACAACCACCGCCACGGCATCCGCGCGGCGATGAGCAAGCGGTCGAGAAGCACGAGCATTAGTCCGAAGAAGGTGCAAATCGCCCATCGCCCGCCCGGTAGGTAATCCCCCGTCAGCCAGTGAGACAAATGAACGAACGGAATGAGCAGAATATGGAAACCGTAGTGATGGCTGATGAAGGACTGTCCCTGGTCCGTGAAATAGCAGAATTGCAACCAGGGGAACTCGCGCAGCAGTCCCACCTGTGGGATCATGGCGGCCATTTTGACGTGATAGAAGGAATCATTCCCTGGAACGCCCACAATGGGTCGCAGCCAACCATTCGTTCCCGCATAGATGGAATGCATCAAGACGGCGCCGAGGACAAAGAGGATCGGGGTGGCGAGCCGATCCCAGCGATGCGGCGTAGGCGCCGCGGCGACGGTCGCATCGGCCGCGGGCGACGTGCTCAGCGGGTTGAGGTCCATGGCAACCTGACGGTCCACGGGCGATCCGAGCGTGACGCACCGACGATCGGCGTCGCCGGGTCGTTACGTTAACCGCCGGTTCGGTTTTCTCCAACGGCGGACGTGCGGCGATTTCGACCGACGTGTTGACGAACCATGCCCCGGGAGTTACCGTTGTGCTCGCCGCGGTGGCCGTGCAGCTTCGGAGCGATGGAGTGACGTGTCATGGCACTGCGTGTGAGTGGGAGGACCTGCGGTGTCGATCAAGGACGATCAACTGCTCCAATATGCGGAAGCGGGCATTCGCGCGTATTTGACGGCCCAGCGGGACCAAGGCCGCATCGCCGGCAACTATTACGACGACGCCGTCTCGAAAACGCTCCCCAGCCTTCGCAAGTGGCTTCTCGCGGAAGAGCTCGACCGCATCTCCCCCAACCTTCGCGACGGCCTGCGCGACGCGATCCGACGCGAACAGTGGGAGGCGCTGACCAACGCCTTCTCCCGCGACGTGAGCTTCGGAACGGGCGGCATCCGCGAAAAGATGGGCTCGCGACGGGAGGAAATCCTCCGGCTCAAACAGGAGGGCATCCACGCTCCGATCATCAAAGGCCCGAATACGATCAATGACGTGGTGTTGTTGCTGACATCCGCGGGCGTCGCTCGCTTCGGAATCAAGCATCAACCGCCGTTCTCCAAGATCGTGATCGGTTTCGACAGTCGCGTCCGCGGCGCCGACTTCGCTCGCCTGATCGCGAGCTTGTTCCTCGCCTACGACTACACCGTTTACCTCTTCGACGAGGCCTGTATGTACCCGAGCGTGACTTACGCCGTGCCCACGCTCCGGGCCGATATCGGCGTCTTCATCTCCGCCAGTCACAACGACTTCCGCTACAACGGTTACAAACTCTCCTGCCAGAACGGCTCGCAGTTCGATCCGGCGGAGCGCGACGACCTCTACCAGAACTACATCCGCACGACGACGTTCAAGGACATCAAGACCCTTCCTCTTGCAAAGGCGGCGGAGGACAAGCTGTGGTTCCTGGGCGGCGTCAAGAGCCGCGACGGACGCGAAATCCAGCGCGGCCACCACGCGGGAATGCCCCTGGCCGATCCGTTGCCCGACGCCGGCGATCTCTACGCCGGACGCGAGCATCGCATCATCGACCTCCACACCATGCACGTCGAGCACGTCAAAGGCTTCCTCCTCCGTGGTGGAATGATCGCGTCGGCCAAGCATCCCTTGTCGATCGGCTTCTCCGCCTTCAACGGCTCGGGGCGCAAAGCGGTGCCGAGACTGCTCAGCGAGGTTGGTTTCAAGAACGTCCGCCGCATCACGAAGCTCGACGCCCTCGACGGCATGTTCCCGGCCTTTTGCAGCGACCCCGGCAAGGAGCAGCAACCCGACCCCGGCGATTGGCGGGCCGCCGACATCGCCGTCGAAGCGTTCAAGCATGAGTATCCCGGCGAGTGGGACCGTCTCGACCTGATTGTCGGCACCGATCCGGACGCGGACCGGTGCGGGGTCATCGTCAAGGTCCCGCGTCATCAACAGCAGGCGTATCCACACCGAGCGACGGGCGAGTGGCGCGATTACTCGCTGATCTCCGCCGACGAGGCCTGGACGCTAATTCTTTGGTACCGCCTGCAATATGAGATCGAGCGATTCGGCGCGGTGCGCGACGTGGAGAAGAAGTTCATCGTCTTGTCGCACACCACGACCGATCTGCTGGCCCGCCTGGCCCGCAAGTTCGGTCTCGGAGTGCTCAAGACCTGGGTCGGGTTCGCCCAGCTCGCGGCGGGTACGCGGGCCGTCTGGGACTTGCACAAAGGTTCGGACACTCCCGGCCTGACCATTGGCGGAAGATTGCCTTTCTACGACGAAGGCCGCCGCAGCGCGACCGACGCCGTTTGCAACCGCACGCTTCATTCCTGGGAGGGCATGGATGACCGCCGGCGCTGCATCAACATTGCCGCGTTGGAGCAGAGCAACGGGTTTACGCTGCTGGGGGATGTGCCGCCCGACGAACGATCGTTGGGCAAGGGCGGCCACGTGCGCGACAAGGACGGCACGTTCGCCGCGGTTCTTGTGGCCGAGCTCGCCCAATACGCCAAGGAGCACGGAACGAACCTGCTCGACCTACTCGACGAGAGGATTTACCTCGACCCCGACATCGGGCTGTACGTCACCTATTACGAACCCGACCCCATGGACGGCGAGTACGAAGGCCTCGCCGGGTACACCAAGAAACGCGCTATCCTCGAAAAAGCCGAGGGACTTTTCCGTACGGCGGGTGCCACTGGCGGCTCGTCCGCCAGTGCTGTCGCTCTCGGCGGCGTGCCGGTCGTCGGCGCGACCGTCTATCCCACGGGAAAGTACGACGCCATCAATTGGCCCGGATTCCCGGACGAGGGCTATCGTTTTTACTTCGATGCCGACCGCCGGTCGCACCTGACCATTCGCCCGTCCGGGACTTCCAACGCCCTGCGGTTCCACGTGCAGCTTTTCGGCGGACATCCGACCCGCGAGACGCTCATCCGCGAGAAGGCCGAACTCCGCGCCACCGCCGCCCGCGTCGTTGACGACGTCCGCCGGCACATCGGTGCCACAACGTGACACCCGTCGGCGACCTTAGCGACGTCGTCATCGCCTTCGACATCGACAACACGCTCCTCGACCCGGACGGGGCCGACTACCGGCGGACGGTCGGGAAGTTCCTCGGAGTCCACGATCTTGGGCTGAACGCGGCGGAAGCGTACGACGCCTTTGAAGCAATTCGGACGCGCGGGGGTGTGCTGGAGCGCATCGGGCTGGCTAACCCGCGGCACGAGCGAGGCTGCGCCGATGGATTGGCCGTGCTGTGCCTCATGCACTGCACCAACCCGGACCTTCTGGTCGAGCCGGGCATCCATCCCGCGGACCAAACCACGCACCGCGACACATTCACCGAGCTTTCCGAGCTTGATCGCGCGACGCGCGAGGGCGACTTCGACGATCGACTGGACGCAGCATGTCGTGTTCGCAAGTTTTGCGCAACCGATCCGCGAATTGCCCGGCTGCGCGACGAGGTGCTCCGCATCTCCCGACACCCAGCGGTCCGCGCCTGGGCGCGAACCTACGAAGCGATCGAAAATGAGGAGCCCGTAAACGATGTTCGGCCGCTGCTCGAGGGCCTGGTTTCACGCGGCGCGACGCCGATCGTCATCACCGAGGGCCGCGAAGAGGTGCAAATGCGGAAGATACGCCGCCTCGGCGTTGGCGACATGCTCCGCGGTTGCGTGCTGATTACCGAAACCGCGGCAGAACTTCCCGGCGTCCGCGAGTTGGAATCGGCGATCGCAGCGTTGATCGACAAGAAGACTCATTCGGGCTGTTCATCCGCGCAGAACGCCGAGCTACATCTACTCTGGTATTTCCACAGCGTTGTCGATGAATGGGCGACGAAGTCGGCATCGTTCTACGCCCGCTGTTTGCACGCCGTTCACCAGAATCCCAACGACCCTCAGTCCGCGCTGGCGAGACTCGCCGTTGTACCGGCGGACGAATGGGCGCAGCAGCCGCTCCGCTTCGTCATGGTCGGCGATCGTTACGACAAAGACGTGCTGCCGTTGATCGAACTGCTCGGATGCGACGTCGGCATGACGGTGCGATTGCGAGCGGGCAAGTACGCCGCCCTGCATCCCGAAGACGAGTTACCGCCGCATCGTCGTCCGTCCCGGACCTTCACAAGTTGGGACGCTCTGTCGACCTTCCTAACCGACGACCTGACCGTCGAGGACATACGACCGATCACGGCGCCGCCTCCGATCGTCCCGCCCACGGAACTCCGGTGGGACTACATCGAGCGCGGCCTCGAGAGCGCGATAGAGTCCGTGCGCCTCGTCGCCGAACTGGTCTCTGCGACGGTCCGGTAGGGTGCGCCGTGCGGACCGTACTACGGTTGCGAGTTGACCGCCGGCGGCGAAGTTCGCGCCGCCTTCGCTTCATCCGTTGCTCGCCCCATCGCCCCCTCTTCCGTGCGTGCCAAGAGCCTTTTCCCTGCGGTCTCGTTCCGAGAGGCCGTAAACTCGCCGATGCACAGAACCGTGTTATTCCCGCTCCAACCTGTCAGCACCGAGTAGCTCTGCTCCTTGGCCGTGAAGCGAAACCGACCGCGAAGCCGCCCTCGCCCGAAATCCCACACCGTAAAAATGCCCCCCAGCGACGCGGAACGGGTGTGAGCATACCCCGCGTCATTCCGCGCACGCACCGTACGCCGATCCACGCGGTAATCCCGTCCGCTCCCCGCCGGCAACCCCTTCGCGACCATCGACATGAGGAACTCTCGATGAAACCGCTTGCCCAAGATCGATCCTGAAAAACTCCGCATGGCCACACACAGTTCCTCCTGATCGTTCACCCAAAAATAGCATTCGTCGGGCGTCACGCGGACGATCAGCGGACCGGTCGTGCTGATCTGCTTCGTGCCCAAGGGGACGGAATAAACGACGGCGTGTCCAGCGCACCCCGCGCCGGTTAGAGCGGTCAGCACGATCGCCGTGGCGAGCCGCGAGCGATGCCTCATAACGGGAATTGTTCACAGAGCGAGCCAACCTCGCCGCGGACGGATTCGATGACCGTGGCCTCGCCTGCGGCGCGGAGCACGCGGTCGATGAGCCCCGCGATCATGCCCATTTCCGCTTCCTTCATGCCCCGTGTGGTGAGGGCCGGCGTACCGATTCGCAGTCCGCTGGTCTGCGTCGGTTTGCGCTCGTCGAAGGGGATCATGTTCTTGTTGACGACGATGTCAGCCGAGACCAGCCAATCCTCGGCCTGTTGACCGGTCACGTCCGGGTACGCCGGCCGTAGGTCGAGCAGCATCAGATGATTGTCCGTCCCGCCCGAAACGAGACGGTTCCCCTTGGCGACCAGCCCTTGGGCGAGGGCCTTGGCGTTCTTGAGGATTTGCTGCTGGTACGTCTTGAACTCCGGTTTGAGGGCTTCGGCGAAGGCGACGGCCTTGGCCGCGATGCAGTGCATCAGCGGCCCGCCTTGCGTCCCCGGAAAAATCCGTGAGTCGATGGTCTTGGCGTGGGCCTCCTTGCACATGATCAACCCGCCGCGCGGGCCGCGGAGCGTCTTGTGCGTGGTCGAGGTGACGAAGGCCGCGGTCGGCACCGGGCTGGGGTGCAGACCGACGGCGACCATGCCCGCGATGTGGGCGATGTCGGCCATGTGCAACGCCCCGACCTCCGCCGCGATTTGCGAGAACGCATCGAAGTCGATCGTCCGCGGGTAGGCCGACGCTCCCGAGAGAATCAGCTTGGGCTTGTGCTCCTTGGCCAGCCTGCGAATCTCCGCGAAGTCGAACTGCTCCGTCTTGCGGTCCACGCCGTAGCTGACGATGTTGTACAGCAGCCCGCTGATGTTGACCTTGAGCCCGTGCGACAGGTGCCCGCCGTGGGCGAGACTGAGTGACAGGATCGTGTCACCCGGTTTGAGAACCGCGAGATATACCGCGGCGTTGGCCTGACTGCCCGAATGCGGCTGCACGTTGGCGTGATCGCAGCCGAACAGCTTCTTCACCCGCTGCCGGGCCAACTCCTCGACGCCGTCCATGTTCTCGCAGCCGCCGTAGTAGCGCTTGCCGGGGTAGCCCTCCGCGTACTTGTTGGTGAACACCGACCCCAGCGCTTGCAGCACCGCCCGGGAAACGTGGTTCTCGGAGGCGATCAACTCCAGCGTGTTCTGCTGCCGCCGGACCTCGGCCTCCATCACCGGCAGAATCTCCGGGTCCACGGCCGCAATCGCCGAAAAATCGTACTTGCCTGCTGACGTCATATCCGCTCCTTAGACTCCTCTTTCACACCTGGCGACGATTGTCGATTGTCGACGCCGTCAGGACAAGTTCTGAATGTCGATTCCTTCGAGGCTCAGGACAAGTGTCGCATGGGCGAAACGCAGAAACGCAGAAAGTCGAAACGCTGAAAAATGGGGGTAGACGGAAAAGTCGAAACGTCGAAACTGGGGGCACGCCGGAGGGAGGGCGAGCGGTCCCGGCGGGCCGGGGCGACGGGCTTTGATTTGGCTTTCGGTGGCTTTGCGGGCCGGGGGATCTTGTGTAACTCATTGTGTAGTATGGACTTATCGCGTTTCGGGTGGCTTCGCTTCGCAAGTATCGTTTTCTCGCCGGCCGGGTGGCCCAGGTCCTTTGGACCCGAGGAGTCGATGATATGCGTCTAAAGAGCACAGAGGTCCTGCGCACCCGTCCGATGCTCGTAAGTCTATGAATTACAGGAGGTTATGGGCGAAATTGTCAAACTGGCGTTTCTGCGCGGCCCGCCCGTTTTAACCCGACTTCCGCACCCGTGATGCGAAATTCGGTCTTTTTTGACCCTTGGCAGGCCGGCAAACGCCCTTTTCGCAGCTAAAAACGCGGGTCCACAGCGCTCAAGGGTCAATATAGTGACTAATTCATTGCAGAATTGTG
>JAZDHF010000210.1:0-5844 GCA_043806315.1 Planctomycetota bacterium | reverse complement strand
CGTCTTCCGGTCGATGCCCCAGTAGGACTCGATGGGGAACTCTTCTCGCAACCGCGACCATAGCAGCCCGCTCCCCTGACAGCAGTCGATGACACGCAATGGCACGCCGCGAAGTTCCGTGGCAATCACCCGGCGCCGGAGGGCCAGCTTGGCGAACAGGTTGGAGTTGTCAGTCTGAATAGGAGACCTCCACCACCGCGCCCTCAATCGCCGCCATCCGCTCGATGCTCTCCGCGACCTCCGCGTGGCGCCTGAACGGAATCCCGATCAGGGTCCACGATGTTTTCGGGTAGGGTTTCACCGGCACCTGCGTGACCGTGTTCTCAAGATCGCCCGCCGCCTCGGCCTCGGCGATCGCCAGGTCGATCTCCTTGGCGTCGAACCCGCTGAGCGTGGCGTCCATCGAAGCGGTCGCGTTCAACTCGGTCAGCAGGGCCGCGAGCGCCTGCTCATCCCACTCCCCGGTGATCTTGTTGAGGGCCAGGTTAAGGGCCTTCTCCTCCGCCGGCGGTAGGTCCACGACTGAGACGTCGACGGCCTTAACCCCGAACTCGGCGACGAGGATCTTCAACCGCTGATGCCCGCCGACGAGGTGCCCGCTCCGCTTGTTCCAGATCAGCGTGTCCACGCACCCGAACTGCTCGATCGACCGGCGGAGTTTGATGTAGGCCGGGTCGCTCGCTTGCAGGTCCTTGCGCGGGTTGTACTTGGCCAGCTTGATCTTCTTGACCGCGATGCGCTCCACGTGCACCAGCCCTGCGGTGGATTGCACCCCATCGGGCGGACTGGTTTTCGGTTTTCGATCGGGAGTCCCCTTTACCGGCGGTATATGCCGCGTACCTCGCGTCCGATGCTTGATCTTCGATCTTTGCGCTTTCATCTCAGCTAACCCCGGTCTTGGCGACTCAATTCCGATCCCTCAAGCCTCGTAGGGAGTCGACCGCCACGTGGCGGACCGATCGGAGAGTCGCCGCCAACTCACCGTCGACCGCGACCGTGTCCGCTCGGCACGACTTCATCCTCGACGCCCGCAACGCGATACGCGGCTGTAGGGCGTCAAGATGCACGTTTCCCCATGCCAGGATAGCCAGCTCCTCTCGCCGTAAGCCTGTGAGGGCCGCGGTGAGGTAAATCGCCCCCCTTTGGGGGTGGACCTCGACCAGCCGCCGTATCTCTTCGACCATCAATGCCCGCAGCGTGGGTGTACTCAATCGCCCACTTCCGCGATTCGAGGATCACCACGTTTCCGGCGTCGTCGCGCTCCGGCTCGCGTTTGACGACTTCGGTCCGCTGTCCCTTGCGTGGTCCGCGTTTGGCGGTCTGCGTTTCCGTCCGCGGTCGCCCATCCCGACCGCGGATGATACGCGGCTTGGGGAACCTCGGTTTGAAGATGCACACCATTTTGCATCTACCCTTTTTCGTGGATCACTTCGACGTTGCAGGGCGAGCAAACCCCCGATCAGCTTCCGGGCGCGTCGTCGCCCTCCTGCAACTGGTCATCCCAGATAATGGCCCGAATCCTGTTCAGTCCCGCGTCCGTGATGTTCGGCAGGGCCTTGAGAATCCCGCAGACTTTGAACGATCTTGGACCGCTCTCGAGCGTATCCTTGATGATCTCTTCCTCCGTCAGGTTGTCAAGTTCGGCTGCGGTAAGCACCTTGCAATCCTCGTCGTCATGCGCGTGCATCGTCAAAATAGTCTGCATCGCGTACAGGAGTTCGGGCTGTCGGTACTTCGCTTCCTTCACCAACATTCCGAGTGCCAAGTCCATGTCAGGGCATGGGCCTTTGCGCAGCGCCGCCGGAACAGCCTTGAGCCACTGTTTCAGCTCCGCGGGGGAGAGAAGTGTCACATGCCCGCATATCTGCCCGATCTGCACCATTCTTTGAACCTCCGCCTTTTCCTTGTTCCGCTTCGCCATTGTGCACCTACCTTTCTTCCCGCCCGATCATCACCTTGCGGGACCGATTGCCACAGCCCGGACCCAGGATTCCGGCAGCCGTCATGCTTTCGATCAGCCTGGACGCTCGTCCATAACCGATCCCCAGCCGCCGTTGTACCTCACACACCGAACCCCGCCCGCACGCGACGACGCACTCGACCGCGTCGTCGTAGAGCGGGTCGACTCGCCCGTCTTTCGCATGGATTCGACGCACGCCTTCCAAGGCCCCGAGCACGCGCGACGCCGTCCCATAGTCGGGAATCGCCTCTATGCCGCCACGCACCTTCAGGCGTCGCAACACCGCGGCGACTTGACCGTCCGTCAACGCAAGCCGTCCGACAAGCTCTGCGATCTCGGCAAGCTGTGTGGCCGTCGGCGCGGGAATCTTCGGTTGTGAACGGAGCATCGGGTCATCGCTGGGGGGTTTCGTGCCCGGTCCCGGGAGCGGGGGCGGAAAGACCATCGGCTTGTTCGTGACCGTCTCGCGGATTTCCAGGGAGCACCTTTCGGAGTCAGTCACCGCAAACCAGTCGACCAGTTTCCCGCTCGCGGCGAATATCTCGACCCGAGCTCGTCGAAGATCGGGTCGCGCCGTGGCCAGAATGTAGTCGGGGATCGTCGTGCAGTGTCGGAACACGGCGTCGAGTTGATCGTCGACCAAGGCAAGCTGCCTGACAAGTTCCACGATCTCGGCGCGCTGTATGGCCGTGGGAGCGGGAATCTTCGGCTCGGAACGAACCATCGGGTCGTCGCTGGGGGGTTCCGTATCTGGGTCCGTGAGCGGGGCCGGAAAGACGATCGCCTTGTTTGTAACCACGTCGCGGATTTCGAGGGAGCATCGCTCCGGGTCAGTCACCGAAAACCAGCCGACGAGTTTTGTGCTCGCGGCGAATATCTCGACCCGAGCTCGTCGAAGATCAGGTCGCGCCGCGGCGAGATTCGCGTGCGCGGCTTGGATCGCGCACAACGCACTCCGAAGGACGCGCTCTGTGAGTTCGGGCGCGGGCGACGGCGAGGGGGGGCATCGTCAACCTTCATCCTGAGAGTCCCATTGGAACGGATTCGCCCGACCGAGCCGTGCATGCGCGCGGGGTCGTTGTTGGAGGTGAGAGGTCCGTCGCGGGACGCGATCGGGTCCAGTAAACTCAGGTGAGCCATTCGTTCGCTCTCAAGCAGCGACCGTGTGGTCAGGGCCGATCGGGGGTTCCAGCCTCGGTCGGCCCGCTCAATATGGCCGATCCGGGACAATTCGTCAAGGGGCAGCGCGGCGGATCACGAACGATGCCCCGCTTTCGGGCTGCCGGCCGCGGCGTGGACCCGCTCCAGGAGCCAACGGACGGCGTCGGCATAGGTTTCAATGTGTCGCCTGCAATCAAGCTGAGTGTGGCGCTCGCGTAGGCCGTCGCGTATGCGGGCGAGGGCGTTGGCGGAGGCTGCATCGCGCGGGGAGCGAAGCGAAACCTCGATCTTGTGTGGAGGCACTGAAAGCTCCCCTTCATCGGCCAGGGGGATGGTTAAACTCACTTGGCGGCTCGGAGGCTCGACCTTCATCGCGTGGCTTCCCCATGCCTGCGTCGGCAGACGGTTTATCCCCGTCGAGGGTCCGCTTGTCGAGGGATGGGGGAGCAAAAGCGACCTCCGAGCCGGTTTCCGGGTCATAGAGCACCAGGTGGCCCCCACCGTCGCCGCCTGGGGCAAGCGTGGCCACACAGCGGCCCTCAGAATCGACCACCCGGACGCCGTAGGTGGTAAATCCGCCGGCCATCGCTTTGAAGGCATCCCCCATCGTCTTCATCGCCTCACGCACGTTTTTGCACAGGACAGCAAATCCCTCCTCAACCGCCTGCACCCGGCGTTCAAGGGTGTCGGTGGTCGCAGTTTCCGCAAGGTCGAGCCGCTTCATCGGTCCTCCCCCGCCGGCACCATCGTCTCCCCCCCGCGGAGCTTGGAAGCCGCGTCGCGTAGCGGCTCGGTCGCCTTCTGCAACTCATCGCGGACGATCTTCATCATGTCGCGCCACTGGACGCCCTCGGGGCTCTGCATTCCGCCGACCGGGCCGCTTATGGCCCTTTCAAAGTACGACCAGAGACCCCACGGGCCCCTCGTCTCCATTCTCCCCGACTCGTCGACGAGACGCCCACCCAGAACGCCTCTGCGGTATCCCGTTCGGATCAGCGCTTGCCCCTTGACGAGCAAGTCCATGTCCTCTGCGGACATCGTTTCGGCCTCGGGTCCCCACGCGGTTATCTGCTTCGTCCCCGCCGCCAGGCGTCGTTTGTCTTCCTCGGTTTTGAACTGGGGAACTTCCCGGAACATCTGGGCGCGTCGTGCTTCGATTGCCTCCTCAGTGCTCATGCCCGCCAGCCGATCGCGCAAGTCCACGATTCGCGGCTGCGCTTCGACGGCCAGGGCCAGCAGTTCTTTCTGTTTAAGATCCAGCCCGCCCTTGGCCAGTGATTCAACTGTGGTGAAGCCGCCGGCGTGCAACTTCCCCAGCGACTCCATCAGGGGTTCACCCTTGGTGATTCCCCGTTTCTTGGCCCAGGCCCTGAACTCCTTCGGCGCCCCTTCCATGAACAGGCCCGGCAGGTCCCCCACCGCCATCGACCCGCGGGGTCCGAGTTGTTTCGCCAGGGTCGCCTGCGTGGCGATCCATTCCTCCGCGGCATTGGGACCGGTGAAAGCCCCCATCGACCTCATCCCGCGCATGATCGCCTCGGGGCCGGTCTTTCGCTCCAGCCCGGCCATCACCACTTCGCGGACGAACTTCCCCTCGTCGATACCTTTCATGCCCGCCAGCGATCCGAGGTCGGCAAGCTCCGCCAGGGGAACGTTTGTCACCTCATGCACGGCCAGGATTTCCCGTGCTTCGCGCAGAGCGCCTTCCACGTCCCCGCCCCTCGCCGCCTGCAATGCTCCGACCAAGCTCGGAACGGCGCCCACATCTTCAATCCCAAACTCCACGGCAAGGTCCCGGACGGCCTTCATGGGTTTGGCGATCGCGCCTTCGCCCTTTCCGGTCTGTAGGGCCGCGAAACTCTTGACCGCCTCGACGGCGTCCCGCGTGGCTTGCGTCGTCTCCCGCAAGACGCTTTTCCACGCTTCGTGGGCGGCCGTCGCGGTTTCGAGCGCCTTGCCCACCGTCAGATAGCCCGCCGCCAGTCCCGCCACCTGCCCGATGATTCCCGACCCGATCTGCAATCCGCTTTGGGCTTCCTGCCCCGCCGCTTTGATGCCGCGCAACGAAGCCTTGAGTCCGTCGATGTCTTTCTGCTGCCGGGCGTACATCCGCGCCGCGTCCGCGTCGTTCCCGGTGAATGTTATGGCGATGGTCGGATCAGGCATGTGTCACCCCCTTGTCACTCAGTAAGCAACCCATCAACGATTGAACCCCCGCCGGCCAGGACCGCAATGAGATCGCTGTCGCCAAACCGATCGACGGTGGGGCGCGCCTTCGATCGAACCCATTCCAAAATCGCCCGCGCGTCGTAGCTCCCGTTGTCGTTCCGGGGGAGGTCTGTGTAATTGCGGACGGAGCGGGGGGTGACGCGGAGCAGGTAGGCAACCGCACACTGGCTGAGCGATTGAAGCATTGCGATCTCGTCCTTGGGTGTCATCGGCTTGTCACAAAGCGAACCACCATGAGCGAAAGGAAGCCGCATTCGTAGTGAGTGAACCCAAAAAACACACCTCAAACACGTAAATCCCGCCCAATCACTTCCGCGAAGCGGTGCCGGGCCTACCCCGGAAAGAACCTACCCTAACCCGACTTCCGCACCCGTGATGCGAAATTCGGTCTTTTTTGACCCTTGGCAGGCCGGCAAACGCCCTTTTCGCAGCTAAAAACGCGGGTCCACAGCGCTCAAGGGTCAATATAGTGACTAATTCATTGCAGAATTGTG
>JAZDHF010000209.1:0-7068 GCA_043806315.1 Planctomycetota bacterium | reverse complement strand
GACTCACATCCAGCGATTGGAGTTTGGAACACTGCTCGGCCACCGCCATTACGGCGGCATCCGTGAATTGCTCGCAGAATCTCACACTCAGCGATTCGAGGTTGGGGCAGTGCTCGGCCACGGCCCGCACGGCGGCATCGGTGAGCTCGTCACAGCCCGAAATATCCAGCCTCTGGAGGTTGGGGCAGTGCTCGGCCACGACCTGCACGGCGGCGTCGGTGAGCGAGCGGTTGTATTCCAGGTCCAGTTCTTCCAGCCATGTGAGTTGCAGCAATTCGTCGGGCAGCATTTCGAGAGAGAGCCGAGAAAGGTCCAGCTTCTTCGAGTGGGAATCGCGGCATTCCGCGATACGCCGGAGCGCTTCATCCCATTTGGCCTTGTGCGTCGTGCCCGTCATGTGTGTCTCACCGGTTCGAGACTTGCGTGGGGGCAGGCCACGCATCTGCCGGTGCGTTCGTCATTCGCTTGGATTCCAGGAACCCAGAATGCCCATACTCACGGTACGAGAGTGATTGCGCCGCTGCAAGGCCCTTCTATGAAGCCGGGCCTTCAAGGATGAATTTGGAATGGGCACAGCCTTCTATTCGGGTTTTGAACCGCTGCGGGGCGGAGCCCTGTGCCTACCGAAAAATCCGTCCACCTTACGCTCGGCGGGCTGGGTTCCGGATCCCGTTCACGAAGCCATGCGGGATGTCGTCCGCGCCCGGCACGCCGCCGGCAGGGATCTCCGGTTGGCCCGCCAGCGTGTCCAGAGCTTCCTGCTCAAACACGCGTGCATCTACGAGAAGAAATCGTGGACGCAGCGACACTTCCTTTGGTTGGCCAATCGCCAGTTCCCGCACATGGCTCAGCAGATTGCCTTCCAAAGCTACCTGAACGCCATGGAGCAGGCGATGTCGCGGCGGACGCAGGCCCCAGCCGCTGCGCGGCGATTCTGCGTGCGCGCACGACCTGATGTTGAACCCTCTCGGCTACGCCAAGGCTGGCGGCCGTCTGATCAAAAGGGTCGCTAACGTCGTAACCGAGGTAGGCCAAGAGCTGGCGCAATCCATCCACGCTGCTCGCAACCTGAACGTCCCCGGCCGTAATCTCTCCGTTCCGCATCGATGCTCCCTGCGACATCTGCACGACTGCGCCTGCCGGTGCCCCGGGGGCCCCCAACTTCGTGAATCGACATAGGTAGGCCCTCGCGGGCTTTCCCTGTCACACCACCGTGCGTACGGGTCCGTACACGGCGGTTCGGAACGTTATGTGGCCCTCGAATCACTCAGGCGAGGTAGACCCATTCGCTCAAACCAGTTTGACGGAAAGGCGATCGACAAGGCCGGACTGCGACTCAGACGCCACGGACCGTGTGACGAACCGGCGGTTTGCGCCGCCAGGTCCCGCCCCACCCCGCGCGCCCGAAGCTCCCCGTACCGCGTCGTACCGCGCTTCCACTGCTTCCAGAGGACGCAGCGGATCCGTCGCCGTATCCACGATTCCAGGTCTCGCAGCACCGAGGGCGTCTCACACCAGCCGAAGTAGCCCGTCCACCCGATCAGGTAGGACCGAAGCTGCTCCGTCATGCGCGAGACACTCACACCCCGTGTCCGACGCGTCAGTTCCCGAACCCGTTCACGGAGACGCCTGACCGTCTGCGGCGCCAGGCGCCGTTTCGGTCGCGGGTCCATCGTGAACGAGAATCCCAGGAACTTCCGCTCCCACGGTCGCGCCACCGCGCTCTTGGATTCGTTGACCTTGAGCCGGAGCTTCGGGCCTTCCCCCGACACTTCGGGGTACTATGCCCTCTGCTGACTTCTGTCACGCGGTCAGGGAACCTCTCGATCCCCTCAGTCGTGAATCCACGACACGCGGCGGACCTCCCGAGGTAAGTTCGACAGCCTTCCACGCACAACCGCCGGATTTACGCTTCGCGCCCTTGATGGATACGGACTTCGCGGCCATTTGCCCGCTCGTCCAACGCTCACGCCTCCTATCCGGTTCTTGTCCATCGGCTCGCGTGTTCGCTCCACGCTTCCTTCAGACGCCGCCTCGCGACGACGCCTTTGCGATTCGCTTACCCTTCGCCTCCATCAGGCTGAGTAGAGGACTTGCACCTCCAAGCTGCCGAACATGCTCGGCGCACAAGAAGGGGAGGATGATTATGTCATCCTCTTGTCCACCCGTCGGCCGTTGACAGCACGACTGAACGAGTACCCGATGGCGCATCGGACTGGGCGGAACCACGTACAGTAAGCGGCTTTGTCCGACGCGTCAACGCATAAGTCCTTGCGCTATCGCGGTTACGGATTTTTCGGGAGGTACAGGACTCTCGCCAGGCCGGCGATCACAGAGGCGGGAAGACGGAGGCGTTACTTTACGATCTCGTCACGGTGGTCGGAGTAAAGGTGCGTTGTCTATCGCCGTTGGAGTCGCTAGGATCGTAATGGCGGTGGAGTTGACTGGGTTCGGTTTGGCCCGCCTTGAGCGAGCTGATCGTTACATCGCCTGCGAGATGAGCAGGCGATCTTTGGCGCGTCTCGATCACACAATTCACTTCATGAAGGCGTGTGAATCAGTTGCAAAGGCTTGAGCTGCACCCGACTGATCGGAGAGCGGATTTGTGATCGACGCTGGCATCATTCCGGCGTCAGTTTCGACCAGGTTTGGTCTAGGGAATGAGTCTGATTCGGTCCGGCAACCAGTCTGCAACCCGTTTCTGACGCCGAAAGACGGCCATAAGTGCCGTGTCGACAACCACTTAAGGAACGATTGCCCGACTCGTAACCGCTGAGTCGAAAGCTACCGGGATCGGTCCTCGGTCGGCCTTGAGGCGGCACGCAGGAGTGTGCGGTTCGGCCTCCGCCGCTCGACCATAGAGCGGTGGAGGCCGCACGGCGAGCCGTTTCGCCGGTACCGCGGTGAGCACCTTACCCGACCTTGGCCATGATGTCAGCCGCCTTCTTGTGGTCCAGCTCAGCGTACACTTCCGTAACAGCCGCCGAACTGTGCCCGAGAATGACTCGCGCCGCCTCGATTCCGAATTCCTTTCGCAGGAAGGTGGCAGCGCTGTGCCGAAGTTGATTCGGAGACCACCTGTGGTCACGCTGCCAACTCTTCGCCTCCTCCAGACTGAGGCCGTCTGGCACGGGGAAGGCCTTGCCGCATCCTCGATTGATCGCATGCTCGTAGCTGATTATCGGATAATAGTTGCCGGGCTGTTTCGAGGGCCTACGCATCCGTCTTCGCTTACGCTTCTCCGGGTCAAGCGGTGCCTTGCTTCGTGTACGCACGTCCTCTCGGCGCTCCTCCATCGCGCGTTTCGGACTGAAAACGTGCGCCGTGACGTCGTCAACAAGGAACGGCTTGAGAATCCTCCGAGCGCGTGGACCGAGGTAGATTGTCCGCTCCCGCCCATGATGCTCGGTCTTGTGGGTCCCTGGTCGGTATGTCCAAATTTTGTTGGTGGTATCCAAGTCGCAGCCGCGCATGATCGTGACCTCCCCCGGCCGCATACCGGTCAAACGCTGAAGCTGGATCATCGCCGCGACATGTCGATTGACATGTGGTAGGACCGCATCGACGACTTCGTCGAGGACGGGCCTAATAGGCTGACTCTCCGGAGCAGCGGAGCGACCTCGCCGCAGGCCGGCAACGGCCTGGAGCGCATGGTAGACGCTCGGCGGAACAAGCTCATTCTCCACTCCCCACCGGAAGAATCGTTTTGCGCGGCCAACATGTTTATTGATCACGCCACGAGCGAGGCCAGCATCTATTAGGCGCTGACGGTACGTTTTCAGCGAGAGCGGCCCGAATGAGACCGTCGGCTGGGATCCGTACAACTCGATCAGCGGTGTCAGAGCTCGCTTGATCGACCAAACCTCACTCGTGGGCGTTCCGTTCTTCAGATAATATCCTTGAACGAATTCCCAGTAGGCCAAGAAGAGTTCGTTTATCGTGAGATCGCTCTTGGGAGGCACTGCATGCGCCGTAGCGCACGGTACCCGGGCGTGGTTTGTTAGCCACTCTTGAACCACGCGCTTGTAGTTCTCTCGGCTCTCGGCGCTGTTGTGCTTGCCGAGGTAGATGTCCCGGGCGTTCAAAGTGACGACGGCTTGGCCCGACGCTTTGTGATGACGATACGCGGGGAGCTTGTTCTTGAGTTTGGGCATGCGTGGCTCCTTCAGTCCAAACCAAAACGGTATGTACCGTTTTGGCACGACTTCGAAGCCGCACCACCCAACACGGGCGGGTATCCGTAAATCACGGATTCGGCATGACTTACATCAACCTCCCCGACTAGGACTCGAACCTAGAACCTAGCGGTTAACAGCCGCTCGCTCTACCATTGAGCTATCGGGGAATCTACTTCCGCTAACCCTTCGCGAACCAGCGATGACGGTTAATCCCGGCGCGCCGGGACTCGCTCTACCATTGAGCTATCGGGGAATCTATCTTCAACAACGCGATCGGTCGGGCTCGATCGCGGTTGAAGTGCAAAGTAATCTACCGCCGCTGAATCCTGCGTCAAGAACGGCGAAAACCACGGACTATTTGTGCCGCCCGTACTATTTCCCTCCTGCACACATGGGTTTGAGGGCTTTGAGAAGCGTGCGGTCGATCGAGCCGTTTTGATCGCACAGGTCGCACAGGAACAACTCCCCGTGACGGCCCGATACGCTGCGCGTGCGGGCCAGCAGTCGTCCGACGCGGCGAAGGCATTCCTCCGTTTCGGGGCCGCGCTCGCCGACGCGGGTGTTGACGACGATCACGTCGCTTTCGACCAGGCCGTGGTAGGGCTGCTGGAGCTGGATGCGCGTCGCCAATTCATCGCCGAGGGGCGAATACAGAAAGCCGCGCATCTGAGTGGCGGTCATGTCGGCCCGGTCTTCGGACGGCTCCGCGGCGTCGTCGGCATCGCGGGTGAACAGGCCGAAGATTTCCGAGGCGAAGGCGGCGGTGTCCTCCAGGACCCGGCGGAGTTCCTCGGCGGCGCGGGTGGTCTCGCGGAAGACCTCGCTGATCGTTCCAGGGAGCGGCATCACGAAGACGCGGTGATCGTAGGGGTACGCGCAACGCAGGTTGGGGTCGGCGTCGGCCTCGATCACGACGGAGCCGTAACGGTCGCGGCGATGAATAGCGGCCAGGGCTTCGGGGAGAATGGCGAACACCTGCTCCGGGTCGTAATCCAGCCAACGGGCGGAGGCCACGCCGCATTTCGAACCGGGCTTATCCTGGCATGGTCTAGGCGGGAGCTTGTCGGACCCTTCCTTGACCAGGCGGAGGTAGTGCGGGGCGGTCTTCCAGGCGCGGTGAATCATGGCCTCGATGAGGGCGCTCTTTCCCGATCGACGCGGACCGCTGACGAAAGTGACCGACAGGCCCATGTACCCGCAACTCCCTGCGACCGGCAGCGTCCACGGCCATGCCCCCAACATGCAACCCCACCCCGGCGAATCATAGGCGCGGCAACGGGCCGTTGCCAACGGCTTTTGCCCGGACGCGGAAAAGCGGTAGGACTCGAAAGACCTGCCAACCGACGCAGGGGAGGCGGTCGAGGGAGAGGTGTACGTTCCGAGAAGGCGACGGAGGGTCACGGCGGGGCGGGGGTCCCGTCGGAGGTGGGTGCGATCGGCCCGGGCGGCCGGGCGATGATCGGGATCGCTTGAGACAGCCTCATCACCGTGGGGGACCGGGCGTCCGAAAACCGTTGGGCACGCAGGGTCTCCATCTGCGAACTGCACCAAGTGCGCTCGTCGACCTGCGAAGTTGAATCCAGACGGTCGCGCCAATCCTGCAGAATTCGTAGGCGAAGCCAGGCGCAGGCCCGGACGGCGTCGGCACGCTCCGCCTCCGCCTTGAACCAATCGTTGGCCCGTTCCTCGACCTGTAGAAGGAGCGCCAAGGCAGCGGCCGATCCTCCTCCCGCCGCCAACACGCGACAGCGAAGCAGCCGCGAGAAGAACCCAAAGCGCAGCGAGTCGGGCGGTGGATCGATGACCGCGGGATCGAGGACGGCCAGCGCCGGCGTCGGGTCGGGATCCATGGCCCGAAGACACGCCTGCCAAAACGCGGCGGCGGCGGCGACCTGGGGGTTGTCGTCCTCCAGCAGGACCGAAAGTCCCGATGCGGCGCGACGCGCCGTGCGCGCGGGATCGGCGTCGGCCTCCGCGGTGAGATAGGCGCGAAGGGCCTGTGCAAACGCCTTGAGCGTCTCGACGGTTCGGTGCAGTTCCTTGTCCTGAGCCGCGAAGGAATGGCCCCTTGGCTCGGTAGTCGGCGGATTCTCGTCTGAGGGGTCGTGCTCTGCCGACGGACGCAGGGAGGCCTCGGCTTCGGCGATGAGGACATCGCTACGGGCAAGGGCCGGTGCGACGGCAAGGGCGTCGTCTCCTTCGCGGCTCAGGACGGGCTTTTGCGGTGCCGGGTCGAGCTGGAAAAACCTCCTTGTACAGGCCGGCTCCAACTGCTCGGCCAGGATCAGATTCGCGGCGGCCAAGAGGAACGCGGCTTTGCGCTGCGGGTCGTCGGCGTCGGCGGCTTGTTGCTGAAGCTCCGCCACGCGGCTTGTCACCGACTCCACGAAGGCCCCCTCGTCGGCGAACCCGGGCAAGGCGCTGAGACGGACTTCGGGCGTTCGGTCGGGGGGCAAGTCGCCGCCGGGAGCGTGGGGACCGGCCTCAGGCTGGGCCACGGCTGGGCGGGACCACGCGAAGATCGCGAGGAAGAAGGCCGACCTACTCCAGTGAGCCGTTTTCACGAAAAACTCCGCGCTGTCCGTCGAGTCGAGGAGTGTACCGCATCGACGGCGGCCGGAAAACGGAGCGGCCGGGTGAGCACCCCGAACGGGATCATTTCGGCGTGTCGGTGTTTCCGTGTTTCTGCGTTTCGGCGTCTGACCGTTTCGGCGTTTCGTCTCCAGTTTCCAGTCTCTTGTTTCCAGTCTCTAGCCCGACTTCCGCACCCGTGATGCGAAATTCGGTCTTTTTTGACCCTTGGCAGGCCGGCAAACGCCCTTTTCGCAGCTAAAAACGCGGGTTCACATCGTTCAAGGGTCAATATAGTGACTAATTATTTGCAGATTTC
>JAZDHF010000208.1:0-6815 GCA_043806315.1 Planctomycetota bacterium | reverse complement strand
AAGGCGTTATGCCCTCCAGCCCAGGGTTGCCGCGATGCGGCTACCCTGGGGAACTGTGCGAGAGAGTCACAGCAACCCCAACGGGGTTGTAGCGTTTTTCGCTTGCGATAATCGCATAGGATCGACACGGGGCAATGATAGAACCACAACCCCGTTGGGGTTGGTGACGTACCGCTCGCCTACCCAGGGTAGCGCCTTCGGCGCAACCCTGGGCTTCATGCCGGAACCCCTTCGGGGTTGACGCAAACCCGGGCAGCGGCGATCCGCCAAAGGTCCGCCTAAACTGTCACGGACCCTGGGGTTGCGGGGTTCCTAATGCCCTCGGCGAACCCGAGGCAGCGCGGGCGCCCGGTGCCGTCAGAACCCGGAGCGCAAGCGACGGCTCAAGACCCCGCGCTCGCGCTTGGGGTTCGGATCGTCCGCCATGTGGCGGGTCGGCGGGCAATGTCCGCCCTACGGCCCGACGAGGTTGAAGGAGCCGAACACGTAGCTGCTGATGAAATTGTTGGCAATGGCGGTCGTGAGTTGGGCCAGCAGGGTCTTGGTGTCGATGGCGCAACCGCCGGCCTGCAGGAGCATCCCCGCGCCCAGAAGCGGAACCACCCGCCGTGCGATCGAGTACATACGCTTGGTCATCAGATACTCCTCGTGGCTCGTCCCCGTAAGTTCCGGCGCGCCGGAACTCGTGTCCCGCGCACGGGCTGAACCCGGCGGCTCAGGTCACCGGGCGATCGTCAATTCGGTCCGCCCGAGTCGTTCCTGGTCGGCGGCTCCAACAAAACCAATTCGCGGGCGATGTAGATCGGAATAGGATTGACCCCGCCGATCTGCACCCGTTGGGCGGAGGCCCGCACGCCCACGTATCGACCGAGGTACTCGTCGGCCTTCAGCTCGGAGTCCGACGGTATCTCGACGTAGCCGATGGTCCGGTCCGATGGGCCCGTCGGGTCGATCAGCCGGTATCGCTGCACGGGCGATCCGGGTGGGTAAAGGGCACTGCCCCGCAACTCACCCTGCACCTCAATGCCCGTCGGCCTCGAAGCCGGAACGAACTCGGGGATCATCGCACGAGCGGCCAGGGACTCTCGTCGTTTGGTCTCGGCCCTGTCGTCGAGCTTGCGGACCCGTTCGACAGCGTCGGTCAGTGCGGCCAAGTCCTTCACCTGCTCCATCCGGGCCGACGCATACTGCCTGGCGAAATCGTCCTCGGTCTGCTCCGCGATCGGTTGATAGCGGGCGATGAACGGGTCGAACCTTCGTTCCGACACCGGCTTGGTCAGCTCCGCCCGGGCTGCAACGTCGATCTCCTCGAGCTGTCGCCGCCACGTGGTGGAGGCGGGATTGGTCATCGGGGCGGCGAGCTTCTTGGCGGACTCGGCCGCCGAGGAGGCTACCGCGGGGGCTACGGTGCTCCCGGCGTCACTCTGCGAAGGCGACGCTCCGCCGGTCTCGTCCGCCGGTTTCGCGGCGGCGCCGTCGGTCCGAAGCTGAACAAAACCTCGATTCACCCACAGCGTCGCCCCGGACGGCGGTTTGATGCGTACGAATCCGTCGGGATTGCGACCCATGATCGTAAGCGGCGTGCCTTTGGCGAGCAGGGTCTGGACGGTGTACTTGTTCTCGTTGAGCAACGACCCGGCGCGGACCCGAACGTTGTCGCCGTTGACCGTGCCCGTCTGGTTGTCCGTCGTGTCCACGAAGTCACCCGAGATCAGGCTGAAGGTCCCTTCCGGCGGAAGAATCTCGTACCATTCGCCGCGCTCGCCGACCACGGTGACGTGATCGCCGGCTTTGAGCTTGCAGATGGTGTAGTGATTCAGGCTGTCGCCGCTACGGACGTAAACGTCGTTGGCGGTAACCTCGCCGAGACCCATCAGGGTCCGCGTCTCGGCGGTCTGGGCGACGACGTCAGCGGAGGCGACCAGGGCCACACTTCCGACGACGCACAATGCCATTCGATTGGCTAGGTGGTTCCAGAACATGAGCGGCGATCCTTCGTCTAGTGAACTCGGGGCTTCCATCCCAAACGACGCGGAGGACGGTAACCGTCCGCCGTGAGACTGTCAACGGCAGGATAACGAAACAGGCTGGACCCGGCTATACTGCCCGCCGCGATGGAGACAAAATCGCCGATGACATCGCGGGCGGTTGTGGAGCCGATTAGCGTGTCGGCGTCCATCGAGTCCGCTGTGATGGTTTTCGCGGGTGCGTCCGAGCCGGCAATCCTCGAAAGTTCCCGCCACATCGACACTTACGGTCGGTTTTCGATCTTTGCCTCGGACCCCGTGGAGACGATTTCACTGGGCGTGGGGGCGTCCGATGACCCGCTTTCGGCCTTGGCGGACGGCCTGAAGAGATACCCGGCCTTGGAGCGTATCGCAATCGAAGCGGGTGGCATAGCCAAGCGCAGCGCCGCCATGCCATGTCGAGCTGCGAGGTTCGCACCCGCCGGCGGCGAAATCCCCTTTGTCGGCGGCTGGATCGGGTTCCTGAGCTACGAGGCCGGCTTAAAGGCCCAAAGGGTTGAGCCTCACCCCCCCAAGGGGATGGGCCTGCCTCTTGCCCGATTCGCCCTCTACGACGCCGCGGCCGTGTTCGACCATCGGGATGAGCAATGGTACCTGACGGCGGTGGATTGGCCCGCTGCATCGGCGGTGCGTCGGCCCTCAGTCGCGGAGCGGCTGGCGGTTCTCCGCAAGCGGTTGCAAGCCGCGTCGCGCGTGGAGATGGACGTACCGCCGCAACCATTCACGACGCGACCCGTCCCGAACATGTCGCGGCACTCCTACACGGCCAAGGTCCTCCGCGCGAAGCAATACATCGAGGCCGGAGATGTCTACCAGGTGAATCTCACGCAGCGGTTCACGGCGAAGACCGACGCCTCGCCGCTCGAACTGTACCGGCGGCTCCGCGAGGCGAGTCCCTCATCCCACGCCGCTCTCCTGCTGTGGGACGACGCCGCGATCGTCTCGTCGTCGCCCGAGCTGTTTCTCGACCTTCGCCAGGGGCATGTCGTGACACGTCCGATCAAAGGCACTCGCCCTCGGACCGGCGATCCGCGGATCGACGCGATCGCGCGGCGCGACCTCGCGGCGAGCGGGAAGGACCGCGCCGAGTTGACCATGATCGTCGATCTGCTGCGCAACGATCTGGGGCGGGTGTGTTCGTTTGGAACGGTCCGCGTAACGGAGCCGGGCGAAATCGAGGAACACCCCACGGTGTTTCATCGCGTGGCGACGATTGAGGGCGACCTAAAGCCGGGGATGGGCTGGGTGGACCTTCTTCGGGCCGCGTTTCCCGGCGGGTCGGTGACGGGAGCGCCCAAGATCCGGGCCATGCAGATCATCCGCGAGTTGGAGCCGACGCCGCGCGGCGTTTATTGCGGCTCGATCGGGTGGATCGGGCTGGACGGGGCGATGTCGCTCAACCTCGCCATCCGCACGATGGTGCAACGAGGCAACCAGGTTCACCTGTATGCGGGCGGCGGGATCGTCGCGGAGAGCACGCCCGAGGGAGAGTACGAAGAAACGCTGGCTAAACTTCGGGGAATGCTGCAAGCTCTGAACTGCGAGGCGCCGTGGGAAACCACTCGCCCGATCCGGGAGGCAGTGCCAACGGCGTGACAGCGACGGTGTACCTCAACGGCGTCTTCGTCCCCGCGGAAGAGGCCCGCGTCAGCGTTTACGACGGCGGGTGGCTGCACGGGGCGGGTCTGTTCGAGACCCTGCGGGCCGAGGGAGGTCGAGTCTTTCGCCTGGAATCGCACGTCGAGCGCCTGCGGCGCTCCGCGGGCGCGATCCTCACGCCGATGGAGCGAAGCGACCTTCCCCACGAGGGGGTCTTCCGGGAATTGCTCGACCGCAGTGGGCTCAAGGAGGCGCGAGTGCGGCTGACCGTGTCGTCCGGTTCGATGCTTGAGGGCGAGGAGGGTGACGTGCGCCGTCTGACGATCTGCGTGACGGCCGCGCCGTTGTCGGCCTATCCCGCGGAGCTTTATGATCGCGGCGTGCAGGCGGCGGTGTGTGATTTCCGGCAATCCACCAGCGACCCGCTCGCCGGACATAAGACCACGGCCCACCTGCCGCGACTGATCGGGCTTCGACACGCCCGGCAGAGGCGCTGCCTGGAGGCGATCTGGTTTACGACTCGCAACCAATTGGCCGAGGGGTCCATCAGTAACGTGTTCGTCGTCCGCGACGGCGTCCTCAAGACGCCGCCGCTGGATACGCCGGTGCTGCCCGGCATCGCACGCGGTGTGGTCTTGGAAATTGCGTCGAAATGCGGGATCGAGTGCGAGCAATGCCCCCTCTCAATCGACGACCTGCTCGACGCCGACGAGGTGCTGCTCACCAACGCCATCATGCAGGTCATGCCGGTGATCCGCGTGGAGCGGCATGACATCGGCGACGGTCGGGTGGGGCCGATGGCCAAGCGGTTGCGTGAGGAGTACCGCCGGCGCGTGCGGGAGGAGTGCGACCGGGAATGAGGCGTTCATCGACCCGAACCAAGACTGTCGTCGCGGACCTATGCGCCGCCATGGAGAGGATCGCCCCGACCGCCCTCGCCCAGGAGTGGGACAACGTCGGATTGCTCGCGGGGGACCTCCAGGCCGCCGTCCGCCGCGTGCTGCTGACGATCGACATGACCGAGGCCGTGGTCGATGAGGCCATCCGCAAAAAGGTCGAGTTCATCATCTCGTACCACCCGCCGATTTTCAAACCGATCACTTCGCTGCGCACACCGGGTTCGGGAATGGACGCGCTCGTGTTTCGGTGCATCCGTGGTGGGGCGGCGATCTACTCGCCGCACACGGCCCTCGACGCCGCGGAGGGCGGAACCAATGACGTACTCGCGGAACTCTGCGGGATTACCCAGACCGAACCGCTGGAATACGTCGACGCGCCGACGGAGGATCAGTGCAAGTTCGTCGTGTTTGTGCCGCGTGAGCACGTGGAGAAAGTCGCGTCGGCGGTCTTCCAATCCGGCGCGGGTCAGATCGGCGACTACTCGCAATGCAGCTTTCGATCCTCGGGCGAAGGTACTTTCTTGGGGGGTGAGACGACGCGCCCGGCAATCGGTCAACGCGGGAAGATGGAATCCGTTCGAGAAGTGCGCTTCGAGTCGGTCGTTCGAACGACGGACATTCCCAAGGTCGTGCGCGCGATGCGCGACGTTCATCCCTATGAGGAGCCGGCGTTCGACATCTACCCGCTAAAGGCCCGACCGGTGCGCGGGATCGGGCGATGCGGACGGCTCCCCGAGACGACGACGCTCCAGAGACTCGCCCGGCGTCTACGCCTTCAGACGAAGGCGAATTGCGTGCAAATCGTGGGGGAGCGTGACCGACCGGTGGACGAGGCGGTCATCGTCGCCGGGGCCGCCGGGAGCCTGCCGTTTCGCATTCCACTGAGCGACCGCCATGTCATCATCACCGGTGAGATTCGGCATCACGATGCGTTGACGATTCAGCGTGTCGGCTGCACGGCCATCGCCCTGGGACACTGGGCCAGCGAGCGACCGGTGCTCCGAGCGCTCGCTCGTCGGTTGGCGGAGATCCTGCCCGGTCTTTCGTTTTCGATCGGTTCGGCCGATCGGGACCCCTTCCGCCCGGTTCATTAGCCGCGGAGAGCGGATCGCAACCGTGTGCGCGGGGGGGCGCTTGTGCAAAGGGAACTGTGTTCGAACCGATACTCCAGCGAGCTCCGAAAGTCGTTCGAGTTTCGCAGGCGATTCCGCCACTGAGGGTGTTGGGGCTCGAACCCAAGACCTACGGCTTAAAAGGCCGTTGCTCTTCCGCTGAGCTACACCCCCGTGCGACCCGATGCTCCGCAAACATATCATACCTCCCGCCCATCAGGCAAAATCGACTCGTAGCGGCGCGGCGGGCGTGGAACCGCGACGGATCGCGGGTCACCTTTCAGGCAGAGACGTTTCCGAATCGTATTTCAGAATGGAGTGGATCGGATAGTCGTACAACTGGTTGCGCCCGTTCAGGAAGCTGAGCTCGATCAAGAAGGCAATGCCCACGATCTCCCCGCCCAAGGCCTTCACCAGCCGGCAACAGGCGGCCATCGTACCACCCGTCGCGAGGACATCGTCGACCATCAACACCCGGTCACCCGCCTGAATGGCGTCCTTGTGGATTTCGACCCGATCGACGCCGTACTCCAAGGCATACTCTTCGGAATGCGTGTCATGGGGGAGCCGTCCGGGCTTGCGAATCGGGACGAACCCGGCGGAGAGGTTGCGAGCGACGGCGGTCCCGAAAATGAACCCTCTGGACTCGGCCCCGGCGACCAAATCGACGCGCGTGTGCCGGAAGGGTTGGGTGAGGTATTCGACGGCCAAGGACAGGCCGGCCGGATGCCCGAGCAGCGGCGTGATGTCCTTAAACACGACGCCCGGCTTCGGGAAGTTCGGCACATCGCGGATCAGCTCGCGCAACTTGACGATCCTGATTCGATCCTGCGTGTCCATCTGCGTCTCTCACCATCGCCAGCCGGCGGCCTCGCCTACGTGTTCTCCGCCTTCCACCGACCGACTCTTGCCCGTATTGAAGTCAGAATCGCATCGTACTTACCCGCCATGGGCGTGTACACCGTCGCGAGAGGGTCGGCGTCAGGATTGTGGGTAGATTCTTCCTTTCGGACTTTCCACAGGCCGGAGGCCTGTTCTAAGCGTCTGCGATGAAATAACTGTCTCAAGTTATCTGTTCCGTCTTGGCCGGATGGTGTAGTTCCAATCGCCGTGGAAGTCATCGCGATGGAGATTGATCTTGGTCCACTCCACATCGGACACCTTGCGCCCCGTGGGAT
>JAZDHF010000207.1:0-22075 GCA_043806315.1 Planctomycetota bacterium | reverse complement strand
TGGGGTTGGTGACGTACCGCTCGTCTACCCAGGGTAGCGCCTTCGGCGCAACCCTGGGCTTCATGCCGGAACCCCTTCGGGGTTGACGCAAACCGGGGCAGCGGCGATCCGCCAAATGTCCGCCTAAACTGTCACGGACCCCGGTTACAATCTCACACGCGGTTTCAACTTGCCGCCGATAACGAAGGGTAGTAGAATTAGACAGAGCGTCATAAGGGGCAAGCGGTTTCTTGCGCCGGATGTGAGGCTTCAACCATGACCCATCGACCTTGCCTGCGGCACTCGTCGGTCGGCTTTCGTCTGACAAGCGTCGTCGTCGCGCTGTCCGGCGTAGGGACTTCGCTTGGTTTGCCCGGCCCCGAGCCGACCGCTCCGGCGGGCAACACGACAGCGGCGATTCTCCCCCTGCGCGATGAGATCACCGACGTCACCGTCGAGAGCCTCAAGCGGCGCATCGACACAGCCCGTGCCCAAGGCGCCAAGATCATCATCCTCGACATGGATACCCCCGGCGGGCTGGTTACCAGCTCAATCGCCGTCGCCGACCTCATCCGCAGTCTCACCGACGTCAAGACCGTCGCCTGGGTGAACCCCAATGCCCATTCGGGCGGCGCTCTCGTGGCGATGGCGTGCGATGAGATCGTGATGGCCCGCTCGTCGCGGATCGGCGATTCACAGGTCATCATGGGCGGGCCGAGCGGCGTGACGGCGGTTCCGAAGGAACTGCAACCGAAAGCCTATACGCCGGTTCTGCATGACTTCCGCACGTCGGCCCGAAAGAACGGCTACAGCCAGGTCCTCTGCGAGGCGTTGGTGATCCCCGAACGCGAGGTCTGGTGGCTTGAGAACGTCAAGACCGGCGAGCGCGAGTTCGTCTTTCGCGATGAGAAGATCAAGCGCTTGGGCGAGGACAAGCCGAGTCCGCCGACGAGCGCCGACAACGTGGATCCCGCTCCGCGCGCCGAACCGGAATGGAGGTTGGCACAGAAGTATCACGATCCGGTGTTGGATATGGAGGTCCCCACGTTGCAGCCGATCGTGCGGGATGACCAGCTTTTGGAGATGTCGCCGAGCGAGGCGATCGCCTTTGGATTCAGCAAGGGCATCGTGACGGATGAGGGCGACTTGCGGGCGCGATACGGCCTGGGCACGCTAATCCGGTTAAAGCCGCTGTGGTCTGAGTCGCTCGCCCTTTGGCTGACCTCGCTCTACGTGCGGGGGTTCTTGCTGGTGGTCATTTTCCTCGCGGCCTATGTGGAGTTTCACCAGCCGGGCCTCAGCCTCGCGGGTCTGGTCGCCCTGATCGCTTTGGCGGTTTTTGTCGGCGCGCCTTACGTCACCGGGCTGGCCAATGTGTGGGAGATTGTGCTAATCCTCGCCGGACTGTTGCTGATTGGTCTCGAGCTGTTCGTCTTTCCCGGCTTCGGCGTTGCCGGCATCAGCGGAGTCATGATGGTTCTGACCGGACTGATCGCCACGTTCATCCCGGACGAGCCGGGTCGTCCGTTCCCGCAGCTTTTCCCGGCTCTGCCGACGACGCTCCACGGGTTGAAGTTGGCCGTCGCGACGTTGGTGTCGTCGATGGTTGCTTCGCTGATCGGAATGGTGATGCTCAGCCGGTTCCTGCCGCGGGTTCCGGTCTTCAACAAGTTGGTGCCGGCCAACCCGACTCCCTCGCAGGTGGCGGTGGAGGACCCGTATCGCGGCATGGCCCGGGTCGGAGACATCGGCCAAGCTGAAGGCGCCTTGCGACCGGCGGGAAAGGCACGCTTCGGTTCCGTCCTCGTCGACGTCGTGACCGAAGGCGAGTACCTCGAAGCGAACTGTATGATCCAAGTGATCGAGCGGCGCGGCAACCGCGTCGTTGTGCGCGCCGCCCAGCGCTAAAGTGGAAGGGTAGCCCTATGTCCGAAGTCGGAATCATTGCCCTCTTGTTCGGCGCCGGGGCGTTGGTACTCGTAGCAGAGTTGTTCATCCCCTCGCACGGCGTGTTGACGTTCGTGGGAATCGCCCTGCTTGTCGCTGGAATTGTTCAAACGTTCCGCTTCGGCGGGGAGAAGGCGGGGGCGATTTCCGTACTCGCGTGCCTCGTGGTTCTGCCCGTTTTCGCGGTGGCGGCGATCAAAATCTGGCCTCGGACTTGGGTGGGTAGGCGAATCGCCCCGCCCAACCCGGTGCTGACACCGCGCGACACCAGCGTTCCCGTGGAGGAAATCAGCCGCTTTGTCGGACAGACCGGGCGCACGCTTTCCCCCCTGCGTCCGGTCGGGATTTGCGAGTTCCAGGGGCGGCGCGTATCCTGCATCGCCGAGTTCGGCATGTTGGACGTGGGCGTGACCGTGGAAGGACTCCGCGTGGTCAGCGGTCAACTGGCCGTCCAGGAGAGGAAAGCCTAGCCGTGGTTTTCGATCCCTCTCCCCTCGAGGGGAGAGGGAGGTGTCAGAACGTAGCGACGTCCCTTGTGGGCGGCGCCGTTCGCTTCCGCGCCGCCCACGAGGGGTGGCGCTACATCGCGAAAGGCTTTAGATCATGCTTGCAATCCCGGCCTCGTTGTTAGGGCAGATCACCGGCTCCATCTGGACGATCGCCTGGGTCATCCTCGGCTTAGTCGTCCTGACGATCGCCTTGGTGCTCCTCCAGTTTTTCCGTCTGTGGCTGCAAGCGTTCATGAGCAACGCGGACGTGGGCATGTTCGACCTGATCGGGATGCGGCTGCGGAAGGTGGACGCAACCACCGTGGTTTTGTGCAAGATTCAACTGGTGAAGTCGGGCATCTCGGCCGTCTCCACCAACGATCTGGAGAGCCATTACCTCGCGGGCGGCCGGGTGCCCAACGTCACGCGGGCGATGATCGCCGCCAACCGCGCGGTCCTGGATTTGGATTGGAAAAAGGCCTGCGCCATTGACCTCGCCGGTCGGGACATCACCGACGCGGTCAAGACCAGCGTCGACCCGAAAGTCATTGACGTGCCCAGCCCGCGGACCGAAGCAGGCAAGGCGACGATCGACGCGGTGGCCAAGGACGGTATCCAGCTTAAGGCCAAGGCCCGCGTCACCGTGCGGACGAACATCAAACAGCTCATCGGCGGGGCGACGGAGGAGACCATCATCGCCCGCGTCGGCGAAGGCATCGTCAGCGCGATCGGATCGGCGAATTCCTACAAGGAAGTGATCGAGAACCCCGACCGTATCAGCAAGGCCGTCCTCGCCAAGGGACTCGACTCGGGCACCGCGTTCGAGATTCTTTCCATCGACATCGCCGACGTGGACGTGGGAGAGAACATCGGGGCCAAACTCCAGGCCGACCAGGCCGAGGCTGATAAACGCCGGTTCCAAGCCGAGGCTGAGAAGCGCCGCGCCATGGCGATGGCCCTCGCCGCCGAGAACAAGGCGAAGATCGAGGAGAACCGCGCCCTGGTCACCCTCGCCGAAGCGGAGATTCCCAAGGCTATGGCCGAGGCGTTCCGCAGCGGACACATGGGAATCATGGACTACTACCGCATGAAGAACATCCAAGCCGACACGGGGATGCGCGACTCCATCGGCCGCGGGGAAGCGCCGCCCGCCGAACACAAAGGATGAGACACGAATGTGCCACTGCTCTGTGAGCAGTGGCTTGGTCCAAGAGCCCGAAGGCACTGCTCTTCGAGCAGTGGCACGACCATGCTGGCCATTCAGGACATCGGCGATTGGATTCAGGGCGTTGTGGTGGTCATCATCATTGCCGGGTCGGCGCTGGGCGGGCTTGGCAAGGCGATCACGGCCAAGCTCGACCGCGCCCGTGAGGCTGCAAAGGCAAAGGACGAAGGGCAGCAGGAGGCGCCGCGGACGATCCGAACGGTTACGCCCGTCGCCCGTCCGATGCCGCCCCCGCAGCGACCGCCGCAACTGTTTGAGCGCCCGGTGGCGAAACCGTTCGCGCCCTCGCCCCCGCAGCCGAGAGCGGAGCTTCCGCCGTCGTTGCCGCCGATGGTGAAGACCTTCCTGGAGGCCGTGTTGGACACCGAAATCGAGGTGCCCCCTCCGCCGCGCCCTGTTTGCCTTCAGCCTCCCCCGCGTCCCCGCCCCGCGAGCCCCAAAGCCCCGAAGCCTGCCGTCAAGCGCCGCTCGATCGAAGAACGCGAGGAACGAAAGGCGGATCTCGTAGAGAAGCGGATCGGCCACGTGCAGCGTCACGTCGCCTCCGTAGCCGCACCGACCACGTCCGACGACGGCATGACCGTGTTCGATCGCCCCACGCACAGCGACCTACGCCGGGCGATCATCCTGAACGAAATTCTCTCTCCGCCCCTCGCCCTACGCGCAACGGTCGACCGCTTTTGAACGCTCCCGTTGGTCGCAACCGAGCATAACGCGGCGCGACCGGACTTCGCTCACGTCACAAAGTTCCACAACAACCGCCCGCCCACGACGGCGAGGGCAAGCCAGATCAGCACCACAGCGACGGCTGCGACGCGGTATTTCGGCCTCTTGCAGTCCATGAACGTCCGCGCACGCCCCCGGCAGTCCACCATCACCTCCTGCGGGACCAACCGACGCACCAACGCCACGCCCAATGGCACCAGCACCAAGTCATCCAGGTGCCCAATGATCGGGATCGGGTCGGGGATCAAGTCAATCGGACTGAACGCATAGCCCACGACACAGAGCGCCAAGGTCTTGGCGTACCACGGGGTACGCGGGTCACGGCACGCGAAGTACAGCGTGAAGGTCTCCCGCGTCAGCTCTTCCGCCCACTGCTTCCACCTTGCCACCGGCGACACGCGCGGGTCTCCGTTTGGGCGCGCCTACGAAGACGCTGATCTGCGGCGGCGTTTGCGGATCGCCTGAGCCAGGATAAAGATCATAAACACGCCGCCCAGGCCGATGAGTGACACGTACTTGTCACCTAACCCCTCCGCCTGGGGAAGCTCAACGCCGCCGACTCGCATCTCAGTCCCATCGTCGAACCGTAGCGTCACCTCCCCCCGGCCGCGTTTCGCTCCGGCCGGCGCGACCTGCAAGGAGAACGTCGCGGATCGGCCGGGAGCGATCCCCTCCCCCGGCGACCCCGCCCGCGCGGTGCAGACCCCAGGCTCGTTCTTGACCCCGACATGGACCAAGGCCGTGCATTCGCTCGACCAGCCCTGCGGGGCGAAGAAAAGTCCGGCGCGATAATGAGGGAAACGGACCTCAACGATCGACGAAACGCCTGTGTTGGCGACTCGCCAGGTGTAGGTGTGCCCGGAGGCGTCGGCGCCGCCGGTGATGAGGACGGTCGGGTTGGCTACGCCCGACGCCGGTCCGATCAGCGCGAAACCCGCCGCTACCGAGCGTGTCCAGACCCAGACCCGACGCTTGACATCCGCCCGCTCCCTCACGGTCGCGGCTCTGAACCCATAGACCCAACCCTCGGCTCGGATGCAAGCAACGACTAGCGACGCATGGTCTCCGGATCACGCAGCGGAAGGCGTTTCACCGGTCCGAAGACGTCGAAGTGCAAGTCCTTGGCCTTGTCATACCCGCCCGCCATGATCGCCTCGGCATCGCCGACGGCGAGAATCACAAGCTGATCGGGATGGAGGTACTTTTGGGCCACACGCTGCACGTCGTCCGGGGTGACTTTCTTGAGATTCTCGACGTAGGTCTCCCAGTATTTCAGGTCGCGCCCGGTGTACTCATCGCCGGTGTACGTCTCCAAGATGGCCAGCTTCGACTCAAAACGCTGCGGGAGGCTCTCCACGTAGAAGTTGACCGTGTCGTCCACGTCCTGCTGGGTGACCTTTTCCGTCTTCAAACGGTTGATCTCCTCGATCACCAGCTTCGTCGCGTAGGCACAGGAGTTGCTCTTGGTCTGGAACCAGGCGCGGAAATTACCGGGCCAGTAAACGCCCTGTCCGAACTGGCTGCCCGTGTTGTACGCCAATCCCTCGTCCGAACGCACCCTAGCCACCAGACGCGACCGGAAACCCGCCGCCCCCAGAATCCCGTTCATGACCTGGAGGGGGAACTCATCCGGCGTGCCGCGCATGACGCCCCGGTGCCCGATGGTCACGCGCCCCTGATTGACGTCCTCCTTGGGGAGCACATACACGCCGGGCTGCGGTTGGAAGTCCGGTTTGGGAAACGTCCGCGCGGTCTTTTCACCCGCCGGCCAACCGGCGAACGCCTTCTCCAGCTTCTTGAGCATCTCCGCCCGATCGAAGTCTCCCGCGACCGCGACGATCATGTTGCCGGGGTGCACGTACTTGCGGTGGAACGCGATCATGTCCTCGCGGGTGACGGAGTTCAACGTCGAGGGTGTGGGATACCAATTGCTGAAATGGTTCTCCCCGTTCATCAGGAAGGCCCACTCCGTCCCTTCGATCTGCGCCGTGGAGTCGTTGCGCCGCTTGATGTTCTGCAGTTGGCGCTCCTTGGCCAGACGGAAGCGGTTCTCGTCGAATCGCGGATAGCGAAGGACGCTCATCAGCAGATCCAACCCCGCGTCAATGTCCTTGGACAGCAGCGACAGGCCGACCGAGCCGCTGGTCTCGCCGATGCTGGTGTATATTTGGGCGGCGAGGAACTCGACCCGCTCGTCCAACTCCTCGGGGGTCAGGTCCTGCGTGCCGCCGTCGCGGAGTTCCTCACCGGTGAGTGACGCGAGTCCGATCTTCTCCGGCGGGTCGAACGCATCCGCGGCCGTCAGCGTCACGTGCAGGTCGAAGATCGGCAACATCCGGTCTTCCGCGATGTACACGACCATCCCGTTGGATAGGACTTCGCGGAACTTCGACGCGGGGGGAATCTTGTAGTCCAGCTTCGGGTACTGAAGTTCGCTCGGATGGGCCGGAATGGGCTTGTCCGCCTGGACCAGTGCAGCCGCAACCGCGATCCACCCGATTCCGCAAATCACACTGAGCTTGGTGCGCATGTTATTTGGACTCCTTCTTCGCGGCCTCGAGTTCGGCCACCCGGGATTTCATCGTCTTCATCATCACGTTCATGAGGCCCTTTTGCTCCTCCGGAACTTGTCCGGAAGCAAGGGCCTGTTCCAGCCTTTGCAGCCCGGTCTGAAGCTTCTCCAGATCCTTCGATTCCTTGATTTTGGAGAGCTGCATCTTCACCGCGCCTTGGGCCTCCGCGGGCAGGCTCGCCAGGGCCGCCGCCAACTCCGGGTCGGTCTCCGTCGACCCGCCCGGCTTGGTGCGGTAGATCGCCACCGTCCGCGTCTTCGGCTCAAGATAGGTCTTGACCATCCGATGCACGTCGTCCACGGTGACTTGCAGCATCCGCTCCGGCGCTTCGTTCATGTAGCTCCAATCGTACCACAGGTCGTAGATCGCTAGTTGAAACATCAGGCCGATGTTGCTTCGCAGCCGCTGCACTGAAAAAGCGAGCACTTGGTTCTTCACCTTCTGAAGTTCATGGTCGCTGATCTCACCCTCGCGGAGCTTGTCCACCTCCTCGAGCATCATCTGCTCGACCTGCTCGGGAGTGTGTCCCTCCTTGACCGTCGCTTCGATCTCGAAGTACCCGGCGTACTTCCGGGACGAGTGCTGCGCGGAGGGTTGACCGATCGCCGCCTCCTCCTTGGTCACCAGCCTCTTGTAGAGCCGTCCGGTCTTGCCGGAGAGGAGTTGGGCGAGCACGTCGAGGGCGGCCTCATCCGTATGCCCCATGGCGACGGTGTGAAAGCGGACGCTCACGATCGGGTTGGTGTCCGCCTCGCCGTCCAAGCGTCGCTCGGCAATAGGCTTCGGTTCTTCCGTGATGATCGGGACCGGAGGCTTGGCGCCCCGTGGAATCCGCCCGAAATACTGCTTGGCAAGGTCCACCACCTTGTCGGAATCAAAGTCACCCACCAGCACTATCTTGGCGTTGTTCGGGGCGTAGTAAATCTTGTAGAAGTCGCGCACGTCCTGGGCCGAGATCGACTCCACCTCCGACGCCCAGCCCAGCACGGGCACGCCGTAGGGGTGCGCCTGCCAGAACAGGGCCTCGAAGGATTCGTTCAGCTTGCCCGTGGGCGTGCTCTCCGTCCGCAAGCGGCGCTCCTCGCGGACGTTGTCCCTCTCGACGTAAAACTCCCGCATGATGCCGTTGGACATGCGGTCGGATTCCAGCCAGAAGAACAGCTCGATCTTGTTGGCCGGAAGCTGTACGAAGTAGATCGTGAAATCTTCCGAGGTGCCCGCATTCAGTCCCGCGCCGCCGTTGGTCGTGTAGAGGTTGAACAGCTCGTTGTTCTTGATGAACGGACGCTCCGCCTCGACCAGTTCGTCGAAACGCTTCTTCATGGCCGTGTATTCCGGCGTCCACTGGGTGGGGTCGAGCACGTCGCTGATCTTCCCGTGCCGCTTCATCACCCGCATCTTGTCCATCTCCGCGTTCATCTTCTCGCGGAGCTGTTCCTGCTCGTCGATGAGCTTCTTCTCCGCCTGATAGTCGGTCGTGCCGATGATGGTCGAGCCTTTGAAGAGCATGTGCTCGAAGAGGTGGGCGATCCCGCTCTGCCCGCGCGGATCGTTCACCGAGCCGACATCGTAGGCCACGCACCCGGCCACGATCGGCTGGTCACGCCTCTCTATCAGCAACAGTTCCAGTCCGTTGTCCAGTTTCTCCACACGAGGCTTGACGCCTTTTTCCGCGGCGGCGAGCCAACTTGCCGGTCCGAGCAGTAAGCACGCGGCCGCGGTACAAACCGTCGCATTCCGTCGATGGGTCATAATCTGTCTCCTGCGTGTATGCGGTCTCCAAAGTTCAGGCTACAGGGGACCAATCTACGGCCTTCCAGCCCGATGTGCAACCGTCGAAACTCGTCCGCCCCGGCCCGCGGGGACGCCCGAAGAATCGCCCAAGGGGGCTTGAAACTGAGTCCATTTCCGTCCGAGGGCGGGCCGTCGCGGCGCTTGGACCCCGCGGGCCCGTGGATCCCGAATTGTGTTACTCCGGAACCTCGGTCGCGCGGCTATTCCCGCTCGCCGCGTACCGCTCATTACAACGCTCGCGGGCGCCCGCGCCGCCGTGTCCGCGATCCGTGCATTGAGTAGATCCGAAGACGGCCAGGAGCCGACGCCGCTCGCGGTCAAACCGCTTCAGTCCTATTTCGCAAGCCAGGAGACGTAATGTAGCGCCGCCCCTTGTGGGCGGCGCCAATCAGAGCGTGGAGCGGAAGCGACACGACCCATCCGCTCGCTGCCGCTCGCGGCTCTGATTGCGTCACCCACAAGGGGTGACGCCACATCTGACCACATCGCTACTCAACGATACGTTGCACGGACTTCGGCACGAGCGTCGCCCCCAGCGTTGGTTCGCGGCCCATTAGGTGGGAAATGTGATAGTTCAATACGGTAAACGCGCCCGCACGTGTGCCATTGCTCTGCGAACGGCGGTCGTCCGAGGGAGGTGTGCCGCTGCTCCGTGAGCAGTGGTCCTCGGGGAAGAGCGATTCCTGGAGTACCTTCACCGTTGCCGCCGAAATCTCCCGCTTCTCCACTTGTCCCGGTTCACAGTGCCGACAGATCAGCCCCCCCTCGAACGAGGAAAAGTAAGTCAGGTCCTCTTCGCGTCCGCAAAGCACGCACGCATCGAATCGCGGCAGCGAGCCGATGGATTCCAGCAGCGCGAGTTGATACGCCGTCACGGCGTCGAGCGGTTCGGACGCCACGGTTAGGGCCGCGAGCGTCATTACGAGGGCGTCGAACAGTTCCGCGTGCGGGTCCCAGTCTTCGGTCAGTTGTGCCGTGACTTCGGCCACGTACTGCGCGGCCTGAATGCGGAAGAGCTTTTCGCGCAGACCCCACAGGCTTCGCGACTGCTTCCACTCCGTCAGGATCGCGAGCGTCTCGCTTCTTTCGTGGCGACTGCTGAGCACGACGTGGCCGACGTCCAGCAGATCGACGCCCACGGCGAATCGTGCCTTGGTTCCTCGTTTGATCCCCTTGGCGATGGCGCGGACCTTGCCATGCTCGCGGGTGAAGAGCACCAGGACCTGCGAGGTCTCGGAATAATCGAGTCGGCCCAGCACCACGGCCTCGTCGCGGATCAACGACATACCGCTATCGTACGCCGATTCGCGCCCTCTTGCAGGGGGCGAACAAAGCAACGCGCGGCGTCAGCGTGCATCCCGTTTGGGTTGGCGAGAATGCCCACGGGATGTCATTCTGAGCGGAGCGAAGAATCTCCCCACGCGTCTGGATGCTTCGCTCCGCTCAGCATGACACGTGACGATTACGCCCGCCACCCGAGATGGGATGCACCCGACCCGTGGGTCGCGTCAGGATGGTGGGTACGTTTTTCCTTTCGGATGCCGTTCTTTCCACAGGCCGGAGGCCTGTTCTAAAGTAGCCGGTGGCAAGCGAAGCGCCGCCACCGGTTAGCAGTGACCGCGAGAACAGTCGACCCTGTAAGGGTCGTCTGGACCCGCCGGGGCACACCTCCGAGACGAGCCTTTCAGGCTCGAATGGGAAATTGGATCGCCCGCGAACGGTGGTCGCCGATCGCTCAAGCCTCGCCGAAGCCCACTACAACCTCGGTGTGGCCGTCTTCATGTCCGGCCGCCCCGCCGACGCCCTCCCGCACATCCGTGAATCCATTCGCCTCGCCCCCGACGACCCCCAGGCCCGTGAATTTCTCGCCTTCATCGAGAAACAAGTCTCCGCGCCCTCCGCACCTTGACCAACAGAAGTAGGGTCCGCCCAGCGGACCCTACGCTTCTCCACGAGTCCCGTTTGCGGCGCTGGATCGACCGGCTTACGATCACGACGGCGCGCGGCTTTTCGGCGGAGGACGGGGCGGATCATCAAGCTCATCGCCGTCCGGGAAATCCTCGACGAGGAGCCTGTGCAGAAGATGTGACGTCGTTGTTAGTGGAAGGACGCAAGAATGCCATATGAGATTGACCTAGGAATGCCGCCAGCTGGATACGTGCTTAAAGGCGCTGCCCGTGAAGGCGAGCAAGCTACTGTTCAGTTTATGGAATTCACGTCTACGGAGGACGGTCAGCATTTCATAAAGCGCCTAGAGGGGTTTCCCAATACCATTCTGGAGAAGCTCGAATCGCAGAAGTCCTTCGCGCCGTCACAAATTGATTCAATACTCGCCATAATTGGCAAGGACGGCAAGGCAACGGTGTATGTGAACGAGTTGGGCCAGACGGCGACCGTGCGCGTCAATGAGGCGATAGAGAAGGGGCAACGTGTAACCAAGGATCACATCGTTGACGTGACTGGGCTTGAGTTAGACGTGGTTCTGCCGGCCGATCGCGGCGTACTCTATCTCTTCTCCGTTGGATGGCGCAAGGGTTTGTTCTACGACTTCGGCCCGATCGGGGGTCCGAATGCGCAACCGCGCCAATACGATCTTCCCACGATTCTAGGACGCGCCTACTGCCATGTGCTTTTTCAAGAACGATTCAGCATCTCTGACGATGAATGGACAAGCATTTTTAGTAGCAAGTGGTTTCCCTTCGCAGCCATGCGCAATGAGACGATCGAAAAGCTAATCGCCTCTGTGCGCTCGGGTTTGACATTTGACAACCACATAGAGCAAGTGGGCATGGAGTTGAAACAGCGGCTTCCTGGGTTCCTGAGTAGCTGGAAACAGAACCAATCATTTGCCGACCACATTCTCATCCTTGAGCGCGCGGTCACACACTTTCTGGCATCTGACTACCTCAGTTGTACTGGACTGCTATTTCCTCGAATCGAGGGCATCCTACGAACGTACCACACCAGCAGCGGCGTGAGGCCCAAGCCCAAGCCGGACAATCTGACACGCACGGCGGTGTCATCACAAATAGACAATGACCAATGCTTGCTCTTGCCACGTAAGTTCGAGCAGTACCTTGACGTTGTGTATTTTGCCGATTTTAATCCAAAGGCGGCCAGCATCGACGTATCGCGACACAGCGTAGCACATGGTGTCGCTGACGCCGCTCACTTCAACCAGAAATCTGCCATTATCGGGATCATGGTCGTGCATCAGCTCTTCTATTTCCTCGAACGGGGGAAGCAAGCTGGGCAGCAGAAGTAGGGTCCGCTCCGCGGACCGCTCCGGGTGCCCCGACCCTTGGGGTGGCCGACTGCAACCTCAGACTTCTTCCTTCTAACCGTCCGTCCCCCGCCGTAAGCGGCGGGGCACCCTCAGCCAATGCCTATTGCCTTATGCCTACTGCCTAGCGCCCCATGATCGGTCCATACGCTCACCCCCACCGAGCGCCCATCACGTTATTAGATCGTGGTGCAGGATGTTCCATCTGAACCCGCCCGGGCGCGGACCATCATCCCCCTGTTGGACTATCAACGGGAGGACGTCGAGTCCGACGCCCGCTTCCGTTGGAACTGCTGGTCCAGGCAGACGGGCAAGAGCTTCAGCAAGTCCCTGCGGAGGATTCTGCGCGGCCTCGCCCGGCGACGGACCCAAATCTTCCTCTCCGCCGGAGAACGACAAAGCCGCGAACTCATGCAAAAGGCAAGACAACACTGCCAAGCGCTCAAGATCGCCACGGACTATTACGACAGCCGGTTCTTCAAGGATTTGACCATCAAACAACTGGAAATCGCATTGCCGGGTGGAGTCCGGATCATCGGACTGCCGGCCAACCCCCAGACGGCCAGGGGATTCACCGGCGACGTTCTTCTCGACGAGTTCGCCATGCACGCCTTCGACCGCGATATATGGGCGGCCATGTTCCCCACGTTACTTCGCGGCGACGGGGAATTGGACATCGCTTCCACTCCCAAAGGCCGCAGCAATATGTTCTACCAACTCCGCGACAACCCGCACTTCACCACGAGCGTTCTGACGTTGCCCGACGCCATTGCCCAAGGACTCGACGCGAATGCGGAGGAAATGCGCCAGGCCATGGATGACGACGCGCTGTACCGCCAGGAGTTCCTATGTGAGTTCCTCGACGAAGCGACGGCATTCCTCACCTACGATCAGATCGCGGCGTGCGCCGACCCGACACTCACCGTCCACGCAACCGTCGGGTCTTTAGTCGACGAGCCTCGCGAAATGTTCGTGGGCGTCGACGTTGGACGGCTGCGCGATTTGACCGTGGTCTGGGTGTTGGCTTCCGAAGGCGATTGCTTCCAGACGGTCGCGTTGTTCGAGCTTTCCGACGCCCCTTTCCGGGTGCAGTTCGACTTGCTGAGCGAAATCCTCTCCACCCGTCGAGTCCGGCGCTGTTGCATCGACGCGGGCGGAATCGGTATGCAACTGGCCGAACAGTGCGTGGAGCGCTTCGGCGGGCATCGCGCTGAGGCGATTACCTTCACGGCGGCCCTGAAGTCGCAGGTGGCCGCCGCTCTTCGGATCGTTGTTGAAGAGAGGCGCATTCGCATTCCCGTGGACGATGGAATACGCAATGACTGGCACTCCGTCGAACGAACGATGACGGAGGCCGGACATTTTCGTCTCTCGGCGCCGCGGCGTGAGGGAAGTCATGCCGACCGCTTCTGGGCGGCGGCGCTGGCCCTCCACGCCACGGAAGCGGGAGGCGGAGAGGTGGAACACATGGCTGTAAAGCCGATGCAGTTCGCGCGGACGGGAACATGGTAGAGAGAAGTTACGAGTTACGAATTACGAGTTACGAAAAGCAACGAATCCGTGAGTTCCGTCTTGTAATTCGTAACTTGTAACTCGTAATTCTTGCGAGGAGTACTTGCACATGAAATGGACGGCACGACTCGTAAACGCACTTCGGCCAACGGGCGAACGACCCAGACTGGGGCGGGCGGTTGTTCCGCGCAAGGAGGACTCCGTGCGCGACTACCCCAGCGCCGGACTGACGCCTTCGCGGCTGGCGGCCATTCTGAGGGAAGCGGATGACGGCTCTCTATCGACGGCGATGGAACTGTTCGAACAAATGGAGGAGAAGGACGCCCATTTGTTCTCCGTGGCCAACACGCGAAGGCTCACCCTGACCGGTCTGGACTGGCAGGTCGTCAGTGCGTCCGAGGCCCGCGACGGCGTCGATCGCAATATGGCCGAAGAGACAGCGGCGTATTGTCGGGAAGTTCTCGCGGGCATAGAGACATTCGACGAAGCTCTTCAGCATTTGTCGCTCGCCATCGGCCGCAACATTTCCGTGGCCGAAATCGTATGGGACGTGGTAAATGGGGAACTGCGGCCCGTGGAATTAGTCCCCGTCGATTTCACCCGCATTGTGTTCGATGAGCTGGATCGGCCGCGGATTCTCACGGAGGAGGAACCTCGCGACGGGGTGGAACTCGCCCCCAACAAATTCGTCGTCCACACGCCGCACAGTGCGTCCGGCCACCCGCAGCGCGGCGGACTGCTTCGCGTCACTGCGATGGTGTATTTGGCCAAGAACCTGTCTCTGAAAGACTGGATGATTTTCGCGGAAGTGTTCGGGATGCCGGTGCGGATTGCGCGCTATGAGCCGACCGCGACCGACGACGAGAAGCGCGAATTGCTCCACATGCTGGAATCGCTGGGGAGCAATGCGGCGGGGATCTTCAGTCGGGCGGTGGAGCTGCAGATCGTCGAGGCCAATCGCGGCACGTCGGGTCCGCCCTACGAACGCCTCGTGGACTTCCTGAATCGCGAAATGAGCAAGGCCTGGCTGGGGCAGACATTGACCACGGACATCGCCGGGCAGAGCGGATCGGTGGCGGCCTCGCGCGTACACGAGGAGGTGCGCAAGGACATCCTGGCCGACGACATCCGCAAGGAAGGTCGCACCATTCGCCGCGATTTGCTCGGCCCGATGACGCGACTGCGTTTCGGGCCCGACGCACCCGTGCCCTTCTTCACTCGCCGCCCCAGTCGACCGGCCAATACCCGCGAACTCGCGGACGTGCTCGACGTCGCGGTCAATCAACTCGGGGTCAAGATTCCTTTGGGGTGGGCGCACGACGTTCTGGGTATTCCCCAGGGCGGCGAGGCCGAGGCGATGGTCCTGGGTCGCGCGAAGTGATCGGCGGCCGGGGGCGGCGGAGCGAGCGCCCGTCACGTTGTATAGGTACGAAGTGGGAGCGTGAACGAATGAAGACAACCAATCAGCGAATCGGGACGGACGACGGCGGCGAAGCGCGGGCGCTGCACTCGGCGACGCTTGCCGGCGAGACGGTTCCCCAGCGAATCCTGCTGGCCCCGTGGGGGAACGTGGAGAGCAGCAACGGCAGTTTCGTGGTCGACGAGGAGTCGGCGCGCCTCGCGGTCGAGGCCTTCGCGGAGCATGGGACGGACCTTCCCATCGACTATGAGCACCAAACGCTGGGCGGTGTGTATTCGTCGCCTTCCGGTCAGGCGCCGGCGGCGGGCTGGATCAAACGCATCTTCGCGGAATCGGGCGTCGGCCTGCTCGCCGAGATCGAGTGGACCGACCAAGCCAAACAACGGCTGGCGGCCAAGGAGTATCGTTATCTTTCACCGGTGGCGATTATCCGCAAGACCGATCGCAAGCTGGTCGCCATCCACTCGGCCGCCCTCACCAACAAGCCCGCGATCCTGGGGATGACTCCCATCGTCAACAAAGCCGACCTTCCCGACTCCGATGACGTGGAGAACGAACCGCTGACCGTGCTGCGGAATGAGTTGGACCTGCCCTCGGACGCCGCGGCGGAGGAAGTGCTCGTCGCGGCCGGCCGGAGGTTGTTCGACTTGCAGCGTGACGTGCAGCGGCGGCGCGTCGAGGAGCGGATTCGCGAGGCGATGCGGGCCGGGAAGCTGGTCGAAGCGCAGCGGGCCTGGGCCGAGGCCCTGGTCACACGAGAGGAGGACTTGTTCGAGGAATGGTTGCGGACGGCGCCGGTCGTCGTCAAGCCGGGAGCGTCCGCCCCGCCGCACGGCGCCGACGGGGTTGAACGAAAACATCACGCGGCGGCCTCCCGGGCGCGGGCGGAGTTCCGAACGAATCGCGTCCTGTCGGGGTTGACCACGGAAGAGGCGTTCGTGGCCGACGCCGTGCGCTGCGCAAACTAAACGCAGAAACACAGAAACGCAGAAAGCAGAAACACTCAAAAGAAGGATGACAGACGATGGCACTCACGAAAAACAGAGAAGTGGACCACTACATTGACCAGGAGCTGCGGACGTTGCAGGTCGCGGCGGCCAAGCACATTTACAAGGGGGCCTTGGTAGGCCTGGCGTCGAGCGGGTATGCCCAGCCGCTGGTCGCGGGCGATCCCTTCGTAGGCATTGCCTATGAGGAAATGGACAACACCAGCGGCGCGAATGGGGCCGTGTCCGTGCGGGTCTATACCTTGGGCGACTTCGGCCTGACGCTCAGCGGAGCGGCGGTGGCGCACATCGGACGGCCCGTGTTCGCCTCCGCCGACGACACCCTTACCTTCGCGGCCGCGGGCAATTCGTACGTGGGGTCGGTCCAGGACATCGTGGCGACCAATGAGATCATCCTGCGGATGGACACGGAAAGGGCGAAGGTGAAGACGGTCACTCACGCCGTCGAGGACCTGGCCGCGGGAGCGGACATCGCGGCCCGAGCGATCCACACCTTCGAGAAGGAGGGGTGGATCGTATCGGCGCGGGTCGTGAACCAGGCGACGGCCGCCGCGGGAATCGACAACTCCAACACGTGCGTCGTTGCCCTGCAGGCCGGCGGGAGCTCGATCGTGACCAAGACATTCGACGCGACGAACGTTTTCCCCGCGGCCAACGCGGCGCAGGACCTCGGCACCGTCAGTAACACGCACGTGGCGCAGGGAGGAGTGCTGACGATGGCCGTAACGAACGGGACGACGGCGAATCCGGGACCGTTCTTGATCGAAGTTGACTATGTGTAGCCGGCGTAAGGGCGAAGTGCAAAGTGCGAAGTTCAAAGTTCGAAGACGGCCCGACGGTACTTCTTTGGACTTCGAACTTTGAACTTTGATTTTCTCGGCAATGGATGAGACAGGAGGCGGGCCGAGCCCGCCCTACCAAGGAGATTGACGTGGCTGTTATCAATACAGGACTTCTCACCAAGGGGCTGCGGAGCGAGTTTTTCAGTCGCTTCGACGCGGCCGCGACCTACTTTCAGGATTTGGCGACGCGCATTCAGTCGAGCGCCGACATCGAGACATACAAGTGGCTGGGGTCGGTGCCGCGGATGCGGGAATGGGGCACGGGGCGGGTCGCCCGGGGGCTGAGCACCGAGAGCTACTCGGTGGAGAACCTGAAATACGAATCGACGTTGGAGGTCGATCGCGACGAAATCGCGGATGACAAGACGGGTCAAATCCGCATTCGCATCGGGGAGCTGGCCGTCCGGGCGGCGACGCACAAGGACTTTCTGATCTCCCAACTCCTCATCAACGGCGAGACGGCGGGGTTCAACAGCTACGACGGGGTGTCCTTCTTCAATGACGCTCACGTCTCCGGCGCGTCGGGTTCGCAGGACAACAAGCTCACCAGTCCGGCCGTGGACCCGGACGACCCGACGACGGACGAGTTCAAAAAGGCCTTGAACACTGCGATCGGGACGATGCTGGGATTCAAGGACAACCTGGGCGATCCGATGGCGATCTCGGCCACGGGACTGATCTGCGTCGTCCCCACGACGATGTACTTGCGGGCGTTGGAGGCGGTCAGCGCCACGATGGTGAGCAGCACGTCAAACGTGTTGCAGGGCGCGGCGCGGATCATCGCCTTCCCCTGGCTGACCGACGCGAGCAAATGGTATCTGCTCAAGACCGACGGGGTGATCCGCCCGTTCATCTTCCAGGACCGCGAGCCGGTGGAGTTCACGGCGCTGACCGAGGAAAGCGACGAGGGGTTCCGGCGAGAGAAGTTCCTGTACGGAGTGCGGGCGCGGTATCGCCTCGCGTTCGCGTACTGGCAATTCGCCGTGCGGGTGGACTTGGTGGTGCCGACGTAGAGAAAAGTTCAAACTTCGAAGTTCAAACTTCGAAGAGCCCGAAAGGGATTGATGAACCCAGGTTGTTTTTGAACTTTGAACTTCGATCTTTGAACTTCAAGACGAAGGGATCGCGGCGTGAACGCCGCAGCTATCGCTAGGATGATGATCGAGGATGGGCTATATCACCAACGCGGACATCGAGGAACGACTGGGAAGCGTCGCGTACGTGCAACTCGCCGACGACGACGGGAACGGGGTCGCGGACGTCGGAGTGGTGGATGAGGCCCGGCTGGGGGCGGAGGGCGAGGTCAACAGCTATCTGGGACGTCGCTACTCCGTTCCGGTCAGCCTGACGACCCATCCCGACCTCGCCGACGTGCTGGCCTCGTTCACCTTGGACCTGGCTGAGTATCGACTGCGACTGCGGCGTCCGCCGGTCCCGGATGATGCGCGGCGACGGCGCGATCAAGCGATCGAGTGGCTCACGCGAGTAGCCGAGGGCAGGATCGAACTGCCCTCGGCGGTGGGAGTCGCGGCCAGTTCGGCGCGGGGAACCATTGCGACCGCGACAGGCGAGAAACGGCTGCTCACGCGGAACGAACTGAGCGACCACTAGGGATTGCCAAGTGCCTGTGGAGCGTAGCACCTGTCATGCTGAGCGCAGCGAAGCATCTTCGTTCGGCGGCGAGACCCTTCGCTGCGCTCAGGGTGACACGCGGCTACGCTGAGGACAATGTGAGAGATGCCTACCGCAGACCGAACGACGATCAAGGCCGCGATTGACGAGCTGGTGAACAAGCTCCGAACGAATCTGGCCGCGAACCCGCCCACGACCGCAAAGCCGTTTCGACGGGTCGAGGTGGGCGACGCGGGGACGGAAGAATATCCGCGACCGTTCCTGACCGTGCACCTGGTTCGGGCGCGACCGATTGGCGTGGTCGACGACGACAAGGTGATGGAGGTCACGACGGCATTGCGGATGGCAACCGATGTGTCGGCCTCCGATCCGCACGGGGCGATGCTCGACAAGATCGGGGCGGTGGATGACTACCTCGACGCCATCCGGGATAGCGGAGTCCTCGCGGGGACTGAGGGGTTCGATGACCGGGTATGGACGTTCGACTATCCGCGGGGCACGTCGGGATCGAGGGTCGCAACGGCGGAGGCGACGCAGACGTTCGTCGTCAAGGTGCAGCGGACCTACAACCGAGTGCCGGCGTAAACTAGAAACTAGAGACCAGAAACTGGAAACTAGAGGCCAAGGCAGCGGGGCAGTGCAGCGATGATCTGGATTCTGGCGACACGGGGGGCGTCGACGAAGCTGCGGGCGTCGCCGTTCACGGAGATGACGATCGAGGGCGTGCACAGCGTGGTCTACAAGCCGGGCATCGAGCCGGTCCCCTTCAGCGGCGAAGACTTAACGCAGGGCAAACTAGGTACATTCGCACGCGGCGTTTACCGCATCTCCGGGTTCGTCTTTTCCTACCACGGTTCCGCAGCGGAGACGCTGTTGGGAATCACGACAGAAATCGATCTGCTCATCCGCTACCGGGCAAACGGTCAGAAGCGGAAGCGCACCTTGAGCCACGTGCTGTTCGTCGGCGACGCGACGGTCACCCTGCCGGCGCTGAACACGGGCGTGTCCGAACTGATCGGGGTTCCGTTTCGGGTGCAGATTCCCTCGGGTGAGACGTTGGCGGATCACGTAACGGACGCCGTGGAGTCTTAAACGTGGCGAGGGAGATTTCCAAGATCCTTGAGACCGCCGAGGCCGGGCTGACGCAGCAGACCCTCGAACTGTCCGAGGCGCGGGCGAGGCAGCTTCTGGCGGTTACCGCCAAAGCGGCGACCGGTTCGGGTAACATCGACGCAACGCTCTCGCTGGATCGCCGGTTTCGCCTGGTGTTCGTGCGCTGTCATTTTGCGGGCGGGACGGGCACGGCGGCCTTCACCATCTCGGTCGACTCCACGCGCGGGTCGGCGTATGACGCCAAGCTTTTCACGATCACCCAGGCGGGCGTGAACAAGGACGTGAACCTGCGCATCGGCGGGAACGACGCGGTTGACCCGTCCGCATGGACCTTCCAGCCCGGCGATAAGGTGTGGATCAAATGGACCAATCCGGACAGCGGAAACATGACGTGGGGGCTCGAAGCCGGGTTGGCGCTGGCGTCGTGAAAATGTCGAATGTCGAATGTCGAATGTCGAATGGGAACCTGAACGTGCGTTTTGATTCGGCATTGGACATTCTTCATTCGACATTCCACGGAGTTGATTAGGATCTCGATATGCCAAAGACTTATACCGATGACATAGCCCCGGTCCTTCCCTCGTCGATCGCGGGGCCGTTTCAGGTCGTCAATGCGTCGGACATTAATAGTTGGATCAAGATCGATCCGGCCAATGCTCGTCTTTCCGCCGCCGGCAGCGCTCAACCCGTCCGCCGGATCATCGTGCCGTCGGCCCGGACCTACGCGAGCGTCACCAACTCCACGATCGGACAGTACATCGCGGCGATCTCCGTGTCGGCGACGCAGCTAGGCGGACAGTATCTGACCCCGATCCTCGTGCCGGACAACATGGACGTGACCAAGCCCTGCAAGGTACGGATCCTCATTTCCCCGGTCAGCGACGCGACAACTAACGGGCAGGTGATCCGCTTCACCCTCGCCGAAACGCACGTCGCCACCGACGGGACGCGCACCGAAACCGTCTTCAACCACGATTGGAACGTGCCCGACGACTGGATCACGGACAACACCGACCTGATCACACTGGACAACGGAAGCGGTTCCACGTTCGCGGGCGACACCTTCCAGCACGGGCAGCACCTCGCACTCCGCGTCGCCCGCGTGGGCACCGCGCCCGAGGATACCTTCGATAAGAGCGTCAACATCGCCCTGCACGCCGTGTTTGAATACACGGCGACGGAGTACTGACCGTCGGGCCGTTTCGCCGACGACCCGCTTGGGCCCGCCCTGTGGCGTGTTCGGGGTCGTGTTCATCGGCCTCCGCGCCCGGTGCTCGCTTGGCCCGTTTGGGCCTTCGGTCCCGATGTGCGAGGTCGGCGCCGACTGCCATGAAAATCGGCTCTTGGGCCGCGTGCCTATTGCTGCAGCAACCCGCGCAGGCGTGGCCGACGCTCTCACCCGGTCCCGCTCCTCCGCCCAGGCAACAGCAACGAGCTAGTACATCTTCTAGATACCGTGGGTCGTCGGTCAAGCTCAGCCACGTACTGAGAGCCAGCGCCATGATCCTGCTCCACGCCGAGGATGAGATCCTCGACCGGGCCCGACGGTCACCAACGATCATGCGCCCGGGCAACGGCAAAACACCCCCGAGCTTTTAGAGTTTGAACGTCAGCTTGCAGGCATTCTCGGCGCTGCGTTTCGCGATGCCCCCGCGTTTCGCTGACTGCGCGTTATCGCGTTGACGCGACATACCCGCCCCAATACTGGCAACGCCCGCCCGCGGCGCGTCCCCAGAAACCTTGTCTAAGGCCCACTCGCCTTTGCTTGACGCCCCACGCAGCGTCTCAGACTCTACTTGAAGCGTCCCCGCCGCGCCGATCCGTCCTTGTCTCTCGCTCAAGGGCAGTCCAACTTGTTGCACGTGGCGCGCTCGTTGATACACTTATGGCGATATAGCCATAACGTGCGGGAATTCCAATGCTTCCAAGGCGAACTGCAACCGACAAGCTCACACGGCAGAAGCGCCTGATGCTCAGCCCGGCGGAGGAGAAAGCCGTCAACGCCCTCGTCACGCGAATCGCTGACGGCCTCGGCACCACGCTCAGGCTTAGCCATTTAGTCCGGGCGTGCTTGGTCATCATGCACCACGCGGAGCCGCAGATTCTTGAACGGGCGGCCTCCACCAAGTTGACAAGGCCACCAAACGAAATGGCCGACGTGCTCGGCGATTTTGAGCGGCGTTTGGCTCGCCTGTTGCTCGTGTCCTTCAAGGACTCCGGCAAAATCGAGTGACGAGATGCCAATCTTGGCTTTCGCGGTCCAAGTCTAGGGTGGCCTCGCGCTGCCACGTCTTGGCGTTATCGCCATAACGTTCGAGCTTTCGAAGATGCACTTGCTTTGCCTTCAAATTCCCGTAAAGGGCCATTCAGTTTGCTCCAGTACTCACTACGGGTAGTGTGCCCGTTCGATGGACGAGGATTACCCCCGCAACCTGCCGGAGTTCGACGCCCGTTTCGCTTCCGAGGAGGCCATGCCGGGAGTACTTGGCGAAGTTGCGTTGGCCGCAGGGGTCTGTTTGCCCGCGGTGTCAGGG
>JAZDHF010000206.1:0-10224 GCA_043806315.1 Planctomycetota bacterium | reverse complement strand
CGGCCCGCGACGACGCGATCCGCGCCACGGCCTCGAGCGGGACCGCCACCTCGCCCAAAACCGGGTTGTCGATCACGAGCGATTCGCCGTGCGCCGCGATCACCCGCCCCATCAACACGTCGCCCCAGGTCAGCGTGATGACCCACGAATCTCGATCGCGCGCGGTATCACTGATATTCGTATGGTGTCACGGAATCACTCGGCTCCGTTGGCGAGGGCTCACCCGGACGCCTTTACCGGGCTTACCAAATATTTCCGCACCTTGCTTTTGGGTTCGGGGCGGGGTATACTTAAGCCGTGGCAGTCGGTCCCCCCGCCACTCATCAGTTTCCCCCAGCGTAATAGAGGTACGCAGTGCTCTTGGTACGTCCTGTGCGTCGCTTTGTCGACGTGGGGAGTCTGCCTGGAGCACACGACGCATCCTCGCGTGGTCGGTCGGCGTACTTAGATTGAGGGGTCTCGTTATAGGTCCCACGAAACCCAGGGCGATCGTGGCGGAGAGGCGATCGAAAGGAGCGGGGTGATGGGTATGCAGCTTACTGAGGTTGCAAGACCAAAAGGACTAGTGGGAGCGCCCACGAGGGTGAAACCGCCGTGGGACGCGGTGATCCGCGGCCTGGCCGCTGAGGACCAGGTTCTGCTGACCAAACTGCTGACGGAACCGACGGACTACGTTGACCATCCCGGCTTTGCCAAGCCGGGCGTCGAGCGCGAGCTGTTCGGTGACGAGGCCAAACTGAATTACGCTCTCGCGACGCGGTTTTTCGAGTCGAATGATCCGATCTCCACGGCGGTGGCGGCCGGCGAACGCGTTCCGACGCTGTCCTACGCAGAGGAAGGGCACCTCTTCATGCGCTTCAATTATGCGCGTAGGCAAGCGGCGTCGATCCTGCGGGAGCACGCGGGGAAGCGGCTTACGGCGGCGGCGACGCGACGCTTGCTGGCGTGGGGGCATCGGATGCTCGCGGCACGGAGCGTCATCGTCCGCCTGAATATGCCGCTGGTTTTGGCCATGGCGAAGCGCACCCGGTTGACCAACATCGACTTCAACGAAATGGTCAGCGAGGGGAACATGGCCCTTCTGCGCAGCGTGGAGAAGTTCGATTGCTCGCGCGGCTTTAAGTTCAGCACCTATTCGTGCCGCGCGATCCTGAAAAGCTTCTCACGTGTGGCCATGCGGGCGAGCCGCTATCGGGGCAAGTTCCCGGCGGAGTTCGACCCGGCCATGGAACGGAGCGACTATCTCGATCGGCAGCGCACCGGGCTGGTGGCCGATTGCGTGGACGAGCTAAAGGAGATTTTCCTCCGCAACCTTGCGGGTCTAAGCGACGTAGAACGGACGGTGATCAGCGAGCGGTTCGCGCTGGGCGAGGCGTCTCTCGGCGGACCGACGTTGCCGAAGACGCTCGAACAGGTGGGGCATATTATCGGCGTGACTAAGGAGCGGGTCCGACAGATCCAGAACAACGCCTTGAAGAAGATTCGCATGACGCTCGAGGATCGGTTCCTGGCCGCGTAGACTCAAAGAGGCACAGAGGTAACCTCCTCAGGCGGGAAACTACGGGGATGGGCCGGGGCGGCGGATCGGTTTTGCGACCGCTGCCCCGGCTCGCTTCGTTGGGGGGCGCCGCGGTGCCCGGTGCTCATCCCAACCCATCGTACCCAGTTTCGCGGGCCTACGGATTCCTCCGGCGGGCCGGGGATTGGGACCTTACCGCCGGAAGCGGGCGGTCGCCGCCTTTGGCCGGCGTACGCCCGTTCGCAGGCAACTCGGACGTAAGTCCCGTAAAGATAAGGAGTTACCGGAACCTGAACGACAAAGTTTGCAACGCGAATTTTTTTTCTGTTACATGCTTGACAAAGATTATGCGAAAGGGTAGATTGGCGGTTGTTTCCGGGTTAACCCGGAGAGGAGGCGGAGCAGGGGATAGCAGCTCTCCGCATTATCGAACATGTTTCCCTGTACCGCCGGCGCGGCGTTTGTTGTTTGCGGAACATCCGGGCCGCGTGGAGAACGTGGGTTGTCGCGGAGAGCCTCGGCCTTTGGCTTGGTGACAGTGGGTTGGCACGCGTGCTGACGCTCTGGCCGCGGCGGGCGTAGAGGAAGCTCCCGGCGCAGCTGTTGCGCTGGACGGGAGGGATTTATGCGGTCGGCGAGAAGTGGGGCGTGTGGGCTTTGGATCGCGGGCTTGCTCGCGGCGCCAGTTATGGCCGGTTTTACCGCCGTCCAAGGACCGGCGAGCGGCGAAAAGAGCCACAAGGAAATCTTCGAAGGCGTCTACGGCGGGACGTTCATCGGAAGCGGAACCAATCTCGGCTACGGGAACTACAGCATCTTCAGCAACGGCACGATCACGGCCACGCGCGTGGACGACAACGGCCTCGCGGGCTTGTTGAACATGCTGACGGGCGCTCCAGGTACGGGCGATGATGACATCTGGACGGACGGGATGGCCACGACGACCGCCGAGGCGCGTTTCGCCGGATACACGCAGGAGGTCGGCTATCGCGTGACGAGTCTCGCATACGTGAAACTGTTCGACGTGACCGGCACGGGGTTCGCGGTGACGGGCTCGGCGACGGTCACCTTCGGCACCGGCGCGACCTGGGAATGGGCCCGGGCCGACGATTCCGACAGCGGACCGCTGAACAACCCCCACTACTCGGACGAGCCTTCCAACAGCGACGGTCTCGACCACATGGTGACGTATGCGATCACCGGCATTCCGGCGCTTCCTGTGACGACGAAGGTCTGGCTGGTGTTTTTTGAGGACGTTTCCGGCGGGGGTTCTGATCGCGACTTCAACGACCTGGCGGTGGAGATCCGGGCGGTGGAGTGTGTAACCGACGCGGATTGCTTCAGCAACGGGTTGTTCTGCGACGGGAATGAGGTGTGCGTCGATGGCGTGTGCCTGTCGGCGGGGGATCCCTGTTCGCCGCCATCACCGGTATGTTGCGAGGACATCAACCAGTGCAAGGCGGAGTGCTGTTCGGACGCCGACTGCCCAAGCAACGGCGTGTTTTGTGACGGGGTTGAAGTCTGCGTCGACGGCACCTGCGTTTCACCCGGCAGCCCCTGCTCCGGCGGGGCGCCGGTGTGCTGCGAAGAGACAGACATATGCAAGGCTGAGTGCTGCTCCGACGCCGACTGCCAAGCGCCAAACCCGCCGTGTGAGGGCGGCGAGGCGTGCAACTTGTCTACGGGACTGTGCGAGGCCCAGCCCGACGCACAGGTCAGCACGATGTGTGAGGCCGATGGGAACCTCTGCACGGTGGACCACTGCGACGGGATGGGGCAGTGCGTGTTTTTGAGCAATGTGATTTGCCAATCGCCGAACCCGCCGTGCGAAGGCGGCGAGGTGTGCGATCAGGGTACGGGGTTGTGCGTCGCGCAACCCGACGCCGTGCTGAGCACGCCTTGCGAAGCTGACGGCGACCTTTGCACGATTGACCATTGCAACGGGAGCGGCAGTTGCGTCCAACTGAGCACGGTCGTCTGTTTGCCCTCGGTAGGAGCCTGCGACGCGGGCGCTCACTGCGTAACGAGCACGGGCTTCTGCGAGGACTACCCGGACCCGCCCTTCAGCACGCCTTGCAATACCGACAACAACCTGTGCACCATCGAGCACTGTGACGGAACCGGATTCTGCGTGCCCCTCGGCAACGTGACCTGCCAACCGGCCAATCCGCCCTGCGAGGGCGGTGAAACGTGCGATCCGGCGACGGGCTTCTGCGTTGCGGACCTTGATGCGGCGCTCAGTACGCCCTGCGAGGTCGAGAGCCCGCCCAATCATTGCACGATCGACCATTGCAACGGTATGGGGGCGTGCGTGCTGCTGGGCAACGTTATGTGCCAGTCGCCGGACCCCCCGTGCGAGGGCGGACAACATTGCGAACCCGCCTCGGGTGACTGCATTGATGATCCCGACGCGCAGTTGAGTACTCCGTGTGAGGCCGAAGCCCCGCCCAATCTTTGCACGATCGACCATTGTGACGGACTGGGCGCGTGCGTATTCCTAAGTTCGGTGCCCTGTCAGCCGGCCAATCCGCCCTGCGAGGGCGGCGAGGTGTGCAATCCCAGCACGGGTCTGTGCGTGGCTCAGCCCGACGCCGTGCTGAGCACGCCGTGCGAGGCGGAAAGCCCGCCCAATTTTTGCACGAACGACCATTGCGACGGAAGCGGTCTGTGCGTTCATCTGAGCGACGTGGTATGCCCGGGACCGGTTCCTCCGTGCGAGGGCGGCCAGGAATGTGTCCCTGCGTCGGGTGAATGCCGGAACCTGGACGATGCCGTGCTCAGCACACCGTGCCAGACCGACGCCGACCCCTGCACCATCGAACATTGCGACGGCCGGGGGCTGTGCGTGCTGCTCAATGATCTCTGCGGGGCGTGTTGTGATCGTGCCGCGGCGGGCGGCGTCTGCACGGAGCACGTCCTGCCGGCCGATTGCGTAGGCGATCAACTGGTCTTCTACCTGAACGAGACCTGTGCCGCTGTTGAGTCGAGCGGTCGTTGCGGTGAGCACCGCGGCGCCTGCTGCGATACCTCTCCCGGCGCGGGCGGTCTCGACCCCGCGGGCGCGTGCATCGACGACGTCCTTCCCGGCGATTGCGTCGGCCCGCAACGAGTCTGGACCAAGGACACTCTGTGCGCCGACGCGAACTGCGAGGAGACGCCGGGCGCCTGCTGCAACCTGCTGACCGGAGTCTGCACCGACCCGGTCTTCTTCGGCGATTGTCAAGGCGACCAGCAGGCATGGACCAAGGGCGTCACGTGTGCGGACGTCACCTGCGACGCGCGTCCTGGTGCCTGCTGCGACCATGACACGTTCGGCGGCTGCTCCGTGACGACGCAAGCGGAGTGCGGCTGCGAGAAGTGCGAATGGTTCAAGCTCATGACCTGCGAGCAGATCGAGTGCGTGCACAATGCGATCCCGACGGTTTCACAGTGGGGTCTGGCGATCCTGACGCTGCTCTTGCTTACCGGCGCGAAGATTTACTTCGGTCGTCGTCAGGCCGACGCGGCGTAAGACGAACGGCACAAAATACAGTGAGCGAAGCGAGCCCTGCGGGGCTCGCTTCTTTTATGCCCCGAGTCTGTTCGGCAGCTTGGAGGCGTAGATCCTCTGGGGGCCGTGATCGTCGGTGTAGTGGCAACGTTGGGAATCACAGACGCTTGCGTTCCATTCGCTTGCGCAGTGCCGTCAGGGACAGACCATTCGCAATGCTCGCCTTGGTCGCCCCGCCCCGCCGGGCCGTCAGCACTCCGAACCGCATCTGAGCGAGTTGGTCGGTATGATGCGCGTCCGTGTTGATCGTCAGCGTAACGCCCGCAGCGAGGGCCATGCGAACGTGGATGTCCTTGAGGTCCAGTCGCTGCCAGCTTGCATTGATCTCCAGGATCGTCCCATTCTTGGCGGCGGCCTCGACCACGGCGGCCATGTCCAACTCCATCGGGGCACGCTTGTTGAGCAGCCGACCGGTCGGATGGCCGATAGCCGAAACGTAGGGATTCGCAATCGCCGCCAGCGTCCGCTGCGTCGGGCTGTGTCTGGTCGATCCCAAGGCCGAGTGAATGCTGGCCACCACCCAATCGCACTCGGCCAGAATCTCGTTGGGATAGTCCATCGATCCGTCGGAGAGGATGTCGCATTCACATCCCACGAGGATGGCGATGCCCTTGGTCTTGCTGGCGACTGCGCGAGTCGCCGCGATATGCTCGATCATCCGCTCGATGGATAGTCCGTTGGCGATGGTGCTGCTCTTGGAGTGGTCGCAGATGGCGATGTATTCGTATCCTCGCGCCTTGGCGGCGGCGGCCATTTCCTCGGTCGTGCATCGACCGTCGCTGGCGACGGTGTGCACGTGCAGGTCGCCGCGGATGTCCTCGACGGTCACCAACTCCGGCAGGACCCCCCTGTCTCCCCCCTTGCCAAGGGGGGACGAAGGGGGGTCGAACTCGCCCCGATCCTCGCGTAGTTCCGGCGGGATGAAGGGCAACCCGAGCCTCTTGTAGATGCCGGCCTCGCGCTTGCCCGCGATCGACCGCTCGCCGTCGAACAACCCGTATTCGTTGAGACGCCATTTCTTGGCGATCGCCCGCTCGCGGAGGCGGACGTTGTGCTCCTTGGACCCCGTGAAGTATTGCAGGGCCGCCCCGTAGGAGTCCGTTTCCACAACCCGCAGATCGATCTGCAACTCCCTGCCCTCGTCCAGTTCAACGGTCACGGAACCCTTCGTGCCCCCTGAGGCGAGGACGCGCTTCACGCCCTCGAACGCGACGAACTGCTTGATGACGTTCTCGCCGTCGGCGGCATCGCAGAGGATGTCGATGTCGCCGATGGTTTCGGCCCCGCGACGCAGCGATCCGGCCACCTCCGCCTGCTTCACGCCGCGCAGCGCTCGAACCCGCTCGACGAACGCCTCCGCGATGGGCAGGGCAATCCCCAACGGCGTCCGCCCCCCGCTGCTCTCCAAGAAGGCGATTCCCTCGGCGATCTTCTTGACGCTGGTCGCGCCCAATCCCGGTAGCTTCTCCATCGCGCCGGAGGCGATCACCTTCTTGAGATCGTCGAGGTTCCTGACCCCGAGTTCGGCATGGACAAGGGCGACTTTCTTGGGGCCCATGCCGGGGATGTCCAGCAACCGCGGCAGACCGGCTGGAAACTTCGCCTCCAACTGGTCAAGCACGTCGATGTGGCCGGTGTCGAGAAACTGCTGAATGCGTTGGGCCGTGCCTTTGCCGACGCCGGGAAACTCCTGAAGCCGCCCCTCTTTGGCCAGCACCGCGGCGTCTTCGCCCGCGTCTTTCAATGTGCGGGCCGCCCGGCGGTAGGAGTTGATGCGGAAGCCGTCGGCCCCGTCGATCTCCAACAGATCGGCGATCCGCTCAAACGCTCGAACAAGCTCGGTATTCACCATCCGCGGCGCGCCGTGAACGACTCCCTCCCGGCACCTTTTCGCAGGACTATTATAATGGTTCTCATGGGAGAATATACCCATACGCGCCAATGGGCTCGGCTTTCGTGAACCTCGTCCCGCTTTGTTCGCCGCTCTCGTCGTGCTCAAACGAGTCCGCACCGTTGATGGACTGATGAAGACGATGCAGCCCGTGGTGAAACGCCGGTTTCGCTTCGTTAGTCCTGGTTACGCGGCGGATCGGACGAAGGGGCCTGAGCGCAGTCGCACCTCCACTGTCAGCGCCCCGAGGCGCGACGCGTTGATGCACGCTGCCCCCAACGCGGCCCAGAGATCCGCAAAACGCGCGGCCCAGCGCCTGAAAAATGTACCCACAATCCTGACGCGGACCTGCCGCGCGGGCCGCGCCGTTACCACGAATTGACTCGCCCCTCTGCGACGCGGATCATCGAGAGCCATGCAGCCGACGCACCCTCGCATTCTCCTAGCCGAAGCGTTCGACCCCGCCGCCGTGGAAAAGCTACGGACCGTTGGTGACGTTCTCGCACTGGAAGCCTGCGATGAGTCCACGCTCCGCCGAGCCGTCCTCGACTGCGACGCGTTGCTCATTCGGACCGCGACGAGGGTCAGTCGAGCCGTAATCGAAAACGCGACCCGGCTGCGGGTCATCGGTCGCGGCGGCGTCGGATTGGAGAACATCGACCTTGCGGCTGCGCGGGAGCGGGGGATCGTCGTGGTCTACACGCCCGACGCCGCCACCGACGCCGTCGCGGATCTCACCGTCGGCTTGATGATCGCCCTGCTCCGCAAGCTGACCGCCTGCGACGCGATGGTCCGAAGCGGGCAGTTCCGGGAAGCACGGGAGCAGAGCTGTTCGCGGGAGCTTTCGGAACTGACGCTGGGCATCCTCGGCATGGGTCGAATCGGGCGGGCCGTCGCCCGCCGAGGCCGTAGCGGTTTCGGTATGACCGTGATCTACAACGACATCATCTCCCCCGGATGGCTTGACTTCACGGCCACACCGGTCACCAAACGGCAATTGTACGCCGACTCCGACGTAGTCACCCTGCACGTCCCGCTGACGGATGCGACGCGACACCTCATCGACGCGGCCGCACTGACTCAGTTCAAGAAAGGGGCCCTGTTGATCAATACCTCGCGCGGGGGAGTGGTCGACTCGCTCGCCCTAGCCCAGGCGCTTGCGGAAGGGCGGCTCGCGGGAGCCGCTCTGGACGTCTTCGAACCCGAACCGCTCCCCGCCGACCATCCTCTGATGCAAGCCCCCAACACGCTCTTGACCCCGCACATCGGGGCACGCTCCTTTGCGGGCTTGGCCCGGATGAACAACGTGGTTGAAGACGTGATCCGCGTGCTCCAGGGTCAGACACCGCTGTACCCGGCCTGGACGGATGACGGTCCCAATCCAGCCGCGTTGCAACGGTAGGCGACCGCCGTCGCGCCTCCCGAACCGCGGAACCCAGGTTGCGCCGCGCGGCTTGCCGGACGCACACCAACTCGCCGCTTCGGTGACGATCCGTGGCCAAACTCCTGGGCCCAGAGGAAACCCTGTATACCCAAGGACGACCACGAAAGAACGTCCATGGAACGGCCGGAACATGAGAGCCGGTGAGAATCGAAGCGCGTCCCGTTTTCTGGGATCGAGCCATTATCCGCGCCTTTTCGCGTGGCAGCGAGCCGCTTGCGTTGTACCCCTCAGGGATGCTCCCGTGTCGGCGTGGGCGTAGGGGAATGAGCGGACCAAGGGGTGGAGTTCGGGCATAACCGGGGCGGGAGGGCTCTGTGCCGCGGGTGGGATGGTTGGCGGCGCGCAGCGTCGGTGCCGACGTCAGCGGCCGGTTTGCACGGCGACGTCGGTGTGGATGACAACTGGGCTGCTCCCTTCCCGCCCTCACGCCGCTCGGTCAGGTCACGGCGGCGGCCTTGTGCAGACGACGGGCCAGTAGCGACAAGCGCGTGGGGGAGAGACTCTTTCCCTCATAGCGGGGGGACATCGCCAACCAGTTGGCCGTCAGCATGTGCACGACCATGATGGTCGCAACATGAGCGTGGAAACGCGCGGCCCCGGTCACGTTTCCGTCATCGGCGCCCCAGAACAGCTTGACCCGAGCGTTGACCCGTTCGATGGCCGTTCGTCCCTTGTACCGCTTCTCAAACTCCTTGGCGGCCCGCGGGATCGGCGGGAAGCGCCTCAGGTCCAGTTCGCACTTGACCCGTACCGTCTTGCCATAGCAACTGTTTAGGTTGCACTTCGTGTCACTGGGGCACTTCCATTGCTCGTGCCGGGCCGGGCAACGGTACTTCAGCGTGCCCCGGCTCTTCTCATAGCCGATGTAGGCCATCTTGTGCTTCACCGGCACCGCCGAGACCGTGTCATAGCAGTACAGCGTCCCCGACTCGTCGTGCACCACGTTGCTGTTTCCATCGTGGCCCGGCAGCATCTGCTCGCTCTGCTCCTTCCACAGCGAACGGTTTTGGATCAGGGGCTTGATCCGCCGTTCGTGCAGCAGCTCATGGGTCTTGCAGTCGTCGGCCGCCTTGTCATAGGCCAGGGTCCCCATCCGTCCTGCCGGTAATACGCGGTTGGCTTTCTCCAGCAGCAGGGGAATGATCGCAGCGTCGCTGGTGGTCGCCGGGGTTACTTGCCAGGCCACGATCACCTCGTGCTTGACATCCACGAGCAGGTGGAATTTGTACCCGAACCACTCATAGACCTTCACCACCTTTCCGCCCTCGTCCCTGTATTCCTTGCGACCGCCGTCCGGCTGGGGCAACGTTCCCTCCGGGTCGGCGTCCTTTCGGGCGGACAAGGCCGCCGAGTCTCCCGCCGTGTTCCGTCCCAGGTCCGCCACCGCTGACCCCAGCCTGTGGGCCAAGGTTTCGAACATCTCCTCCTGCATCGCCAGGTGCTGCTTCTGCCCGAGGACTTCCAGGAAACGGCTCATGTTCCAAGCTTCCGGGACACCCTGCCCATCCTCGATGCCCACGGCGCGCCGCAGAGCGGGGTTGCGGCCCAACTCCGCCAGGCAGGCCTCCATGGTCACATGGCGTAGCAGGTACCGCGTCACATGTACGCGCCACAGCACGCGCACCGGATAATCATTGCGTCCCTTGCCGCGATAGGCCCGAAGGGTGGCCAGGAGGCGCTGATCGGGCAGCAGGTCCAGCAGGAAACGCAGGGCGACGAGGTCCGGGCTGTCGGGGAGTTTGTGCCAGGGGAACGGCGAATCCGTGGTACTCAGACGCATGAGCATGGGCTCCTTTCCTTTAGGGCCACCGGCCGGCCCT
>JAZDHF010000205.1:0-14759 GCA_043806315.1 Planctomycetota bacterium | reverse complement strand
AGTCCCGAGGGAAGTTGTTCTACGGCCTGCTCCAGCAGGCCGTTGCCACTAAGTCCACGCCCTACAAGGGCCTAATCCAACATGTGAAACTTGCACCCGACCGCAAGCTATAGTGGTTACTGGAGCGAACCGAATAGCCCTCATTCGAATTACAAGTTACGAAACCCGGGCTTGCAGCGATCCCAAATCGATCTCGCCGGTGGTCCTCCCTTTTCGCAATTCGTAATTCGCAATTCCGTTTCGGTTCCGGCATAATGCGTCCGCAGAAAGGAACGGACCATGCCCAGGACGAAGAAACAACGCTCCGTGCGTCCCAAGCGCAAGACGCCCCGGCGGGCTGCGCGGAAGGCGGCGCCGTTCAAGCCCAGCGTCGAACCTCTTCCGGTGCCCGCCCTGCGTTGGCGATGCGACCCGAAGACCCTTCCCTTCGATTCCACCGCCGACATCGAGCCCATCACCGGCGTCATCGGGCAGGACTCCGCCGTCGACGCGCTCAAGTTCGGCTTAGAGACCAACGCCCCCGGCCAGAACGTTTTCGTCCGCGGAATCACCGGCACCGGCCGCATGACCTTGATCCGCCGGATGCTCGAACAGACTCGCCTCGCCTGTCCGGCTGTGCGCGATCGCTGCTACGTGCACAACTTCGCCCAGCCGGATCGGCCGCGGCTGCTGACCCTCTATCGCGGCCAAGGCAAACCCTTCCAGCATCGGATGGATGAACTCGCCGACTTCATCCGCGACGACCTGAAAACCGCCCTCTCCTCCCCGGCCATGGTCGCCAAGCGAACGACGCTCGATCTGGAGCTGCAAAAGCGGATCGAGAAGACCGTCGAGCCGTTTGAGAAGGCGTTGGCAGAGGCCGGCCTCGCTCTCGTCAGCTTCCAGGTCGGACCCATCGTCCAATCGGCACTCGTCCCACGCATCGACGGCAAGGCCGTCGCGCCCGAAGAGTACGAACAGATGCGGGCCGCGGGTACGGTCACCGATGAGCAGTACGCCCACTTCCGCGAAACCCACGACGCCTTCGAGCCTCGGCTTCAGGAGATCACCGCACGGGTCAACGAACTCAAGAGCAGCCACGGCGAGGCCGTCAGCGATCTGTGGAAAAGCGACGTGCGGACGATCCTGACGCCGATGGCCGACGCGATCGCCCGCGAGTTTCCCGGCCCGCACGTTCGCCGCTTCCTCGACGAGGTCATCGACGATGTCGTGAACCGCCGCCGCCGGGCGCTTGAAAAGGAGAGCGATTTTACGCGCGTGTATCGCGTCAACGTCATCCTCTCCCACGAGGACGACGCCTCCTCCGCGATCATCGTCGAGAACACGCCCACGATGAGCAACCTGCTCGGCACCATCGACCACACCTTCCCGCGCGGCGAGGTCCCACACTCCGACCACCTGATGATCCGCGCCGGGTCGCTCCTCCGCGCGGACAGCGGCTACCTGATCCTGGAAGCCCGCGATGTCCTCCGCGAGCCCGGCGCGTGGCACGTTCTTCTGCGAACGCTGCGGACGGGACGATTGGAGATCGTCCCGCCGGAGATGGTCTTCCCCTGGGCCGCGCCGTCGCTCAAGCCCGAGCCGATCGACGTGAACGTCAAGGTCGTCTTGCTCGGCGAGTCGGAGATCTACTACCTGCTCGATGAATACGACCCGGACTTCCCCGACTTGTTCAAGGTGCTCGCCGACTTCGACCGCATGGTCCCGCACGACGAGCATGGCGTGAGCCAGTACGCCGGTGTTCTCGCCCGCATCGCCAAGGAGGAGAATCTGCCTCCGTTCGATCGCACCGCCGTCGCCGCCCTGATTGAGCACGGGGCCCGGATCGCCGCCGACAAGGGGAAGCTGACGACGCGCTTCGGTCGCCTGGCCGATATCGCCCGCGAAGCCGCGTTCATCGGGGACAAGAAGGGGACACAGCGCGTCACCGCCGACGAAGTACGAGAGGCCGTCCGCCGCACGAAAAAACGCGCCGACCTGCCCTCCCGCCGGTTCCGCGAAATGCTCGCCGAGGGCACCATCCGCGTGGAGACGTCCGGCGCCGTCGTCGGGCAGATCAACGGCCTCGCCGTCATTACCGCCGGACCGCTCACCTATGGATTTCCCGCCCGCATCACCGCCACCATCGGCCCCGGCACCGCCGGGGTCATCAATATCGAACGTGAGGCCGCCCTGAGCGGCGCCATCCACACCAAAGGGTTCTATATTCTCGGCGGATTGCTGCGCCATCTGCTCCGCACCAACCACCCGCTCGCCTTCGACGCCTCGGTCGCGTTTGAGCAAAGCTACGGCGGCATCGACGGCGACTCGGCCTCGGGGGCCGAAATCTGCTGCTTGCTGAGCGCCTTAACTGAGATTCCGCTGCGGCAGGATTTGGCCATGACCGGGGCCATCGACCAAGTCGGCCATATCCTCGCCATCGGCGCCGTCAATGAGAAGATCGAGGGCTTCTTTGACACGTGTCGAGACTTAGGCTTGACCGGAACCCAGGGCGTCATCATCCCCCGCGCCAATGCCGGCGACCTGATGCTCCGCGAGGACGTCGTCGAGGCCTGCGCCGCCGGACGATTTCGCGTGTACGCCGTGGACACCGTCCACGAAGCGTTGGAGTGCTTGACCTTGCTGCCCGTAGGAGAGCGCAACGCCGAGGGTTGGTATCCCGAGGGCACGGTTCTGGGTTGCGCGGTCGTCCGAGCCTGGCAATACTGGGTCAAAGCCTCGCAAAGCGCGGATGTCGTTCACCGCCGACGGGAAAAGGAGGACGAAGTTCGCCTGGCTGCGAGACGGCGTGCACGCCGCCGCGCCCGCAAGGCCCGATGAGCTATGTTGTTAGCCATCAAATATACATACGATAATCAGCAATCAGAAACGACGCGGGCTGCGTCCCGGACCGCGGCGCGTGCTGCAAGCACGCTCCGTTCGGCAGTTGCACCGACGATGCCGCATTGTCCGATTGCGGGTGCACATCATGCAGTCGGGACAAGCTTCAGAACTGTGCCGAGATCGAATGCGCGCAGACCTCAATTCCGACGACTTCGGAGTGGGGTCCGGCAATTATGACATTGCTGCTGTTGACGGTCGGAAAAGTGTACTTCGGACAAGCGTCCCTCACACGGAATTGCCCCGAAGCCCGCTGATCTCCCGCCCGTCGCGCCGATTCGTTGTCCGGGCCTTCGCGCGTTTTCGCCCAAGAAGTGTAATAGCCGACGTAACTATGTCCGCCTCCTGCGGCAAGACGTACTCCGCCGCCGCGCTGCGGCGGGCAACTTGCGACGAGCGACCTGCGGGCCCATTCTCGCCCGCCCGCCGGTCCCGCCGACCTCGCGGGTCCGTGGACGCCGTCATCGAACCAGGGGCGCCCCTTGAGAAGTCAAACAACAAAGCGCGCTCCCGCGGGGGGAGTGCCTTGACTTCTCGCTTGATATAGGCGCCACCCACTCTGAACGGCCACCCTTATTGGGATGCACCCGCGGAGCGCCGCCATGCCGGCGCCCGGCGGACCCTCCCTCTTCGGTCGGCTCGTCTGACGCGCCGGGCTTGGGCATGCCACCCTCTACCCATCATTTGGATAAGGTGTTGAGCATGTAGCAGGGTATGATGCGGGACGTGGCCGACGAACCCGCCTGGACGCCTGAGCTGCTTCAACCCCCGCACGAGGCCGCCGACAAGGCCCGTCGCGTGCGGCGGATGTTCAATGCCATCGCTCCGCGGTACGCGTTGGTCAATGCGCTGTTCAGCGGCGGTCGGGATGCCCATTGGAGGCGACGGGCGGTCAAGCTGGCCCGGGTCCGGGCGGACGACGACGTGCTCGACATCGCCTGCGGCACCGGCGATTTCGCTCACGCGTTCGCCAAGGCAAGACCTCGCCGCGTCGTCGGCTGCGATTTCGCCCACCAGATGCTCATCCGAGCCGCGAGCGCAAGCGAGCGGTCCGCCGGAGCCGCGACCGTAAGGAAGCGGTTGGGCACGTGGGGAGGTGAACCCGTCGCTTGCGCTCCGGGTTCGGATTGGCTCGAGGCCGACGCCCTGCATCTTCCTTTTCGTAACGGTCGCTTCTCGATCGCTTCGTGCGCGTTTGGGGTGCGGAACTTCGCCGACCTGGGTGCGGGGCTGGGGGAGATGTTTCGTGTCCTACGTCCGGGCGGACGCGCGGTCATCCTCGAATTCACCCGACCGACGAACGCCCTGGTCCGATGCCTTTACGAACTCTATTCCAACCGACTCATGCCCATCGCGGCCTCGTGGGTAAGCGGCGACCGATCCGGCGCCTATCGCTACCTACCGCGGTCGGTGGTATCCTTTTTGAGCGCCGACCAGATGTGTGCCAAGCTACACGCGGCCGGCTTCGTCCAAGCCGCCGCGACGCCGCTCACTTTGGGTGTGGTCACGGTGTATATCGCCACGCGGAGTTAGGAATGGCGAAGACAGGGATGCGAATTACCAATTACTAATTACGAAAAGAAAGGAATCCAAGTGCATCGGTTCGTTCGATCCGTGACTATTGACTGTTCCCCACGGGGTTTTTCGTAATTCGTAATCTGTAATTCGTAATTCCTGGGAGAGTCAATGTATGGTTGCGTCCGACCTGATGGATGTCTGGTGCCGTTCGGGTTCCAAATATCGCATCCGCGCCGTCGTTCTTTTGACCGCGAACATCCTCCTCTTCGCGGCGGTGGGGAGTTTCGCCTTCTGGCTGCGTAGCGGGGAGATGTTCGCCCCGGCCCGCGAAGGCTACTGGGATTTGCTCGCCCAGACGTTCCGAGGCGTCGGGCGGGCCGAGGTCTCACTTGGTTCGTTGCTGATCGACCCGATCAGCGTCCAAGACGTACCCATGCAGATTCCGATCGTCGGACTACTGATGGCCGCCTTGATATCGATCCCCATCCTCGTCGCCATTTTATACCGCTTCTGGTCGAGTCTCCCGCTGATTGCCGTGGTCGGTTTTCTCGCGGTGATGCCCTGGCTGGCGGTGACGCTGCTGGGTTCGTGCATTCTCGCCTCCGTTCGCCCCTTCCGCACGCGGTTCCGATTCATGTCCGCCTTGATCGCGTTAGTACCGGCGATCGTGTACTTGACGCTCGCCTGGTCGGGGACGACCGACGCGGTTGTGGGCCGGATCGACCCGGTGGATCGCATCAAGTTCGTGGCACCCTGGGTTCTCGCCATTGTCGCCTCCACGCTCGTCTTCGCCATCGTGCTCGCGATTGCCAAGATCGTTGATTACCGCACCGGCGCGGTGACGCCGCTGCTCGCGGTGATGTTTGTGTTGCCCGTCGCGCTGTTCGAGTTTCACGTGGGGCGCGACGAGCTGTATTACCGACTGCTGGAGAAGCTCGACCAGGCCCACTTCGCGGAGGTCGATGCGTCCGGTGAGTGGCAGCAGGCCGCCCTGCGTGCCTGGGAGCGGCACCCTCTTCCGCGTCCTCCCTGGGACGCGATCCGCGAGGTGGAGGAAGAGAAATGGCTGTTCGAGTTGGCGACGGACATCGGCCCGCGTCAGTCGGAGTTGACGCGCCACCAAGCGGAACTGGCCGATCGCTGCGACTGGTTCCATCGCTATTTCCCCGACAGCCCCTATACGCCCAACGCCCTGTTCATCAAGGCTCGGGCCTGGGATCGACGTGTTGACCTTGCCGAGTTCAAGACGACGAAGTGGATTCGCTTCTACGAGGACTTCCCCAGCCCGGCCTCGCGGGAGACATGGCGGATCATCCTTGAAAATCGTCCCGACACGGCCCTCGGCGCCGTGGCCCTGCTTCGGACCGCCCAATTCGAGGCCCGCGATGGCGATGTGGAGCGGGCGATCAGCAAACTCGGCGCTCTCCTGGCCAAGTTCGACACGACCGCCTCGACGACCCCCTCGTTGCAAGTGCCCGCCGGCGCGACCAAGGGTGTGCTCGCCCGTGGGAGGCCGGAGGCAACTCTGGACATCCGGCTCGAACGAAACGTCCTGGAGGCCCATCGCCTGCGCGATCTTCTCGTTTCCAATCGCGATCCGATCTATGAGTACGATCCCATCTGCGGGTCACGGCACACGGACGATTCACCGCGATGGGGATTACTCGACCTCGATCCGCGGCACGAGCGCTACGTGGAACAGTTGGAAGCGATCAAAGCCGAGTATCCGAACTGCCAGATCGAGGACAACATCGACCTGGAGATCGCCAAGGCCACGCCGTCGCTCACCGCCCGCATCGAACGATTGGAGGCGCTGCTCCAGAAGTTCCCCCGCGGAGACACGGCGGCTGAAGCTCTCCTGCGTTTGGGCATGGCCTATCAAACAGGCGAGAACGCATCGCGAAGCGATGAAGCGTTCGCGCGGCTGACGCACGATTGGCCCGATTCGATCTGGACGCGGCAGGCCGCCGGGTACGCGCCCTGGACCTCGCGGACTCAACTGACCAAGGCGGGATCATGAACGAACGGGGCGAGGGTAAGCAGATCATCGTCGGGGTGACCGGGGCCAGCGGGGCCGCTTACGCCCGACGACTCATCGAGTGCCTCTGCGACGCCGGCGTGACCGTGCACCTGGTCGTGACGCCGAACGGCAAGCGGCTCATGTCCGACGAACTGGGCCTCGCGGAAGTTTCCGTTTATGCACTGCTCGGCCGCGACAGTGATCGAGTCATCATCCACCTCTACCGCGACGTGGGATCAACGATCGGCAGCGGCAGCTTCCGCACCGACGGCATGGTCGTCTGCCCGTGCAGCGGTAACACGCTGGCCGCCATCGCCGCGGGGCTGTCCAACAACCTGCTCGATCGGGCCGCCGCAGTTACCCTGAAGGAAGGACGACGGCTCGTACTCGTCCCGCGGGAGATGCCCATGAGCCGGATCGAGTTGCAGAACTCCCTTCGACTGAGCGAAGCAGGAGCGACGATCTGCCCGGCCTCTCCCGGCTTTTACATGCTGCCCACCACGATCGACGACCTCATCGACTTCGTCGTCGGCAAGCTCCTCGATTTGCTGGACGTTCCGCACCGCCTGAACACTCGCTGGGCCGATCGGCTCGAGACCTCGGCGAAGCTGAGAGGCGAGCCACGAAGCCAATGAAATCGCCGCTCGCGCCGAAACGCAGAAATGCAGAAATACAAAGACACCGCAAAGTCGGAAGCTCCGTTCATCGAGGTCAAACCGTCACGCCCCAGGGTTTCTGCTTTTTGCGTTTCCGCGTTTCTGCGTTTCCGCGTCTGGGCGGAAATGGTGAAACTGTCGCACTCCGTCTTCGCCTTGCCGTTCGCATTGACCGCGACCTTCCTCGCCGGACGGGGCGTCGAAGGTCCCGGACGGCCCCATTGGGGTCAGCTCGGTCTGATCGTGCTCTGCATGGTCGCGGCCCGAAGTGTGGCCATGACCTTCAATCGCATCGTTGATGCGGAAATCGACGCCCGCAACCCGAGAACCGCCGGACGACCGCTCCCCGCGGGAAACCTGACGCGAGTCGCGGCCTACGCAATGCTGGTTTTGTCCGCGATCACGTTCGGCGTCGGGTGCCTGGGTTTCCACCTCTTCTACGCCAACACTTGGCCGATCCTCTTGTCCGGTCCTGTGCTGATTTACCTCTGTGGATACTCATTCACCAAGCGGTTCACGCAGTGGTCGCATTTCTATCTAGGCTCGTCGATTGCCCTATCGCCCGTTGCCGCCTGGTTGGCGATCGACCCGGCGACACTTGGCATTCCGGCGGTCCTACTCATGCTGATTGTGACTTGTTGGATCGGCGGCTTCGACATTATCTATGCGTGCCAGGATATTGACATCGACCGCCGCGACGGTCTGTTCAGCCTGCCCGCCAAGCTCGGTCCGGCCAAAGCTCTGTGGATCGCCCGCGCCTCCCATCTGATAGCCGTCGCCGGGCTGGTTGGATTGGGGATCGTTGCGCGGCTGGGAGTGGTCTATGGAGCGGGTGTGGTGTTCGCCGCCGCGTTGTTGGTCGTGCAGAACGTCCTCGTGCGCCCCACCGACCTGCGGCGCGTGAACCTCGCCTTCTCCCTCAACGGCGGCGTAAGCATCCTCGTCGCGGCGGCGGCAATCACGGACGTGCTTCTGTGAGCGCCTGCAACAAAGTTCAACGTCAAACGAATTGCGGCGACGCCGGTAATGGTTCTTACCCGCGGCCCTGCGTTGCTGACGCTTGCAATTATCAAGCATGGCAGTCAAATGGGTTCGTTTTGCGAGTACGTTTTTTTCGGTGAGTGTCACGCTGTGTCACTTCTTGAAACCACTGTTTTTTGGCTTTCAACCGGCTTTGTTTGACAAATAGCGTTTTCTCCTCGGACCGCTCCATCCCTGTCGCGGTACTATGTGTCGGCGCGCGGAGGGGGCGCATTGCTTACTGGCAGGTCGATGACCTACGCTACGTTCCTGCTCTAATAACGTGACTGGCGCTCGGTCGCGGGGCGTATGGGACCGATCAGGCGGCGAAGCCACCAGTCATTAAGCATTTGGATTGGCGGATCAGGCGATATCCGCGCACGATCATCGCCTCTGGAAGGTAGGGAGATGTTACGGTCGATCGTCACAGGAATGTGTATGGTGTCCCCGGCATTCCCAACTTCCAAGGCGCCATCGGCATCACGCCCGCGTTCGCGATGATCACGTCGATCGCCGCGTTTCCGCTACGCGGTCGCGCAGGCCACAAGGGACGCCGACGGCATCTGGATGCAGGTCGGCGGCGGCGCGGCGTACAACAGGGGTGGGACGGGCGGGCCTGCCCGTCAATCCGAATGTGCCACCCGCCGTATGATGGTCACCTTGATTGCCGCTTCGAGCCCTGCCTCTGCACCGCAGGAGAAGATTGCCAGTCTCCCCTTCGCGTTTATCCCAAGATTGAACTGAATCTCGGATATGTCGAAGCGTGATTTCTGTGGAGTCTCGACCTCCTCAATACATCGCAAGAGCTTTGACATTTCGTCCGCGATTCTCTGAGTATCTAGCTCGATTTCCGTAAACCTACCGCCTGGGGCATGGAGAGCACTTCCAGAACCTGCTCGCCCTTCAGACTCTGACATACCTACAATCACTGTGATTTGCTCTGACATTCCTACACTCCCGCCGAGATTCCTCGGCCTGCAATCCCAATTAGGTCACCGTGTCTCTGCATCACTGGGCAATCGTCACCGATCTTCTCATCTGGCAAAGTCCCCGAGCACACTTTACATGACTCGCACAGGTCTGGCATGCGATCCCACACGTGCGGGCACCGCAAGCTCGCCTGATTGTACAAGCCGGTTATCACATGCAAGCGTTCCGCGTAATCGTGGTGACGCTTGATCCTGCGAACCTGCTCCGATTTAAGTTCATTCGGTGCGACGTTCAGAACGTTGAGCGTTTCTCCGTCGCTGCGGTTCGCAAAATGAAGCTTCACCAGCGGGATTCCCTTCAACACTGATTGAAGATTCTCTGGCCATGTCAGGATACGCAACGGCTCTTCAAGAAACCAGTCCCAGATTCGCCAACTAATCCAGTCAACTACCCAGGAATCGCTGTGGGCAGTTGACTTCAAGAGGTCACGACCCTTCGCAAGAGTCTGCAAAGGATCAGCCAATCCCGAAACCTCGGCGATCCGGTTGAGAACTTCTCGCACCTCATTGTCGGTTGTTGGTCGCGAAAGATCCGCGAGGTGGCGGAATCTCGTAAGTAGCTTCTTGGTGTGAAAAGCAAGCGTGTAATCTCCCAATCGTTCCAAGAACCCTTCTTGAGGCTGATTAAGCAACGTGAAATACAAAAGTGGCTCGATCTCCGTGAGATCGTAGGTCGCAAACCACATGGCGATTCCCACGTAACGAGCCTGAATTTGACTCGGAAGGCTCAGATAAGTGGCCTCGATGAAGCGATTCGCAAAATCATGCGGGACTGACGATGACAGGAACTGTGTTTCCTGGCAAACGGCCCAGTTCTCTAGAAGCGTCTCACCTGTAAAAGGGAAGACCGTTCCATCGTGCAACTCTAAGTAAAGAGGGGACGTGAGCACAGAGTAACCGTCAACTCGCACAGGCATGTTGCTGCGGCCAAAATGATTGTACGTATATCCGTACAACTCCTCGTTGTAGTAGCGGTTCAACAAAATAGCCTGTGTGTAGAAGTCGCGGTCCTTCTGTGAAGGGAAGACTCGTGCGAGATCGATTGGCCAAGTTGCGGCTGGAAACGTGAGGCCCTCAACACCGGACATCGATGTCATGCCGTCCTGCAAGCAGATCGAGCAAGCACGCGTTGCAAGTAGGTAGTTGTAGCCGAAGATCGTCCCGTAGAACTGTAGATAGTGCGCCAGTTCATGCACAAAGGTTGCACCGCCTCGCACGGATATATCGTCTCGATACTTGCGGAGTTCGGAGAAGTCGGTAGGAGCGTGAAGCCCAAGAGTGATAGGCTCAAAAAACGACCCTCGGGACTCCGCTGCTGCGAGAACGGTCACGCAATTGGCTCCGTTGGCACAGATTCCGCTCCCGCTCGGAGCGGTTGGAGCGCCGGAGTCCCATCGTCGTATTGCGAGTTATGCCCGACATGGGGCACTCCGGATCGGGCGAGAGTATACCGCAACGGCGACGTTCTGCCATCCACGCCCTTCGGCGAATATCGCAAGCGGCTGGACCGGAATCACTTCTCGCGGACGTCTCGCACGTTAATCGGGTTAATCCGGGTTAATCCGGGGAAGTAATCCGGGGACAGCATACCTATTTGATCGCCGCCGACGCGACGATACACCGCTTGCGAGCGACCGATGACGCGCATCTACGCCGGCGATCCGCTCACCTGGAACGAAAGCTGTTCGAGATGGATCGTCAGATCAACGGACGCCACTTCGACCTCCGCGCCGACCTGCAAGGTCACCGGCGCGAAACTGAAGATGCCGCGAATCCCGGCGGCCACCATCTCCTCCGTCGCCTGCTGGGCCGCCGTGGCGGGCACGGCCAGGATCCCCACGCGGATGGAATGCTTCCTGACCGTCGCAGGCATCTCCGACAGCGGCTGGATGCGGTTTGCGTTCGGTCCGCCGGTCATCTCCCCGATCTTGGCCGCATCCTTATCAAAAACCGCGACCAGCTCGAAGCCCCGTTTGGCAAACCCACGGAAGGCGATCAACGCCCGACCCAGGTTGCCCGCCCCGACCAGGAGCACGTGCGAGGTTCGATCCGTACCCAGGATGCGGCGCACCTGCTGGATCAACTCCGGAACGCGGTACCCGATCCCCGGGTGGTCGAACTGCCCAAAACAGGCGAGGTCCTTGCGGACCCGGGCGTCGGATAGAGCCAAGGCCTCACCGAGCTCCCGGCTGGAGACCGTCGTACGGTTGTCCTCGCTAAAGGCCTCAAGTTGCCTCAGGTAGAAGCTCAACCGCCGGACCGCCGGGGCCGGGATGTTTTCCGACTTGGCCATGGAGCCCCGCCATCTCGATGACTGACGTGCGGACTATGCACAGCCGGTGCTCAAAAATCAAGTCAAGGCGGCCTGAACGTCGGGAGGGTCGTGGGGGACCCACGGGTTTGGGTGCCCCAGCCCTTGGGCTGGGGGACCGACTCGGCAGAGTATCCCGGCGCGCCGGGACTCCGGGCACTCATGGGACGATCACGGAACTGAACATCAGTCCCCCACCGCAAGCGGTGGGGCACCCAGGCTCGCGCCGGAATTGACCGTGGCACCCAACGCCACTTGGTTCGCCCGTTCGACGGCTGGGTTCCCATCGTCGCGGCCCCTCGATACGGGTATTAACGACAGTTGAGGCCGACGGTGACCGATAAACGCAGGGTCTACGTCCATCGGGTCGTGGGGCCCGGAGTGTTTAGCTGGGAAGACCGGTTGCGGGGTTTGGTGCGCTCCGGTAAAGTTCCGGCTGGCGTTTCCCTCTGAACGATAAAACTAGGTCTTGAGGTGGCTTATGAGTCAAGAGCGATTCATGGATCGGGTTGGAGTGTTCCGTCTGTCGGGTGGTTTCGCGGCCCTGACGCTGTGCGTGATGATCGGGTGCGGCAACCTGGGCCGCGGGTGCACCGGCTTTGGGAACCTGTTCGGCGACAGCGACGGCGACGGCGTGGGTCGGGACGATAACTGTCCTGATGTCGCCAACGCCGACCAGGCCGACACGGACGGCGACGGCATCGGCGACGCCTGCGACAACTGCCCGACCGTGGCCAATGCCGATCAGGCGGACATGGATGGCGACGGCGTCGGCGACGTTTGCGACAACAGCCCGACCGACCCGAACCCCGGCCAGGGTGATTCCGACGGCGACGGGGCCGGCAACGTGTCCGACAATTGCCGTGATGTCTCCAACACCGACCAGGCCGATGCCGACGACGACGGTCGCGGCGACGTATGTGACAATTGCCCCAACGACGCCAACGCGGACCAGGCTGACGCTGACGGTGATGGAGTCGGCGACACCTGCGACAACTGCCCGGATATCGCCAACGCTGACCAAGCCGACGACGATGAGGATGGAATCGGCGGCCTTTGCGACAACTGTCCGAGCACTGCCAACACGGATCAGGCCGACGAAGACGAGGACGACGTGGGCGACGCGTGCGAAGGCGACCGTGACGGGGACGGCGTCGGTGACGATGTGGATAACTGCCTGACCTTCGGCAACCCGGATCAGGCCGACACCGACGGCGACGGGGTCGGCGACGCGTGCGATAACAGTCCTGAACCAAACCCCGATCAAAACGATGGCGACGGCGACGGGGTGGGCGACGTGTCCGACAACTGCCCCGATGTGGCCAACGCCGACCAGGCGGATGCCGATGGGGACGGTGTGGGCGATGCGTGCGACAACTGCCCGGCCAACGCCAACCCCGACCAGGCGGACGCCAACGGCGACGGCGTCGGCGACGCGTGCGAGGGTGATCGGGACGGCGACGGCGCACCGGATGACACCGACAACTGCCTGACGGTCGCCAATGCGGATCAAAAGGACACGGACGGCGACGGCGTGGGAGATGCCTGCGACAACTGTCCGCTAAAGGCCAACACGGACCAGAAGGACTCCGAGGGCGGCGGTGTCGGTGACGGCGTCGGCGATGCGTGTGACAACTGCCCCGCGGTGGCAAACCATGACCAAGCGGACACCGACCACGACGGGGTCGGCAATGCCTGCGACAATTGCCCGGTCAATGCCAACCCCGATCAGGCCAACGCCGATGGCGACAACTGCGGTGACCTGTGCGAGGACGGCTGCGGCGGAGGGACGACTCCGACCCTGACCCCCGTGTCGGTGAACGCCGGGCAGGACCGCAGCGCCTTCCCGTGCCAAGAGGTGACCCGAACGGCGACGGCGCCCGCGGGGGCGACGGTCCGGTGGTCCCAAACCGGTGGACCGGTGATCGGCGCGACGGACAATCTGAACGGAACGTTGTCTTTCACGACGCCGATTATCATCGCTGCCAACCGCGACGCGCCGGAGGATGTGGCGCAGGTCCTGACTTTCACGGCGAAGGCCACGCTGACGGGGTTCACCGAGGGTAGCGATAACGTCGCCGTGACCATCCCGAGGTACATCTCGACGTTTGTACCCCCTCCCCCGGGAAACCTCACGAAAAGCAGCGGAGACGCAAAACCCGGCGAGACAGTCTTGATCGACCTGGCCGAGACAGTACCCGCCGATTGGACGGCCGTCTGGCGCCAGAAGGTGGGCGATCCGCTCAGCGTAACCAATCTCTTGCCCAATGGCACCAGTGCGGCCACGTTTACGACGCCGACACCGCCGGACAGCCAGACGACGAATCTGAACTTCGTGGTCTCGGGGTGCTCCGCGGCCTACCCGGGCGAGGGATTGAGCGGTATGTTGACCGTTCAGGTGCAGGTGGCGGTGGTGACGTGGAACGGCTTGCCACCCTGCGTGGCGCAGGGCGGTTCCATCAATCTGAAAGACTTCACGATCATTGAGGGGATTCCCGAGGACCTGGTTCAAGAGCTGTTCTTCGCCGCCGACGGCGCAACCTTGCCGGCCGGCGTGACTTTGAACATCAACCAGACGTCCGGGGTGATGACGGTGAACACGGCCGCCCAGACGCCTCAGAACGTCACCCTGACGGTCAAGGTCTTCGGAACCGCCGGTTTGCTCGATGAGGCCGAGGCGACGATCAGCGTGGCTGCGTTCTGCGATTAGGACGCGCCGACAGCCGAAACACGCGTCAAAGCGGGCCGGGTGCGTCGTGCGACGCACCCGGTCTTTTGCGCTTCATCGACGCCCCCAGCGCCATTGGGCCTGGAGGGATTCGAACCCCCGACCAAGCGATTATAAGTCAGCTGCAGGCCATCTTGTTAGCGCTTCGTAACCCACGCCACGTACCGGGTTTATAGCACGCAAGTGCCTGGATTTCAGAGACTGTAGCATCATTGCAGAGTGGATCGCGCCCGAGGAGGGCGAACCGGGCGAGAAAAACAGGCAAAACCCCAACGAGACTGAGCGGTGATCCACCGCAACCTCGTTCGCTCCCCTCCGACAGCGATTCTCAGCAAACGGCTGGGGGATTGGGCCTCGTTTTCGTGTCCGAACTCTGTAGCCATGCTACAGTCTCAGAAAATGGGTCTTTTCGCAAGATTTCGTAGAAGGGACCTTGAGTCCGGAACGTCTTAACTGTTGACGTTTGGAACGTTCCAAAGGCGTAACCAGGCAAGGCGGCCAAGCCCATCGAGTTCGGGCACATGATTCAGATTCAGCAAGTCGGCGGCAAGTTCATCACCGACTATGATGTGTTCGAGAAGAAGCCCGTCGAACACCAGCTTCTGGAACCCGCTTTGGCCGGCCACCACAAACTCTT